>DKQU01000031.1 GCA_002471865.1 Fidelibacterota bacterium UBA7300 | reverse complement strand
GGGAAACCGCTCTTTTTCGGTACGGGGAATAACACCTTGATTTTTGGACTGCCTGGGAATCCCGTATCATCCTATATCGGGTTTATGGAATGGGTCTGGTCCGTTCTGGAAACCATGATGGGAATTCCGGAGTCAAAACCAACAACCGGTATTTTGGCTGAACCATTTCCGCGGGAAAAAGTAAAATACCGATATTTATTTGGTCACGCATGGTTGGAAGATGGAAAACTAGTTTGCAAACCGTCTACTAAAATTGGATCACATATGCTATCGTCATCTTTGGAAGCCAATTGTATTTTGGGGGGTGAACCGGGAGATGGACTTTTTGAACCCGGAGAGGAAATTCGCATTCGGATTTTACCATGGAAAACGATTCGATGATAATTTCTCCACAAGAATTACAGAAGTGGTTGGATGAGGGAAAATCCTTTAGAGTTGTAGATATCCGTCCGAGAGAACAACATGAACTGGATCCCATTGTTTCTCTTGATGCAACTATAGTTGCTGAAGAAGATTTGGATTTCAGTACTATAGATGATAACCCAGTGGTAATTGTTTGCCAATACGGTTTGAGTACAGAAAGGTTCATCCGGGAAAATGGTGCTGAGAATGTTGTCAGTCTGTTGGGTGGCGCTCAGGCTTGGAACGAGTTTGAGTCATCGAAGGCAGATCTCAGCCGCTACGCCCGGCAGATGGTCTTGCCGCAAGTGGGAGTGAAAGGTCAGAAAGCTCTGGCCGCGGCTCAAGTAACGATTGTTGGGATGGGTGGACTTGGCTGCCCCGTATCCCAGTATCTCGCCGCCGCCGGAGTAGGTACTCTTAGGCTCATTGATGGTGATGTGGTGGAGCTGTCCAACATCCCGCGGCAGCCCCTCTATAGCTCGGACGATGTTGGCCGGTCCAAAGTGGAAGCGGCGGTGGAGCGAATCTCAAGTCTCAATCCTGTAATAAAAGTTGAGATGAAAAATGTTTTTTTGACTTCAGAAAATCGTGATGATCTCCTTTCGAGTGCAGATGTCATTGTGGATGCCACTGATTCATTAGCTGTCCGCCGCGTTTTAGATGAGTATGCTTCGGACCATTCTGTTCCTCTGGTTTATGCCGGACTCTACCGTTTTGAGGGACAGGTGTCGGTGTTCAACTACAATGGCGGTCCGCGATATGCTGACCTTTTCCCAGAGCAGTCCGCCACCGGCGACAGTTGTGCTGATACAGGAGTTCTGGGCATGCTCCCCGGAATAATCGGCAATATTCAAGCGTTGGAGACGGTGAAGATAATCCTGGGTCTGGAGCCGAACCTCTCCGGTAAACTTCTTTTGTACGACGGATTAAATCATTCGATGGATATTATTGAATTAGATTGAGGAATGAATGAAAGTAATAGTTAAATGTTTTTCGCAAGTGAGATATCATTTGGGGAAAGATGAACTTGTATTTCATCTTGAAGAAGGAGTGACTACGTCTGATCTGGAGGAGAAGGTTCGGGAGCAAGCCGGTGACCTTCTGGAAGGCGTTAGTCTTCGGGTGGCAGTAAATCAGAAATACACACCCGAGGCTGTTGAACTTAAGGATGGTGACGAAGTAGCGCTTATTCCTCCGGTGCAAGGTGGATGATTTGATTTCGGAATTCGGATTGGGTAGTGAATAGTGATTAAGACAGAAATCGTTTCAGGAAAGATTGAACCGTTTCCAAGCGAAGATTCTCATCATAATGATGGAGCGGAGTTGGTGTTTAACGGAAGAGTACGTTCAACCGAAAATGGAGAAACCATCCGGGGGCTCTTCTATGAACATTACGAAGGGATGGCAGAAGAAGAACTGCAAAGTCTTGCCGCTGGAACTGCAGAAAAATTTCCTATATCAGATATTTTCTGTCGTCACAGAATCGGGGAGATCCCGGTAGGCGAATCCGCCATTCATGTTTCCATCTGGTCGGAGCATCGGGCAGAGGGACTGGAAGCTATGGCATGGTTTATCTCTGAGTTGAAGAAACGAGTCCCCATCTGGAAGTGGGCCGTTTTGGAAAACGGGACGAAAATTCCGTCCGAATGCCGGCATGAACTGCCAACCGAAAAATGAAGTTTCTTAGAGTATAGTTAGTCGTTGCTCTGTAACTTTCTGCCTAAATAATGTTTCAAATATCTAACCAAGTAATCGCCAACGTACTCTACTGGATTCGACAGAAACGGTGGCTTTTGCTGACTATTATTGTAGGGATTGTGCTCTATCTTCTCCCTGCCCCGTCCGGCATGTCAGATTTATCCCGCCCCGATGATGCTTACCATACTCTGATCATAGTTATAATGACTCTGGTACTGATCATTACTGAACCGGTGCCTTTACCAGCAGTTGCCATGATGATACTCATACTTCAAGTAGTTTTCGGTATTGCCGAGCCTAACGAAGTGGCGTCGAGCTTTATGAGTGATGCCGTCTTCTTCATCATGGGATCGCTTATGCTTGCTGTTTCCATTGTAAAACAGGGGCTCGATTCACGTCTGGCGCTGGGAATCATCCGTTTGACCGGAAATAAGACTTGGCGAATAGCCGCTGGTTTCACCACCATCTGTGCGTTGCTCTCATCGTTCATCGGAGAGCACACGGTGACCGCCATGATGATGCCCGTGGGACTGATACTTGTGAGGAGTACAAGCTCGGATCCGAAGAAAGTAGCAGTACTGGCATCGCTGCTCCTTTTCTCTATCGCTTACGGCAGCGCCATGGGTTCCATCGGAACGCCGTCAGGCGGTGGGAGGAATGTCATCATGATGGGTTACTGGACAGAATTCGGACACGGAACTGTTTCGTATCTTCAGTGGATGAAACACGCTTATCCCATGCTTCTTTTCCAAATTCCACTGGCTGTAATTATTCTCCTTATGACGTTCCGGCCGAAGCAGAGGGTACTTGATACCGCTGTCCGGAAGCTGAAGGTACAGGTAACCAAGGGCGGAAAGATGCAGGGCAAAGAGTATCTTGTCATCGCTGTCTTTATGGGTGTGTTCTTAGGATGGGTTTTCCTCGGTCACACAATAGGCTTGGGTATCATTGCCTTGATAGGAGTGTTTGTGTACTTAGCATTCGGTTTGGTGGATTGGTCCGACTTAAATCGAAATACTAACTGGGGCGTTATTCTCCTCTTCGGTGCTGCCATCTCTATCGGTATCCAGATAAACTACACTGGTCTAGCCCAGTGGATAGCCGGCGGAGCTATGGATGCTCTCCAGTTTGTAGCTGGCGATTCACCACTGCTTCAAATTACAGTAGCCATCCTGCTGTCAGCAATTCTGACTAATTTTCTCAGTAACGCTGCGGCAGTGGCGGTCATAGGACCTATTGTGCTCAATATGGGAGGCGACCCTATTATCATGGGATTTGCTGCGGCCCTGGCATCGGCGTTCGCCTATCTGACTGTTGTGGCGTCTCCTACATGCATGATCATACACTCAAGCGGTTTGGTGAAACGAGGTGATTTCCTGAAAGCAGGCGGGAAGCTCTTTATTATGTCTGTAATAGTGCTGTTGTTGGTATCTCAGCTTTTGTGGCCCCTATTTTGATAAAAATTGGAGATTGCAAAATGAAAAATTATGTACAAGATTGTGAAGCGATGAGGATGAGAAGACTATGAAATTTCTTCTGGCAGTAGGGAGTAAGGAATATTCTGAACCTACGCTCAATATTGGCTCGCGTATTGCCAAAGCGTTTGATGCGGATCTCAGTGTTGTTTATGTGGGTTCAAAACCAAAAGAGATGTTTGCCGGGCGTGTCAATCTGGCTCTCGATTCCATGGTCAAGTGGGAAATCTACCATCCGGGAATTGATGTTCTCCGCTGGGCATTTGACTACCTGAATTCATCCGGTTATTTGGAAAGCGAGCAGGTTAACGGTTTCAATCCGGAAAATATTGTACAGGAGAACGACCGCATCAGGATGGTACTACAGGGGAGCTATGGGAGGAAGGTGGATCTCATTCTCCGGGAAGGTGAAATCATTGATGAATTGAGACGTGAGGCTCAAAAGGAGGATTACACTCTTACCATTATCGGTGGAAGTCAGAAACGATCCATGGCGCACGATCTGATTCAGTACATTCCCACATCCATATTTGTTGTGAAGAGCTTCGATACCAGACGTGACTACCGGCTCTTGCTTCTGGTGGATGACAGCAAGGCCACCAAGCGGGCCGTCCGGTTTGGTGCTACCATTGCCGCAAATCAGGGGATGGAAGTAGATACGTTAACAGTGTCAAAATCCGAAAATTTTGGTCCTGGTTACAGTCGCGCAGCGAAGGCTGCCGGACGTTTTCTAAAGAGCAAAGGGATTCCTCACAAACAACACTTTCTTACCGGTGATCCAGTTGACACTTTTGTCGAATTTGCCAACGAGACTCACCTAATGGTCATGGGTGCTTCCAGTAAATCACCACTAAGGAAATTTTTTCTGGGTAGTAAGCCCATTAAGACGCTGGAAAAAGCGGCATTCCCCATCCTAATTGTGAAATGAGTACAATGGAATCATGTGTCGATTTTTTTGCATATAGAGGTGCTTCCGTCGCCATGGACAAACTTCCTCCTGTTTTTGTTTCTCTCCTTTCTGATCTGGACGTTACGTTCGAACCATTAAAAGTTTAGCAGATCTGTTATGTATCCGTGGCAATTAGATTCTGTTCACCCACTGATTATTCATTTTCCCATCGCGCTGCTATCAGTCAGCGTTTTGTTTGATTTTCTCAGTGTAGTCTTCAGGAAAGAATCGCTGAGTCATGCCGGTTGGTGGTGTCTGTTAGTTGGTGTAATAAGTGCGTTGACTGGAGTCATAAGCGGATTTTCTTCTGACATTCTTTTTGGTCATATGGAAAATCCTTTTCCTATATTTGAAACGCACGGTTCGACACAACTTTTGGCAACTGTTGTTTTTACCGGTCTGTTGATCTGGCGCTGGACCAACAAGTGTCAGATTCCTTCTGAATCACTGAAGTATATTTACATTGCCATTGGTTCGTTAGCCACAGGATGTCTTTTCTACGGAGCTCACCTGGGTGCTCAGTTAGCTAGCAGATTCTAATGGTGCCGACTCACATCCTTTGCCACTACGGCGAGATCGGAACCAAAGGGAAGAATCGCCGGCAGTTTGAGAGAAAACTCAAGGACAATATGAAAGCCGGTTTGAAAGCCGCCTGCCCGGGGAGTTATGTAGAAATCCGAACTGTCCGTGGACGGATCGTCATCGAGCTGACGGAGATTGGTAGAGAATCGCTGGACTGCATGAAGGAAGTGCTGCGAAATACATTCGGACTTGTTTACTTTGCTCCGGCTACTCGGATGGAACAAAAAAAAGAGATATTGGAAGAAGCAGCATTAGAGTTCGTCAACACGCTTCCGGGGGAATCATTCCGCATTACCACAAGGCGGTCAGACCCAAATATCCCACTATCAACTCAGAAGATGAACGAGGAGATTGGCGCTGCCGTTGTTGAGAAGTTCGGAAAGACAGTGGATCTTACACAGCCGGATGTGAATTGTCACATTGATTTGGTAGAGGATTCAGCGTTTGTTTACGCTCATCGGATTGACGGTTTTGGCGGTCTCCCAGTAGGCATGGGAGGAAAGGTGCTGAGTATGATCTCAGGCGGGATAGATTCGCCGGTGGCAACGTGGCAGATGATGAAGCGAGGTGCGTTTATCAATTATTTACACTTTCACTCTGTACCATACACCAGCGATGCTTCCATCAAGAAAGTACACGATATTATCAGAATATTTCAGAAGCACCAGCTCCGGACTACCCTTTTTCTGGCGGAATTGGCACCCATTCAGGAAGAGGTTATCGAGAAGTGCCATGAGAAATACCGCATCATCCTCTACCGTCGATTCATGTTCAGGATTGCTGAAGCACTAGCCAAGCGGGAAGGAGCTCATGCTGTAATTACCGGTGAATCGTTAGGTCAGGTGGCGTCTCAGACCATAGAGAACATGGAGACTATTGAGGCGGTCACGTCTATGCCTATCCTCCGGCCTCTGGTGGGAATGGACAAGCAGGAGATCGTCAACAGATCTAAGGAAATCGGTACTTACGATATTTCCATACTTCCTGATGAGGACTGTTGTGCCTACTTTCTACCCAAACAGCCCGCTACCAAGGCGACTGTCGAGCAGCTTCAAAAGGCAGAGGAAAATCTTGATGTGGAAGCACTTGTGGAAGGGGCTTTGGATTCTCTGCACAAAAAAGTGATTGAGAGTTGAACTGGTGAGTGGTATACATGTTTTACGGTTGGAAGGGGCGACTGGAACTGTTTCCAGGAAAGTTGTATTATAGAAATAAGTCTTATCTCATTTTTTCCAAAACTCGTTTAGACTCTCTCACATCATAAATCACAAGTAGATAATCCTTAATTCTTCAAACTCCTTTTAGTTGATATTGCTATTTAACGTTAGAGGTTCTACATTCTACAGGTTGGAAAATGCTTAGAAAACAAATACTGTCTTGGAGGATAATTATATGAAAACATTCTATATGTTTGGTACGTATGATGCTGAGATGTTTCGCGATGTATCAGCCGGCAGGACTAAAGAAATTGAAGCAATGGTAAAAGACTATGGCGGCGAAATAATTCAAATACATGTTTTGGTAGGCAGGAGAAAAGATGATTTGGTATTAGTAGTTGATTTTCCTGATGTAGAAACCACTACACGTTTTTCTATTGCTTTGACAAATAAGCTAGGAATACTTTTTGTTTCACATCCAGCCATCACAATGGAAGTATTTGATGAAATAGCTGAAGAGGTAGGCTTAGTTCGGTAAAAAATATTTAAGCTCTTCCAGCCTCCCGTACCGCTCGTAGAGTCACCGTTCCCAAGATAATCACTCCTCCCACCACAGCCCACGATCCCGGTACTTCTCCAATAATCAGCAGCACCCACAATGGGTTCAGAATGGGCTCAATCATGGCGATTATAATAGAAGAGAGAGCCGTAATGTGTTTTATCGCTTCAGCATAAAGGATGTAAGAAAGTCCAAGTTGGAAGATACCGAGCAGCAGCAGATAGACCCAGTCACCTGCCGGAGGAAGCGGCCCCTGAGCCATAAAAGGCAGTGCAATTATGAAAGTCAGGATATTCCCAAGCAGTACGGTCTCTACCGGTGAACCCGCCTTCTGCCGCCGCATGAGCATCGTTAGCCAGCCGAAGGAGATACCGCTTACCACCGCCGCAATATTACCCCAGAAACCGGTGACGGAGAGCTTATCCATGAACAAAAGCACCATCCCGCACAGAACAAAAGTGATGAACAGCCAATCTCGCCATTTTACCCGCTCACCCAAGAACCATCCCCCGAACAGCGCTATCCAAATAGGTGACGTGTACTGGAGGAGGATCGTATTTGCGGCAGTAGTCATTTTGTTCCCCAGCACGAAGAGCAGTACCGTTGCGCTGTAGGCGACGGCACCCCACAGTTGGTACTTGCTCCAGGTGAATTTCGGCCGGCGGAGGTAAAGAAATATCATTAAGGCGGCGATACCGCTTCTTGTCCCGGCAATAGCCATGGGGTTCCAGTTAATGAGCTTTATAAGCAGCCCACCGAGACTCCAGAGTAGAGCTGTTATGATGAGTAGGATGATTCCCCGGAGGCGGTGATCTTGAGTGGCGATCATGCTGAGAAGTTAATGGTTGCGGGTGAAGGGCAGGAAGGGAAATCTCTCTTGTTTATATCTATTGACTCTTACCGAATAATTTTGTAAATGTTGGAGTATATGGAACGTTTGAAATTTACCAAACATTAGGATATGACCACTGAGATATTGAAGACAACCCAAGCAGTATTTTTTGACCAAGCGGAACATTGGGCTGATAAGCCACGGTTTATGGTGAAGAATGGTGGAGAGTGGAAGTCAATCCTGTGGTCGGAATATCGGAAACGGGTAGAGTTGATTACTCATGCTCTAAAATCGATTGGAATCAATACTGACGACAAGGTGGGTATCTATAGTGATAATAGTCTGGAGTGGATTTATGCTGGAATAGGGATAGCCACCGCTCAAGCAGTATTGGTTCCTATCTATCATAATTCTACTGCAGACGTGGCAAGATTTATAGTGAACCATTCCGATATAAAACTCCTGTTCATTCGAAATTTATCTCTTCTAAAGCTACTACTGTCTTCAGAAATGAGATTCCCTATACTGAAATACGTGGTTGTGATGGAGGGTGATATCGAGCAAAACAGTAATAACCTTCACTGTTTTTCCTTCGATGAATTTTATCGCATGGGTGAGAATCATAAAGTGACTCACCCGGATATAATTGAAGAACTAATTGAGACAACCACGGAAGATCATATTGCACAAATGCTTTACACCTCAGGAACAACCGGCCGTCCCAAAGGAGTGCCACTCACTTACAGAAGTCTCATCGCCAGTACTAACGATTGGCTCGATATTAACGGTCCGTTGGTATTATCTGAGAGTGTTGACCTCCATTGGCTACCAAATTCTCATATTTTCGGTTGGGGGGCTCTTGGTCTTGGGAACATCCTAGGCTTTACAAGTTACCTGACAAATCCCTTGGAAGTACTTCAGCTTTTACCAGAGATAAAGCCACATCTTTTCATGAGCGTTCCCGCGTATTTCGAGAAACTTTTTCAATTGACAATTTCTTCCTCTGAGAATGAGGATGAACAGCTTGAAACATTACGTAAGCTCATAGGTGGCAGGATCACCTTTCTTCTGTCAGGTGGAGCTGGTCTGAAGCGGGAGGTAAAGGAGTTCTTCTTGAAAGCAGGAATGTGGATTACTGAAGGTTATGGTCTGACAGAGTGCTCTCCCACATTAACTATGAATAGGCATAATGACTACAATTTTGATTCCGTGGGGAAGCCGTATTCTTGCGTTGATATTAAGTTGGCAAAGGATGGTGAAATCCTGGCAAGAGGTCCAGTAGTATTTCAGGGGTACTATAAGGATCCTGAGGCGACGAAAGAGGTGTTTACACAGGACGGTTGGTTAAGAACTGGCGATGTAGGTCAATGGTTAGACGGTGGGTTTCTGAAGATTATCGGCCGGAAGAAGGAGATTATTGTAACGTCAGGAGGAAAGAATATTCCTCCAGAGAATATAGAATTGAAATTCAGATACAATCCGTATATAGAACATCTCGTGGTTTATGGTGATGGGAAGAAGTATCTCGTTGCAGCAGTGACACTGAGTCGTTCTATTGTAGAACAGTGGGCAAAGGAGAACAGTGTAACTTTCGACAGTTGGGAAGAACTTTGCGTCTCACCTACTGTCGAGGAGTTGGTGCAGGAATCCATTAACCTCTTGAATAGTGAGTTGGCTTCATTCGAGACAATTAAATATTTTAGGATTATCCCGGAGAACTTTACACCACTTAACGGACTGTTGACTTCTTCTCTGAAAGTAAGGCGGAAGAAAGTATATGAATATTATAAAGAAGAGCTTGAGGCGCTATATTGCGAGCGGCCTGCTCTTCTTCAGGAAGAGGGATAAAACAAATGAGTGAGGAACTAACTATAGAGCGCAAAGAGTTGATTGAGGATTTTGGTAATGGCTACACTGCTTTTGGACAGCCGCATGTTAGGGGGCGCATTGTGGGACTTCTGTTATCGAACAGGGACGCTCTTTCTCTGGATGACATTACTCATCTTTTACAGGTGAGCAAAGGACCTGTTAGTGTGGAAACACGATTGTTGGAGGAGTTTGGTATGATTCGCAGTGTCCGTAAACCTGGCGATCGGAAAACATACTATGAGATTACAGAGCATCCTTTTTCGCGCTCGGCCCGACGAAACTTGTGGCTGATACGACGTAACCAACAGATTGCAGCTTCAATTCTAGAAACCAGCGACAATTTGGAACCAGAGGTAAAAGAAAGGTTTCATCGAATGGAACTCTTTCATTCCCAGCTCCACGACATGTTTGCCAAGTTTATGGAGGATTGGGAGGCCGGGAAATTATGAACAGTGTCTGGCGAATGGTTATCCTTGTATTAGTAGGATTAACTATGCCGGCTTTGGCTCAACTGACAGATGAAATAAAGGAGATATCGTTCAAAGAAGTGGACTACAATTACTCTGAAAAGACGTTCATTTACGAAGGTCACAAGGTAGCTTATATTGATACCGGTGTGGGAAAGCCAGTCATATTTCTCCATGGCCAAGCATCAGATATTACCAATTTCGAGACGGTTTATCCTGTAGTTGAGAAGGAGTTTCGAGTCTTATCCGTGGATTATCCGGGATTCGGGAAATCAGATAAACCGGAGATTGAGTTCACTGAAGAGTTTATCATTGGGCTGATTGACGAACTATACCGTGAAGTCGGTATTGAGAATGCTACGCTCGTGGGGCATAGTTATGGTGGTTGTGTTGCTATGATTTATGGAACTGCCCGTCCCGAGAAAATAGAAACTATGGTTCTTATCAGTCCTGCAGGGATTCAGCAGTTTCCCAAGGCATTAAAGCAGACCCTTCGGGCGAGTTTTACCGTGGAAACTATTCTGGCTACCACAGTTGAACAAGCTGTGCAGAACTATAGGAAGTTAGGGACAGAGTGGACTCCTGAGCTAGAGCGATATGCCCTCCATCGAGCGGGACTTTTGGCAAGTGGAAAAGAGTACAAAGGCTACGCGCATGCTATGGTACAAGCGATGGAAATTATGCTGAAGACTACAGTACGAGAGCGGATTGGAGCGACAGAGATTCCCACACTGATTATATGGGGACGGCAGGATGCTCTCGTTCCGCACTTTGTCTCAACAAAAGCCATAAAGTCCATTTCTCATGCCCGGCTGGAGACAATGGAAAATTGCGGGCATTTTCCCATGTTCGAATGTGTGGATGAGTTTAACGAGATATTGATGAATTATCTAGGGGAGAATAAATGAAGCGTTTTGCACGAATCGTCGGCACCGGTATGTATGCCCCTGATAAAGTGATGACCAATGCAGATTTTATTCCACTTTTGGGAGAAGATGTGGATGAATTTGTGGGTGGTACCTTGAACATCCATGAGCGACACATTTGTGAAGAGGATGAATCTACAGCTGACCTGTGCCAGGCAGCAGCCCAGAACGCTCTTCAGGCAGCCGGTCTCTCGCCGGAGGCACTTGATCTTATCATAATTGGAACAGATACACCGGAGTATTTATCGCCAGCTACTGCATCTAAAGTGCAGCATATGCTGGGCTCAAAAAATGCCGGGACCTTCGATGTCAACTGTGCCTGCGCCGCTTTTGTGACGGGATTGGACATCGCTGTCAAGTATATCGTTACTGATAAGAGATATACAAACGTTCTAGTCGTTGGAGCCTATGCAATGAGTAAGTATCTTGATTTCCATGACCTATATACGGCCACTATT
>DKQU01000084.1 GCA_002471865.1 Fidelibacterota bacterium UBA7300 | reverse complement strand
CATCCGTAGCTACCACCATAACTGTAGAGTCGTAGATAGTTACGGCATAAGCGGGAATACCCGGCCAATCAGTGGTTGCGGGTGCCGGAAATCCCTGATTAAGCTGCGAAAATGAAAATCCACTCTTCCAGAACAGTCCACCCTTACCGGCTGAGAAGGGTTCATCAGTTCCGGGAATGATATGAATGTCGTAAACGGTTGAGCTTTCGCCATCAAACGTAGGCATACCGGTAGCTTTTTTCTTCCACGTCTCGGCAACATCCGTACTACGGAAGACTGTCTTCTGCCCACTACTGCCCCCATCGTCCGTTCCGCCCCCTTCGATTCCAGCCCACCATGTGGAGGAATCCTCGAATGCTATCGAGTAAATAGCATGAACATGCTGATCTGCAGGTGCCGATACATTCACCAATCCGGAAACCGGTTCAAACGGGAGAACATCACCAGCGGAACCCGACATGGCAGTCCATGTAGCTCCGGCATTACTAGATACAAACACACCGGAGTTTGTCGTTGCCGCAACAGTGTTCTGATCCCACGGTGCGATAGCTAGTTCACGAATGCGAGCATCCTCAGTAAAGACGTAACAGTTGTTTCCAATGGCATTCAAGGTGGCGCTGGATTGGAAGTAGGTAGAAAAGAAGCCCTGATCGCTCCACCAAAACATATAGGATTCACCCACTTGCGGATCCAGGTCAGCTGATGCAGTAATAGGCAGAAATCCCATTACTACTATGAGTACTAAAATTGTCAGTCTTGCTCTCTTTTTATACATCTTCATCTATCCCTCAAAACTGGAATCCGACGGATGCCATCCAAGTAGGATCGAACAGGTCAAACTGCGTCAGGCCAAAATCAGCCGTAAGCCGTCCAACACCGGCAACCGGGAAACTGTCAAGACCAAAACCAAATGACAGAGCCTTTCGAGAGTCATGATTCATCACATATCCGGCCCGTCCCACAAAAAATTTCATGAATGTCAGTTCTGTACCCAAGTTTAACCGCTCAGCATTATCCGGAGGGTGTTCTCCTACTACTGACACGGTCAGCTTCATCCCCGCCTTATCAATGGGGTCAGCCGACATGCCAAAGCGGAAAGTCAACGGCAGACTGTGGGGTTTAAATGGAAGCTCATCCGCAACCTCGGTTTGAATATAGCCTATCCCGGATGGATCAGGCTCTTCAATTGTGGTAGTGATAGTATCACCTTCATCATAATCGATAAATGCTCCACCCAACTGCATTTCCGGCCCAAAATTCCGGATGGACATCCCTAAGCGCAATGTCTTATAGCCTGTTAAAAAGAGAGTGCCAACATCTACTGCCCAGGTAGTTCCGGCTCCATATCCATCAGCCTCTCCTAAGCCGTTGGCATAATTTTCATGAACAATCTTCCCATGTGCTCCAAAACTAAATTTATCCGTCAGCTTGATACCATATCCGATACCTAAAGCATAATTGACCGCGTTGAACGTCTGTCCCAATGCACCTTCCTGATCACTCACGCTGGTTACAAGCATGTCTGGGGAACTAAGTGACACAGCGCTGAAGGCAATGTTTCCAGGTATTTGGGACAAAGGCATGGAGAGTGCCAGTGCAGTATGCTCAATGCCTGCCAACCAAGAAGTTTGAGCTACAAACGCCGTACGGCCTTCAGCCAATGTAAGTCCGGCCGGATTCCAGAAGACTGCTGAGGCGTCATCTGCAATTGTTTCCATGGCATCACCCATTGCGAAACCACGGGCGCCAACACCTATCTTCAAGAACTGGGCGCCAACAAATCCAACTTTTGCCGTAAATGCTTCATTGATATCAGCAGCGGCCCATAACTGTCCCATCAGGGACAACATCACAACACATACCGAAGTTTTTCTCAGAGTCTTCAACATCAGTCACCCCTCAATATCACAAAGGTTCCACGCTGAATTTTTGGGTAAGTCTCCACTCCACTTTCTACAACATATATATAGAGACCACTTACCACATCAAGATCCGTCCGTGATGCCAGATTCCACGAAAGGTCAGCTCTCCCTTCCGTATTCTCTAACGAGATAATCAAATCTCCTGTCATACTGAATATGGACACTTTACAGGCTGGCGGGAGATTGGTGAAGTTTATTTTGTCTTCATATTGAGATTCCAGCGAAGATGCCCCCTTATACGGATTAGGATAAACAGACACCACACGTCCGTCCCATTCCTCATCGGTATCATACAATTTCCCGGGGTAAACCGGGGTGGGCGCCCCTGTGGAAGGATCAGTTTTGAAGTTTGTCTTGGATGATTCAATGGGTGGAAATTCAGGTTTCCCATGAGCAGCAGGGTTATCGTAAGATGTCACAGCATAGTAGTAAGGGAGGTTATTAATGGGTCTCGAAATATCTTCAATCAAAGCCGTTTCGTTACCATCTTCACCTAACACATAAAATGCTGTTTGAGTGTCCACCCAGCTGTGTTCCAGATCAGGTAAATCGAACAACTGGCCATCATAAAGTGTATCACCCGTAGAAAAGTCAATTATATTGACCGGGCCGTCGTAGTTATCAAAGGCAGCAATCATCTCCCACCCTTCCGGATTAAATGTAGCTCGATAGACACGATACCCTTCGAAGTCGGCCGCCCCTACCAGAGGATCAACTTCAAGCTCAGCCGAGTTGTCCCAGGACAGGCGGACACCCTTATCCATAGGGCTATAAGCCAGGACCGGGACCGGCGGTGGAACCGGCAACAGGTAGTGAGTACCTTCGTTAGGCGCCGAAGGATTATAAGGATTGCTCTCACTGCCGGCATAATAAGCTTCTAATGCGTTATCGGCATTCTGCCTAAGTCCGCCTATTCCTTCGCCTACAGTGGCGACATATACTAATCTTATAGTATCACCAAGAGAAAAGCCGTCAAAGGGTCCAGAAGTCAACATGAAACGATAGTCAAAAGTAGGAGCCCCTACGCTGAATGGATGGGGCATAAATTTGTTACCTCGGCTTTCCACATGCTGTCCCATTCCGTAGTCAAACTTGTCACGATCCGAACCCGGATCAGACTCCCAGTTCCACCACTGGTGAGTAAACACACGCATGAGAGTATCATCGTCCGTTTCATTATATGCACCATACCATTTCCAGTAATCTGTATAAATCAGACTGCCGCCGATGAAACCCGAAACGCTCGTGTTCTCGTTCGTGTCATCTTCGGGGCTCGTTGGGTCATCACCATCGTACATGTAGGACATGTTCCTCGGTACAACATATCCCCGAAGTGTGTCTTCACCAACAACAGCTATTTCGCCTGCTACAGCATCGTAGTCAGGATTAGAAGCATCCGCTTGCCAGCGGATCATGGGTGCTGATGATGGGTCTTCTGGAATGAAGACCGTATATTCATCGTAAAATCCGTCGGGATACGTCAGGGTGAGATCGTAGTTGGGTTGTGTAATGGAAGCACTCCCCACATTTTTCCAACCGTAAGGAATGCCAAGATCATCATATCCTTCTATGCCACCGTCGCTATCAAGGTCGCCATTTTCAACAATATCTTCCATATAGGTGATCTGGCTGGAAGGATTGTTCCCATCCCAACCATCAAAGTCCACCAAGTCATCGATGTGCGGGTTGTTGGGGTCTGTGCCAGTACCCACATCACAATCGTACACCCAACTGACGATAAAATCATTGAGTTCAGATCCGCTGTAATCATCACCGCCAAGATCCTTCATGATCTCCACTTCGTATATCACAAAATCGTCGTAGTCAGGAGTACTCCAGGTAAGACCACGCTGATTTATACTGATACCCATTGCTGTGGTGGTGTGAGGGCCGAGATAATCATCGAAAGTGGTGTAGCTGTCTTCCACTGATTTGGAAGGATAGGCCGGTAGATCAAAAGAAGAACCATCTGACGGATGGAACTCGTAGTTTCCGTAATCAGCATGACTGGATCTCTTCTCTCCTTCAACCATAGCTGATACCCACAGTCGTCCTTCCCACAGGTGATGGGTGCCGCTGCCACATGGCCATTCCATGGACGGCAAACCTTCAGGGACATTAGGGTCGCCATAATTGGCAAAGTTAGAAGTTGCTGTACACATGGTACCTGTATTATGAACTTTATACTCATCAGCAGGACGGGTCCGCTCAAGTCTATCCGGTACAGACTCTATCCTGATGTCTTTCCCCATGCCGGGAATGACCAGCAGGGTAATAAGCATAATCAATGGTATTTTCTTCAACATTCTCTAATACCTCTACAGTTAAAATTTCAGGGAAATACCAATGTTAACCAGTGCTCCCTCGCGATAGTAACCGGGATACCCAAAAGTTCCTCCAGCCGGGTTTTCTTTATTCCAGTCAATGGTGCCGTCCCCGTCCGTATCCATTAGCATCATATATTCATCTTCAAGGGATTCATCCACATAGCCGTCGCCGTCATCGTCTATGCCGTTACTATCACCTTCAGAGCCGAAAAATCTTGTATCTTTATCTTCGTATCTTTGAATTATCTCTCGATAAAGATCAAACCACTCTTCATCCGCAACACCGGAGAGATTCTTGATATCCAGAAGATCTCTGATCAATCCGCTGAAAAGATTGTCCACCCATATAAAAGCTGAAAGACGCATATTCTGCCCTAATTTAAACTCTTTCTGAGCATAGAGATTCATTACTAAAGTGGGCGGCAGCCGGCGTGTATTGATCTCCGGCTCCAGAGAACGTACAGGCGGCGAGTAAGGCAGTCCGCTACCGTACTGCAAGGTTGTGTTCACTTCTATATCACCAACACCAGGGACAGGAATCAGTGTTTGCACGTTGGCGTTTAAAGTATGTCGCTGATCCCAATCCAAGAAATTTTCATCCTTTGGAATGACTTGACTGGCCCAAGTATAGCGATAGTTTTGCAGGGCTGAAGAACTCTTACCTTTGGCTATGGAATACGTGTAGTTGATGTTGCCGCCGTATCGCCGACTAAACCGCTTGAAAAGAACTATTTCTAAACCCCTAGTACTGCCGTAGTCACCGTTAACATGGCGGGTATAATACTGATTGGCTTTGATCCAGTTTTGCTGAGTATCAGTCAGGCCCTGAATGTCTTTAAAGAATCCCTTGATTTCCAACCGCCAATCAAGACCTATCTGGTGTTGGAGACCGAGCTCATAGTATGTAGTTGTCTCGGGCAAAAGGTCGGGGTTGCCTACGATGGGGAAAGCACCGGAGAAATCCCAGTTAATATTGCGATACATGTATTGGAACTGAGGCAACTGGAATGCCCTGCCATAATTGAAATACATGACGTCCCGCTCGCTGACAGGGAAGGCAATACCAATACGTGGGCTGAAGTAGAACTTGGTGGGTACAGAAGTCGGATCTTTGACCTGCCCACCAGTGCTTTGATCTACTACCGGATCATCAAGATTGGTTGGATAATTTTCAAACCTCGGATCAAAGTAATCAACCCTCAGACCTGCATTGACGATGAGTGCTTCAAACTCCATCTTATCCTCAAGAAAGACTCCCATCCAGATCGGATTAAGTTTACCTTGTGCGGCGTTCCAAGTATCGTCAGCATACAGCTCATCCCATTCTTCCGACAGTTCGTCATAGTTAACTTTACCGTCGCCTTCACCTTCATCAGGTGGAAGATCGACAAAATCATCATCGTAGTCGCCATCACTATTGCCGTCAATAGCTTCTATACCATCTGAACCGTAATCCCAGTGATCCCAGACTCCATTACCCGAACAGCTGCTGCACCCATCAAAACCAGTATCATAAAAGTCCTCACCAAAACGGCCACCAAGATGAGACATATTGCCTATATTCTGACCGTAAATGTTTCCGCCGGACGGCATGTCCACATCGTGGTCAAATATATCAAAGATCTGCAGTTCAAATCCTCCCTTTACCATATGATACTTGGTTACCTGGCTGGTCAAAATCGTCTTAAAGTTCCAGTAGGTCTTGTCATCCTCATTCCAGCGGAGTCTGTAGAATGTGGTTCCACTACCATAAGTGTAAAACTTGTCTGTATCCTGTGTATTTTGGATGGGAATAGTTTCCCATGTAAGCCACTTGGAAGGGTCATCAGGATAGGCATCTTCGGAAATATCAATAAAATCGTTGTTGTTCCAGTCGGTAAATAGATCGTCCTCGTACTCATCCGGGATAGTGGTAATTCCGTTCTCCTCCAGATAATCAATGTACGCCGCAATACTGGAGCTTTCATTGGTGTCGTAGTGGTAGTACGTCCGAAAACGGCTTAGCATAACCTGGAAAAACGTTTTCTCTCCCAGCTGATGGTTCAAGTTAATGCTGAATAGTGAACTCGTTTTATTGTTTCTGAGCAGTTGATCCAGCATGTTGAAATCATCATTAAATCCGGTCGCGGCTGCGGAGCTTCCGTTTAAATTTCGATTGCCGGCTATAATATTGTACGTTGTACTCCCAATGGTTGTATCCGACATGGCTGAATTGGGGATGGCGGTGTCGGATCCCCACTGATAGGCGCCATCGCCATTAAGATCGATGAAACTGGAGTCAGCAGTTGCCCCGGATCTGTTTAGATCGGTTATATCCCAGATTCCGTTGCCATTTAAATCCTCGTTCCGGAAATCTCCGTCTCCAAGCAATAAGTTCCCTGAGCCATCTACATCCACCTCAACAAGTACCATCCGCTTATCGCTCACAGTTTCAAATGTGTTTCCTTCATCGTCTGTTCCCTGAATAATAGAAAGCCCCGCATTAGCGAGGACATCATCCATACTAAACCCACTTGACGAAACACCTGGATAAAAATAGCCGCCTTGCGCATAATAAGAAGAGTCAAGCAAGGCCAGAGATGTGAGCGAGACTATCCGGTCAAGCCGTCCATCACCATCAGAATCTTCATTCTCGAAAGTTGAACGGCTGTAACGATGGCTGTAGCTGTTCCATTTGGATTCGTGATGATTAAAATCAAACTTGATTTTTGTCTTTGGAAGTGGTCGCCAGGTCAAGCTTCCGTTTAGCGTAAGGTTTTCTTCATTGGATACCCCATACCGTCCCTGTGTATTCTGAAATTCGCCGGAAATGAACCAGCGGAGAGGAAGTTTTGGAATGGGCCCACCAATGCTCATTTCCAAATTGTTATTCTGGTGGGAATTGTCTCTCAGGGGGTCGAGAAATCCTTCATTATCCGTTTTAACGCGTAACCGTCCAGCGATGTTCGAACCGCCTTCCTTCGTGACCATATTCACCACACCGGATAGAGCATTGCTGTATTCAGCTGAAAACCCTGAGGTGATAATGTCTGCTTCAGCAAGAGCATACTCCGGTACGTCTGTATCAAAACTGTTAAACATAGGATCCACAGCCGGAACACCATTAATAAGGTAGAGGATCTCTCCGCTCCGGCCGCCCCGGGCGTGACCTTCCACGAACCCAGGAGTAAGGTTCAGGATGTCAGTGATATCCTCCATGGGGATATTCTCAAGTTCATCTCCTGTCAACGTAGAGCGGCTGCTTGTAAGGTCGTGCTGAATGAGCGGTTTTTCGGCAGTTACAGTTACTTCTTCACCTTCAACTGTTTTAGAGACCATTTCAAATTCTACAGTGGTTGTCAAATCGGCATAGACATTTATGTTTTGCTTTGTGACATCATGGTGTGCGATAGATGAGGCTTTTAAATCGTAAACCCCAGGCGATATAAACAGAATTACAAAATCACCATTGTAATCCGTGGCACCTCCGTATGATGTACCTACAACTAAAATGTTAATCCCTGCCAGCGGTTCACCTGTTTCAGAATCCACCACCCGGCCAGCAATTTTACCAGTTGTAATCGCCATTAACAACCCAAGTGGGAAGGCCAATAGGCACAGCAAAGCATATCTCCTAACCGTATTACTCATAGCTCGCTCCTTGATTCTTTCAAATCAGATTTTGTGAAACCCCGCGTATGTTGTGTTCTTTAAAACTCCTGGAAATAATTGCCTCGGCGTATATTAGGAAGATTTCTTTACTTATGCCAAGAAAAAAACAATGTTTTTACTGGCCCCAATTTTACTGACGACTGCAACAAAATCTTATCTGAATAATAAGTCGGGAGAACCTTTCACCGGCGCTTCTCCTTCTGCCCCATTCAAGATAGCATCTACCAGGAGGACAATGTCAAATACGTCAATCATTGTATCGCTGTTCATGTCCGCCGCCCACGCTTCTTCCTCTGTAGGATCAGCAACTCCCAACATAAAATTCACCACTTTGATAACATCGTAGATATCGAGGATGCCGTCGCCGTTTACATCCCCTAAGTTACCTCCGGCAGAGACGTCAATCCCGAAGAAGTCCAGCATGACAGTCAAGAGATCATCCTTGGAGCCGCCGGCGCCATCAGAAAGCCCACCGAACTCGAAGCTGGTACCGATGGTACGGTAGTTCTCCGCTTCGTAGGCGACACCTACCCCGTATGACGGACTGCTGTTACTTAAGATTGTAACAGCGCCGCTGCCCGGCTCTAAATGATCAATCCAGTTATTTTCGCCCTGGTAGGTGAAAAATAAGTTCTCGGCAAATGTGCCGTCTTCCCCTATGATTGTTCCCAAGTCACCAGTACCGTCATCCGTGCCGTTAATATGAAAATAATTATGAAGAGAGGTCGGACTATCCCAGGCCCAGGTCTCCCCACCTTCCATGTAGATATTGCCGCCGGCTTCTAGATATTCTATCAATAGGGTCGCTTCACCTTCAACAAGCACGTGGGTGGATGAGGAAATTCCGAGAAGGACAAAGATGGCTTCATAATCTGCTGCTACAGGGTCGCCAAACTGCTGCAGGTTATCAGCGAGGAAAACTGACTGGTTCAGGTTTTGAGCCGATTCCAGCAGAGCTGCGCCGCTTCCGGGAGAATTGTCCGGCGGCTCCCAAATGAAAATAGCTGGAGATTCGCCTACCCAGATATCTAAAGAAGGTGTGGGTGAACTTTCGTTAGGGGGCGATTCATTATCCACTGCCGTGAGGTAGTAGTTGTAGGTATAATCCTGAGGAGGAGAATCGTTGTACCACCCCTGTTCACCAGGTGAAGAAGATGTCGAGGCTACTTGTTCACCATTACGGTAGATGACAATATTTGACAAGTCATCCAGCGGTGTGCCGTCTTCTTGGGTTGTGGGCGATATCCAGTTGAGAGTCACAGAATTATCATTATTGCTCACCTCAAAATCGGATGGAGGCGACGGTGTTGGCGATCCACCGCAAAAGGCACCGTCATCCACAAAAACACTTAGACTATCGTTACTCAACAATCGTGTCTGGGCTTCATATTCGTAGAACTGACCATCCACCAAACCGTTATCAGAATAGTACTCGACTCCTTCACCCACACTGGCAGCAAACGTACCGTCCCGGTAAATATCAATGGAAAAGTTGCCGATGGAACCACCACCGTGAAGTTCCGTAGGATCATCCCAAGTCAGATTTACACTCTCCGGAAGCGTGTAGTCACTGTAGGCAGTGAAGTTGTCCGGCGGGCGAGGATCGTCGTCATCGGCTCCGGCGCAACCGGCGAAGTGCACCACGAATAGACCGCCGCTCATATCAGATATATAAGTGTAGCAGCTTTCGGTGAATGGATAGGCGCCCCAAGCTCCCTCATATAGGCCGCCGCTACCGGGATAAGTATCGTAATAACCGGCCAATACCGGGTTGTAGGGATCGGAAATATCCAAAATCTGAAGACCGAAGACATAATGACTCGCATATAAATAATTATCTCGCACGAATACATTGTGCACTGATTCCTCTTGACCTCCGTCCGCCATCCATTCAGAGACCATATTGATGTTTCCAAAATCACTCACATCCCATATCTTGATATGTCCACCGGAAGTTTCGTCCGAAGTAATCAGGTAATTACCGTCTTCTGAAAGCCAGCAAGCGTGAGCCGCTCCAGAGTAACTCCAGCTCGTTACTGTAGTGGGGTTCGTTTTATCAGAAATGTCTATGATGAACATGGTGCTGGAGTAGATACCACAGCCGTAGGCGTAGTCACCACGAACATACACATCGTGGAGGTATTCTCCGTCCCAACCGCCCACTTCCACTGGCTGGGCAGGATTGCTCAAGTCGAGGATATGCATATCGGGTCCTGACGCTCCCACCACATAGAGGTAGCCGTCAGCCTGGAAAATGTTGTGGGAGTTCGTTACCCCATTCCATGTGTAAACCAGCTCAGCATTCTCCGGATCCTCAATGTCCACCACCTGAATCCCCTGAGATGCTTCTGTCCCTACGTACATATAGTGACCGTACGTCTTCACATCCCGCCAGGTTGAGTTCTGACCTGGGATAAAAGCAACTTCCGTCGGATTGGATTCATCGGTACTCACATCCACAACGGAAGTACCAGAACTTGTGCCCACCAGGGCATATTCGGTGCCGTCGCTAGCCACGTATCCCCAAATATCATTGGCGGTTTGGGAATAGTCAAGCTGACCGATTAGTTCGCAGTTCCAGCTTTGAGCCGTGATAAAAACTGGTAGTAGAAAAGTAGTAACAGTAAACAGTTTCAAACGCATGTTTTCTCCGTTAATAGCTAAGAAGTTACCTGGTGGCAGCTACTTAATGACCACCAGCTTTCGTGTACGGATACCCTGTTCAGAAGAAAGTCGGTAGAAGTAAATACCGCTAGAGACGCTGGAAGCATTCCAGATAAACTCATGAATCCCACTCACCAGTTCACCACTTACCAGTGTTTCCAACTCCCGACCTAGAATGTCGTAGATCATCAGCTCCACTTCCCCTGTCTGAGGCAGATCAAAGCGGATGGTGGTAGCCGGATTGAACGGGTTTGGGAAGTTCTGGTGAAGGGCGTAAGTCAGCGGTAGGCCTGATGGCTGCTGTAAAATTAAACTTGATGTATCGGTAAGAAAATTCAGCAATGACAACAGCAATTCAGTCTTGGTACTGCTTGAATCGTTATTGCTGTCGATAAGACCGCCAAACTCAAAACTCGTACCAATGGTCTTATAGCCCCCACCATCAAAAGCAATGCCGGTGTAGTAATTTGGAGATGTATTGAAGAATATGGGAACAGCTCCCTCCAGCGGTTCCAGGTGATCAATACCGAAGTTGCCGCCGTCATAGTCGAAACTCACACCTTCTGATGGTGTGCCGAAAATACCTTCAATAGTAGAAAGGTCGTTAGCACCTACGTCCGAAACTTCGATGAAGAATTTTTCCGTAAGCGTGCCGGCATTCAAATTACCGAACTCATCTCCTGCCTCCATGTAAATGGAACCGCCGTCGTTCAGATAGTAACGCAGCTTGAAGAGGTCACCCTGATGTCCCCACTGGCCGTTCCAGATCTCGTACTGTCTCGGAAATACTCCGCATAAGACAAATATGACCTTGAATCCTGCATCGTAAAGGCTTCCGCTAAAGTAGGTCAATTCCTGAACTTCAGCTGCGGACCAACCCAATTCTAAAATGGAACGGGACAACGCTGTGGCAGATTCGGGGCTGACATTTTCCGGGTTCCAGATAAGGATGTCCGGCACATCACCGTACCAAACTCGCTGCAAATCCAAGATATCACTTTCATTTTCTGTTGATTCATTATCCACCGCACTGATCTGGTAATCATAAGAGAAACCAAAGTCTACATCGTCGGCCCAGGTCATCTCTATCCCGGCATCAGAGGTCTCTACATCCGTCAGTAATTCACCGTTCCGGTAGATACGTATTGCTGAGAGGTCATCCAGCGGTGTGCCGTCTATCTGTTCGGCGGGATTGGTCCAGCTAAGAGTGACCGCCGTATCTGAGGCTTCCACCGCAAAATTTTCCGGTGCAGACGGTACCGGCGACCCGCCGCAAATAACACTGGCTGATACCATCACGCTGGCGCTGTCGTTCTCAGTTAGTTCAGCATAAACTGTATAACTGTAGGTCTCTTCAGCGGAAAGACCCTCATCCGCATAACTTTCCACACCCTGATTCACCACCGCTATCTCATCACCATCTCTCTCGATGATCACCGAAAAGTCCGAAATAGACTCACCGTTCACAAGTGTATCCGGGTCGTTCCAATTGAGAGCCACAGAAGTCTCTGTCAAGTAGTCGCTGTAAGCTGAAAAGTCTGAAGGAGCGGCTGGATCCAATTCATCCGGGATCTGAAACGCCGTCAAAAAACCCGGCTTGTACGCCGCAATTACATCCACCATGCGGACGCCCTGTCCCGGGGAAAACTCATCTGTGCAATAATCATTCGTGTAGTTCATAAAGTTATAGATTGGATCCATTCCGGGATCGCTAGGACAGGTATCCAGGGTTGGATCGCAGTCGTAGATAGTGTTACCATCATGCTGTGCGGGAGTATCCTCTACATCGTCACCATCAGAACATCCACCCTGGAAGGTGTGGTAGAGCCCAAGGCAATGTCCCCCTTCGTGTATGGCCACATCGCCTTCATCGTAATTCTCAATGTTTCCTCCAGGAAAACTGCCGTAGTGCATCACAAATCCGTGCATGTAACTGTTCTCATCATACCACCACGGGAATTGAGCCCAGCCCAAAAGATTATCCTGAAGATTGGCAGAGTAAACGTTCATATTGTGGGCAGGATCGATGGCCAGAGAACTCTTCATCTCTGTTTCGTAGTCTCCGCTCAGATAAAACCAGTTATCGTTTACGGTGTAATCCACTGATCCGAGAACAAATTCGATTTCTCTATCGCTGTATCCTCCAGTCATATGCTCTACCTGTGCTTCGATCTGAGCCATGGTGACGTCGCCCTCACCGTTGGAATCCACGATGATATGGAACGCCATGGGAATTATAATAGGACCATCGATTGCAAACCGTTTCCCGGCCAGCCTGCGCTGCATATCAGTACGAGCTTCCCACCGCTCTTCCGGAGTCAGCCCGGGAGTTGAGCACCAGGAATTATTG
The DNA here is from genome assembly GCA_002471865.1 of Fidelibacterota bacterium UBA7300. Lineage (GTDB taxonomy): Bacteria > Fidelibacterota > Marinisomatia > Marinisomatales > UBA2128 > UBA2128. Next base: position 347 of record DKQU01000084.1, on the reverse strand, counting down.
TCCTGTGCCCAAACATCTGTAGGGGTTAGGAAAATCAGTGTGATAAATAAGAGTAAAGTAAATCTTTTCATAATGTCATCCTTCTGCATATTAACTTGAATGGTTTATGTGAGCCATCGGTTCCTCGGAGTAATCTGTACTTATACCTTATTTAAGTAAGATCATCCGTTTAGACAAGGTTTCTCCACTGCTTGTCAATTTATACATGTATATACCGCTGGCGAAGTGTGAGGCGTCCCACTCAATCTGATGTTCACCACTCACCATTATACCGTTCACTAAAACTTCTACCTTACGACCCATAATATCGTAAATAACCAATCCCACATCTCCAGCTTCAGGTATAT
>DKQU01000091.1 GCA_002471865.1 Fidelibacterota bacterium UBA7300 | reverse complement strand
AAAGAGAATGGAAATGAAGAATAAAAAATGGTGCTGTTATTTGTTAGGACTACTTGATCTAATATGTTTCGTGGGAGGTGCTTATTTATTAAGCATTGCAATTTTTGGAGGATGCTGCGGAGCCTCCACTTCCTGTAACTGCGGTGTATTAGGACTCCCCCTCATCGCCCTCGGGTTAGTAATTCACTGCTGGATAAAATGCTGCTGCTGTGGATACGGAAAGGGATCAAAATGTTGTTCATCAAAAATAGAGTCTCAAAAACCGATTGAATAAAACTGAGTTTTAATACCATAAGTTCCAAATTTGGCATTTACTTCTATCGTATTGAAGCCATCAGGCAAAACGGTAGTAGAATCGGGGGTTTTGCCAAGACTCGAAAAATGATTCTCCTAAAGTAGCTTATTTCACGACTAAAACCTGTTGAATATCCTCAACCTCGACGCTAAATTCGTCTTGCCACGTAGTCACTAAGAAACGATAAATATCGGTGAGTTGTGCTTGGTAGAGTGGTAAGCTTTTACAACTCACGATTCATCAGTTTACCAATTACAAAGAGATGAAAGCCAAAGAAATAAGACAACAGTTCATCGAATTCTTCCAGGAAAAGGGACACACGTTCGTCCGCAGTGCTTCACTGGTTCCTCAGGATGATCCTACGCTCATCTTTACCAATGCCGGGATGAACCAGTTTAAGCCCATCTTTCTAGGTAAGAAATCGCCGGAACATCCCCGTGCAGTGAACTCCCAAAAATGCATTCGCGTTTCCGGAAAACATAACGATCTGGAAGAGGTGGGTCAGGACGCATTTCATCACACATTCTTCGAGATGCTAGGGAATTGGTCGTTTGGCGATTATCAGAAGAGCGAAGCGATCCAGTGGGCCTGGGAGTTGTTTACGGAAGTGTGGAAGCTGGATAAGAAGCGCCTCTGGGCTACGGTTTATGAAGACGACGATGAAGCTGACGAACTTTGGAAGACAGTGACGGACATTGACCCGTCAAGAGTCCTACGCTACGGCAAAAAGGATAATTTCTGGGAGATGGGGGAAACCGGTCCATGCGGTCCCTGTTCCGAGATTCACTATTATGTTGGCGATGATCCGTCTAATCAAAGTTCAGACGGTGTGAATGTTTCACCGGACTATTGGGAGTTGTGGAACCTCGTATTCATTCAAAATGAGTGTATGAGTGACGGCAGTTTGATTGATCTTCCTGAGACTCACGTAGATACAGGTGCGGGATTTGAGCGAATTACGGCTATTCTCCAGGAGAAATCGAGCAATTATGATACAGATCTATTTCATCCAATTATTTCAGCAGCCGAGAACTTGTCAGGCTCATCATACGATGATGACCCAGTCCCTTTTCGTGTAATAGCTGATCACATTCGTATGCTCACTTTTTCAATTGCTGACGGAGTATTGCCGTCGAATGACGGTCGAGGATATGTTGCTCGGAGAATTTTACGCCGTGCAGCAAGATTTGGCAGAAAGCTCGGAATGCCCGATACGTTCCTACACAAACTGGCAGGAGTTGTCGTTGACCTTATGGGTGACGCTTACCCCGAACTTGTCGAGCGGCGATCTCATCTTGAAAAGGTCATCGAAGCGGAGGAGATAAAATTTAACGAGACGCTTGATCGCGGTTTAGATAACTTCCAAAAGATCGCTGACAGTCTCGATGGGAAAGAGATCTCTGGCGAAGCAGCATTCAAGCTCTATGATACGTACGGTTTTCCTCTAGATCTAACTGAGCAGATGGCCCAAGAACAGGGACTTTCCGTTGATACAAAAGGATTTGAGGCAGCTATGGAAAAACAAAAAGAAAAAGCTCGTTCAGCAGGAAAATTTACCATTGACACAGATGCCGGGGAATGGGTAGAGCTGACCAAAGGTGAAGATTCCGAGTTTATCGGTTACGATGATACGTCTTCTAAGTCTGAAATCCGGCGTTATCAACAAGTGAACGGTAAATACCTTATCATTCTTGACAAAACGCCGTTTTACGCCGAACAGGGCGGTCAGGTGGGGGATACAGGATTCATCTCTGGCAAGGATTTTGAGCTGAGAGTGGTCGATACCGTAAAAGACGGCGAGAGTCATATTCATGTGACGGAGATGGTGGAAGGTGAGGAGGTCAACTCCGCTAAAGTGACGGTTGAAGTTGAGCAAATTCGTCGGGAAGCGATCGGTAAGAACCACACCGCCACTCACCTCATGCATAAGGCGCTGAAGATGGTGCTGGGTGATCATGTTCAGCAGGCCGGTTCGCTCGTGGGACCCGAACATCTCCGTTTCGATCTGACGCACTACGAAAAAATAACCAACGAACAGATCGAGCAGATTGAGGAGATTGTGAACAATCGGATTATGAAGAACACTCCACTGGATATAACTATCAAAGGGTTCGACGAAGCCCGTAAGGAAGGGGCTGAAGCAATCTTTGAAGAGAAATATGGTGATGAGGTGCGGATGATTACTATCGGTGAATTCTCAAAGGAATTGTGCGGCGGGTCTCATGTGAAAAGGACAGGAGATATCGGATTCTTTAAGATCACTGAGGAATCGTCACTTTCATCAGGTGTAAGACGCATATTCGCCGTTACGGGAACAGGTGCTCTCTGTTATGTAACAGAAGGTTTCCGTCAACTGATTAAATTGCAGCAGATGCTCAATGTTCCTGTAAGCGAACTGGAGAGCCGAATCAATCAACTCTTGGAGAAGAACCGTGATTTGGAGAAAAAGCTTCGCAAGCGATCTGCAAGTGGAGGTGCAGAAAAGGTAACTGCAATAATTAATGATACACTTGAAGTGAACGGTCGAAAGCTCGCTATTAGCGATATTGAATCAGATGATATCGACCACCTTAAGCTATTAGGCGATCATTTGGCTTCAGGTTTGGGAAGCGGAATTGGCGTTCTCGCTTCCATTGAAGATTCTAAGTTAACATTGGTTTTTGTGGTTACTCAAGATTTGATTGTAGCGGGCGTAAAAGCCGGCGATATTGCCCGGGAACAGGGTAAGAAGCTGGGTGGCGGCGGAGGAGGTCAACCTCATCTCGCTACAGCAGGACTAAAGTTCAGCGGTTCCGTCTCAAAAGCGTTGGATGATATGAAGGTAGATTTAACAGAATTACTGGAAGGCATCAATGAATAACCATCTGATCTTTCACAAGAGCCGCCCAGGGAAAATGGGCGTTACTCTGCCAGAATGCGATGTACCAACAACATCTCTTGAGGATATCTTTTCAGGCGAGGAACTTCGTTCTAACTCTGCTAATCTGCCGGAAGTGACAGAACCTGATGTCGTTCGTCACTACACCAATCTCTCCAGCAAGAATCATCATGTAGATAAAGATGTCTATCCACTGGGATCGTGCACTATGAAGTACAATCCAAAAGTGAACGATATGATGGCCGGTTTACCCGGATTGAGCAGCATACATCCCGCTCAGCCGGAAGAGACGGTACAGGGTGCGTTGGCTATCATGGCTGGACTGGAAGAGCAACTCAAAGCCATGACCGGGATGGAACGATTTACGCTTCAACCAACCGCAGGCTCTCAAGGTGAACTTGTCGGTGTTTTGATCATGCAAGCATATCACGCGAAAAATGGTGACAATCGAAAGCAGATACTGATCCCCGACACGGCTCACGGTACGAATCCCGCCACTGTCGCCATGGGCGGATATGATGTGCTACAAGTGAAATCCGACGAGCGAGGACGGGTGGACTTGGATGACCTTCGCCAGAAGCTTTCCCCGGAAGTAGCAGGTATGATGCTGACACAACCAAATACTTTAGGACTGTTCGAGGACAACATAACCGAGATCACTCACCTTGTCCATGAAGCAGGCGGACTAATGTATATGGATGGTGCTAATCTAAACGCTCTCCTCGGATTGGTAAAATCGGCGGATATGGGATTCGATATCCTCCACATCAATCTACACAAAACTTTTTCCACGCCTCACGGCGGTGGTGGACCGGGCTCCGGACCAATTGGGGTGACTTCTGAACTGGAAAAATTTCTTCCGTCACCTCTTGTAGTAGAAAATGACGGAAGATATTCTCTAGAAAGTACTCGTTCAGATTCCGTCGGTCGTGTTCACACTTTCTTTGGAAACTTTGGTATACTTGTTCGAGCCTACACTTACATTCGTATGCTGGGATTAGAAGGGATTCATGCCATTAGCCGCCAGGCTATTCTCAATGCCAACTATCTCATGAGTAAGCTCACTGACGCCTACGATATCGCTTTTGACGGACCGTGCATGCACGAATTTGTGCTCAGTGCCAACCGTCAAAAGGAGAGAGGCATCCGGGCATTGGATATAGGTAAGCGGCTCCTCGATTTCGGTTTTCACGCTCCCACGGTTTACTTCCCGCTGAATGTACCGGAAGCGATGATGACGGAACCCACTGATTCGGAAACAATGGAAAGTCTCGACCGGTTTGCAGAGGCTATGCTGAAGATTGACGAGGAGTCGAAGAGCGATCCGGAGAAAGTCCGGAATGCGCCTTATTCCACGCCGGTACGACGGCTGGATGAAACTGCCGCAAATAGAAATCCCAATCTGAGATGGAGACCAGAATGAGATACGTTAAAGACGGTGATAAAATCCTTATTTCGATAGAAAAAAATGATGATGTGATTGAATCAATTCTTTCAGTTGTTAAAAAGGGGAATTTGCATTCTGCTTCAATCAGCGGGATCGGCGCTGTTAAAGATGTTACTTTAGGTATCTATAATACGTCCGAAAAGAAATATGATCAGAAGCATTTTCCCGGTAATTATGAGTTGGTCTCATGCTTGGGTAATGTATCAGAAAAAAATGGTAAGATGTTTGTTCACGCACACGTTATAATGAACGGTCCTGATTATAGAACCATCGGCGGACATCTTTTCAGTGCCAAAATCGCCGCTGTGGGAGAATTTGTACTCCAGCCGTTTAATACGAAAATAGTCAGGGAAATGAATGACGATGTGGGCTTGGCAGCGTGGAATTTATCTGAAGAGGATGCGTAAGGAAGTCCATCACCCTGCCGGAAGTCCTGTGGCGGGTCCTTACAGCCCTGCTGTATCGGCTGACGATCTCATCTTCACCGCCGGACAAGTACCACTTGATCCGGAGACAGGCAAACTGGTGGAAGGCGATTTTAAAGCTCGCGTGCGCCAAACACTGGATAACGTCTCGAAAGTATTGCAGACAACTGGGAGTTCTCTAGATCAAGCTGTGAAAGTGACCGTCTTTCTCACTGACCTTTCCCGCTTTACCGAACTCAACGAAGTTTTTCCTGACTACTTTCCCGAGGAACCGCCTGCTAGATCAGCGGTACAAGTCTCCAAACTGCCGCTTGATGCTGACATCGAGATTGAGTGCATTGCTGTGAGGAAAAAAGAATGAAAACTCTTATTGTAATGAATCCCAAAGCAGGCCGTGGTAAGACTGCCAAGATTCTACCCAAGATTGAGCGGATGCTCTCTTCAGCCGGGATCGAATTTGACGTGGAGTGGACCAAGGAGCCCACACACGGTACAGAGATTACCAAAGCGGCAGTGAATGACTATGATTTTATTACTGCTTTTGGCGGTGACGGAACTGTGAACGAAGTAGTAAACGGTCTGGCGGGATCAGAAACTCCCCTGGGCGTTCTCCCCATCGGTACTGGGAATGATCTCGCTCGAAG
>DKQU01000104.1 GCA_002471865.1 Fidelibacterota bacterium UBA7300 | reverse complement strand
TCGAGTATAAAGACTGTCTCTCTAGATATTTCCATTATTAAATACTTTCCAAGAGGCCAAATTTGTCAAAGATTCGTTGTGAGTCAAATTAAAGTGAAGAGGAGTTACAGATACATAATTTCCAGCGAGGGCGACGTCATCAACATCTTGGTCTTTATCCGGCTGTACGAGAAAACCGTCCATCCAGTAGTAAGTTCGTTTCCTCGGGTCAGTCCTGCGATCAAATGTCTCTTCGTAAAAACTTTGACCCTGCCTAGTGAGCATTATTCCCTTTACTTCATCCTCCGGAACTGAAGGTACATTGATGTTGAGTGCTACACCCTCATCCAATCCATTCTCCAAAACTTTAACGGCAAACTGCTTGGCGATCTTACCTGCAAAATTAAAATCATCAGAAGTCCATGAATCCAATGAAATAGCTATAGACGGAATTCCCAAAATAACACCTTCTGTAGCGGCGGAAACCGTCCCTGAATACATTACACTCATTCCCACATTAGCGCCGTGATTAATACCCGAAAGGATGAGATCCGGCGTGCGATCCAGCAGCGCTCGGACAGCCAGTTTTACGCAGTCAGCCGGTGTTCCTCCAACAGCAAATCCTGTTACGCCATCTTCTTTAGAAAGCTCCTGGATTCGAATAGGGTTAGAGAGCGTAATTGCATGTCCAACGGCACTTTTTTCCGTCTCAGGAGCTATGACAACTACACGGCCTAAATCTTTTGCTGCTTCTCTTAAAGCCGCAATCCCGTGAGACGTAACACCGTCGTCATTTGTGACAAGTATGAGAGGTTCAGACATGGGCAAATTTAATAACTTTGATGAGTACCTCTTTCATTTCACTTCTGGTAACAATGTGATCTAAAAAACCTTTCTCCAGCACAAATTCAGCCCTTTGGAATCCCTCCGGCAAATCCTGGCCAATCGTCTGTTTGATGACGCGCGGTCCTGCGAATCCGATGAGAGCGCCGGGCTCAGCCAAAATAAAATCACCAAGCATGCCGTAGCTGGCTGAAACTCCTCCGGTGGTAGGGTCTGTCAGGATGGAGATGTGCAGCCCCCCTGCCTCGGCCAGTTTAGCTAATTTAGCAGACGTCTTAGCCAACTGCATGAGTGAGAAAATACCTTCCTGCATTCTGGCGCCACCGGAAGCCGCGATGGTGATGAGCGGCAGGGATTCATCTATAGCATAGGTAATGGCACGGGAGAGTTTCTCACCAACAACAGATCCCATACTGCCTCCGATAAATGAAAAGTCCATAATTCCCATGATAACTTGCTGACCACCAATCTTACCTGTGACTGTCCTCAGGACATCCTTCTGTCCGGTTTTCTCCTGAGCTGCCGCAACTTGATCGGTATATTTTTTTCTGGCGCTGAATTGGAGTGGATCTCCCGAGATTATCCCGGCATCTCGTTCTTCGAATTTACCTCCATCGAGAAGAAGGTTAACATAATCTTGAGGCTTGATCCGGAAATGGTAGTCACATTTCTGGCATACCCACAGTACTTTTGCCAATTCCTGTCGAAAAAGAATTTCACCACAGCTTGGGCATTTTTCCCATAGACCGTCCGGAACAGAACGGCGCTCAGTCGTCTGAAGTTTTTCCTTTTCTCTCTTGAACCACGCTGTCATAACAAGGCAATTTCACCAATTTAAAAGACATTTCCAATAATCGTTAGACTTTAGATGGATGATGGATGATGGGTGATGAAGATTTATTTCTGAAGTTTTTCACCCAACTTAAAAACAGACATATAATCCGGTTCCAATTCATAGAAGTCGCGTTCTACGAGATCATCATAACTGTCACATGCGAGCTTGCCTACATTGCAAGCTGATGGAATTGCTTTCACAACCGAAGTGTCTGTGTTCGACAAAAGTTCATCACATCCAAAATGCAAAATATCAATCCCTGCTGGAAGAGATTCCAAGTGTTCCGCTACTGTCTTCACTTCGGTATAACCAACTGTAGTGAACAGAGACGATTCTACCTTATAATCCTGTCCGTAGGCGATGTCCTTGTGCGAGTGGAGCAGGCAGCGGACAGTCCCTTTTCTCGGCTTTGTGCCTAAGACCATAGCTTGAAGTGTGGGGACGGGAATCAATGGTATGTCGACACTAAATGCTAATCCTTTGGCGTAACTCAAGCCAATGCGCAATCCCGTAAACGAACCGGGACCGATGGACACTGCAATTCCATCCAATTCCGTTACTTTTAGATTAGTGATATCACGCAGTTCCTCGAAATAAATCGGTAGTTTCTCAGCGTGCGTTCGATGAAGTATCTCTTCCCTTACATCGACAAGTTCACCTTGCCGAAAAAGTGCGATTCCGCAGACGGGTGTGGCAGTTTCAATGGCGAGGATATTCACTTTTATTCTGTTCTTTCCACGATTATCCGGCGCTCCGTTTCTGACATTACTTCAAAATGAATTTGAATGGCGTCGTCCGGGATGACTTCAGGATAGCGGTCAGCCCATTCAATTACCGTAACTCCATCTCCGAACACGTAGTGTTCAATACCGATAGCCACGGCTGCCGAGGCAGATTCAATCCGGTAGAAATCGAGATGATAGAGAGGTAAACTGCCGTCGAATTCGTTAACAAGCTTAAAGGTAGGCGAAACTACATTCGCTGTTACTCCCAAACCTTCAGCCAAACCTTGGACAAAAGTCGTCTTGCCGCTGCCGAGATCACCGGAGAGGGCAAGTACATCACTCGGACAGAGATCGGATGCGAAATCCTTGGCGAGACTCTGTGTCTCTTTAGGAGAAGAGGTTAAATGCTCAATTTTACTCAAGGTCGAGGAGTAAGTGTAAGCACCGGGACGAGCATCTCTTCCATGGAGATACCTCCGTGCTGGAAGCTGCCGTCTAATGTTTCGCGATACTTGTGATATTCCGTGGGATAGACAAAATAGCGATCTTCTTTGGCTATGAGGTAATTCGTCCCTTTGACCATCTCCGGCAGACGGTATTTCGCCGGATCCTTGATGACGAGAGCGTGTTTGTCAGGACAGTTGAGATTGCGTCCGTACTTGTAGCGGATGCCTGAAGAAGTCTCTCTATCACCGGCTACACGGACAGGTTTTTTCACCCGGATGCTGCCGTGATCAGTCGTGAGAATGACGCGATAGTCCGACTCACTGAGCATCTGTAACACTTCCAGAAGCCAGGAATTGCTGAACCACGTTTTCACCATTGAACGATAGCCAGCATCATCGGGGAGCATTTCCAACAGTAAATCAGAATGAGAGCGGTGGTGAGTTAGAAGGTCCATAAAATTTACCACCAGAGAGATTACATCTATCTCCATGATATCTCCCAGCTTTCCGAGAAACCCCTTTCCTTCCCGGGCTA
>DKQU01000088.1:2162-13998 GCA_002471865.1 Fidelibacterota bacterium UBA7300 | reverse complement strand
CCAACTATGAATCCTCTGTTTACATTTATTTTAGCCATTTTAGTCGCCAGAAGAATGCCTCTCCAGAGAGAAATTATTGGATTACTGTTAGGACTTGTGGGCGGTGTTCTCATCCTGCAAGTATGGACCTTCAACTTCGATGAGCTTACAACTAGTGGGAATACCTACTTTGTTATCTGTTCCCTATCGTGGGGTTTCTTGACCGTTATAACGTCCAAGGCTAAAGACGATATTCCCACCCTTGCCTACGGCTTCTGGACCTTTTCCCTCGCTGCTATTCTCTCCTATCCTTTTGCTGCTGACTACAACATCACTTCGATATTCTCATACGACTGGGTTTTCTGGCTTAATTTTCTTCTGGTAACGTTCGGTTCTATGGTTTTTGGTACTACAGTCTATTTCTACGGTACGGTCATCCTCGGCTCAGAGAGAGCCAGTGCTTTCATATTCACTGTGCCGCTTAGTGCTGTTATTTTTAGCATGATTTTTCTGAAGGAAACATTGGAAGTTTCAACGGTTGCGGGTGGATTATTGGCGATGGTAGCTGTCTACATAATAAACAGAACTAGGGGGATTTTACCAACCGCTTAAACAAAATTATTATTTTTTGCTAAATCGTCTGATTTTCACGTTCCACTTTTCATTACAAGAATGTAAACTTTACCTTTCCTATTTCCTTAAAGAGAAACAATTGAACCAATTAAAAACCAAAATTGATTCCAAAACAGCACAGCCACCCAATTACTATTTTATAACACTTTTTATTAATGTCTAAATCCAAGCTGTCTCAAACTACTATTATAGTTGGTGCCCAGTGGGGAGATGAAGGCAAAGGTAAAATCACGGACTTCTTTGCCGGTGAGTGTGACTACGTCGTTCGATTTCAGGGAGGTAACAATGCCGGACATACGGTTATTGTTGGCGATGAAGTCTATAAGTTACACCTGATTCCCTCGGGAGTACTTTATTCTCATCCTCTGTCTGTCATCGGTGCTGGAGTTGTAGTTGACCCAAAAGTGCTTCTTTCTGAGATTGCGTCACTCAAGGAGCGGCAAATAGAGCCAAAATTGATGATTAGCGAAAGAGCTCATGTCATCATGCCTTATCATATCATAATGGATGAATGCCTCACAGGGCATCAGGGAGAGTTGGCGGCAGGGAGTACCAAGCGAGGCATCGCTCCGGTTTATGCTGACAAAATGTATCGCCACGGTATCCGTATGGGTGATCTGCTAGAGCCGGCCATTTTTGAGGAAAAACTCACCAAAGCTTTTTCTTTCAACAAAAATGTAATTGAGGGCGCCTTCGAATCTCGTTTCGACCTTAGCTTTGACAGTATCTATACTGAATATTTGGATTACGGTGAAAGGCTGAAAGAATATTTGGCTGATACTGAACTGGAGCTCTACCGTGGTTATCAAAAGGGAAAATTATTCCTCTTTGAGGGCGCTCAGGGGATGTCACTTGATGTGGACCACGGCCTCTATCCTCACACCACAAGTTCTAATATGGCGGCGGGACATGCTTCAACTGGATCTGGAGTAGGATTAAACGGTGACCGGCGTGTTATCGGTGTGGCCAAAGCATATGTTACACGTGTCGGCATCAGTCCTTTTACCACCGAACAAACCGATGACGTGGCAGTCAGACTTCGCGAAAAAGGACATGAGTTTGGCACTACAACCGGTAGACCTCGGCGGATCGGCTACCTTGATCTTGTCCAGTTACGACAGGCTGTTCGTGTTCACGGTCTCACCGAAATCGCTCTTACAAAACTTGATATCCTGTCAGGATTTAATCCAATTCACATCTGCACAGCTTATAATATCGGCGAAGAACATTTTACGGAAATGCCGGCAAGCCTCGAGAAAATACGACGAGCAGAGCCGATTACTGTTGAGTTGGAAGGGTGGGAAGAAACAACTCCGGAAGATATCGATAATTATTGTAATAAAGGATATGACAGTCTTCCAATGTCCATGCAGCGTTATATAGAATTCATTGAGAATGAAGTTAATTGCCCAATCACTATTATCTCTCTCGGCCCAGAGCGAACACAAACTATCATACGATCGGACATTTGACTTTTACATCCGAAACCATAGATTTTAACTCGCTCACTTCTGACGAAATTCTCTCTACGCTTGCGGAGAATGGCCTCGCTCTGACGCCGAAAGAGATCATCAAAATCCAGAATGAAATACTAAAGAGACCGCCATCTCTGGCAGAATGTGTATTATGGTCCATCCAAGGTTCAGAGCATTCCTCTTATAAAAGCAGTCGTCCTCATCTAAGGCAATTCATAACTGATGGACCGACGGTTGTCTTGGGTGCAAAGGAAGATGCCGGAGTTGTTGCCGTTGCTACCGATAAAAAAGGAAACCGCTACTGTGTGGTGATGAGTCATGAATCCCACAATCATCCATCCCAGATTGTACCATATGAAGGGGCAGCCACTGGCATCGGCGGGAATGTACGGGACGTCTGCTGCATGGGAGCAAAAGTCATCGCAGTGGCAGACGGTCTTCGGTTTGGCGATATCAGTTCCCCAAAGACAAAATGGATTCACGAAGGGGTGGTGGCAGGGATCGCCGGTTATGGGAATCCCCTTGGAATTCCAAATCTATGCGGCGACCTCTACTATGATGAGGGGTATAACGATAATTGTCTGGTGACTGTGGTTACACTGGGTATTGTCCGGGAAGATGAAGTTATCCACTCCACTGCTCCGGAAAATGCGGATGGATACGACTTAATTCTTGTTGGAAAGCCCACTGACAATAGCGGGTTTGGCGGAGCAAGTTTTGCTTCTCTGGAGCTGAATGAAGAGGAGAAGGAGTCGAAAAAAGCCGCCGTTCAGGAACCGAACGCATTTCTGGAACGACATATTTTGAAATCGACATACGCCCTTTTCAATCTCCTCAAGGAACGTGGAGACATGGACAAGATCGGGTTCAAAGATTTGGGAGCCGGCGGTATCGCCTGTGCAAGTGTCGAACTGGCAGATAGTGCGGGATACGGCGCTGAAGTTTTTCTTGATCAGGCACACGTAAGCATGGATAATCTTCATCCGTCTGTCATTCTCTGTTCCGAAACACAGGAGCGCTTCATGTGGGTTGTTCATCCGGAATTGACACCGGTTATTTTGGAACATTACAATAGTACTTTTGACTTTCCGGAAACGTCTAAAGGAGCAGAGGCAAGAGTTGTGGGAAAGATCCGAAATGATAAACAATATATTGTTCATTCTAACGGGGAAATTATCATAGATGCTCCTGCAGAGCAGGTGACCAAGGGACTCCTTTATAATCGCCCATTTTCCAAGGCAGACTTAGATGCGGCCGAGCCGAACATTTCTGAACCGGATGACTACAATGATGTTCTTCAAAAAATATTGTCTCACGAAAATGTCGCTTCACGGCAACCCATTTTTGAGACTTACGACAAGCAGGTTCAGGGTCGCACTCGAGTGGAAAGCGGTGAAGCGGATGCAGGTGTCATGCAGCCGTTCAACAGCGATGATTTCCCGGAAGAGATTCGCACCGCGGGCATTGCTCTTTCTACAGACAATAATCCCCGGTACGGTAAAATTGACTCCTACTGGGGAGCGGTGAACGCTGTTGCGGAGTCCATGCGAAATGTGGCCGCTGTAGGAGCCATACCTGCCGCAATCAGTGACTGCCTCTGTTTCGGCAATCCGGAAAAAGAAGATCAGATGGGACAGTTTGCGGAAGCTGCCCGTGGCGTAGCCGAGGCGTGCAAAAACATCCACCTGAAAGATCATCCGAACGAAGCTACTCCTATCATCGCGGGAAATGTCTCTTTCTACAACGAATCGCGCAACGGCGCCATACCACCCAGTCCAATCATCGCCTGCGTGGGTAAAATGGAAGATGCGACTCGAGCTGTTACACCACACTTCAAGCGGGACGACTCAATAGTGCTGATGGTGGGTAAACGGAAAAATGAATGCGGCGGGAGCATCTATTACGCTCTGCATAATGAACTGGGCTCAAATGTACCCCAACCGGATTTCACAGAAATCGAAGCCCAAATATTCGCAGTTACCGATGCCATCTCAGCCAGTCTCGTCCTCTCCTGCCACGATATCTCCGAGGGAGGCATCGCTGCTGCTCTGGCAGAGATGAGCTTTCACAACGGTAAAGGATGTAACGTTACTATTCCGGGTGAGCATCGCATAGAAAAATTACTATTTTCAGAATCGGGCGGCTTTGTGTTGGAAGTGGCTCCAGACAATATTGAAGCTCTAAGGAAAATCTTTTCATCACGCGGAATTGATATAAAAGAGATTGGAAAAACAACCACTGAAGCAATTCTTAAAATAAACAATGTTGTGGATTTACCTGTTGCAGCAGGGAAAGATGCGTGGGAGAGTGGCTTGAGAGACAAATTAGGGTGAGTAAAATCAATTATAAATCCGCTGGGGTTGACATTGATGCCGGGAACGAAGCGGTAGATCGTATCAAGGATGATGTAAAATCCACCTTCACGTCCAACGTGCTTACAGGGCTTGGTAGTTTTGGCTCACTCTATGATCTGAAGCCCATATTGGAAGAGTATGAAAACCCGGTACTGGTCCAGAGCGTTGACGGCGTGGGCACCAAAACCATTATAGCTCGGATGATGGGAAAATATGATACCATAGGCATTGACCTTCTAAGCGCCTGCGCAAATGACATCATCGTCATGGGGGCCCGGCCTCTCACTTTTCTGGACTACATCGCCAACGACAAACTGAAGCCGGAGATCATTGAGGAAATTGTATCCGGGATGGTTGAGGCGTGCCGTGAAATTGATGTATCCCTGGTAGGTGGCGAGACAGCCGAAATGCCGGATACGTATCTGCCGGGAGAACATGATCTGGTTGGTGTCATTACCGGGATCGTTGAAAAAGATAAGATCATTACCGGTGAAACAATCCAGCCCGGTGATGTGGTGTTGGGACTGCCATCCAACGGGTTGCACACCAACGGTTATTCATTCGCCCGGAAGCTCTTTTTTGAAATCGGTGGATACGATGTGAATGATGCGATTCCTGAATTGGAAAAATCGGTGGGACTTACGTTGCTGGAGCCACACATTAATTACACGAACCATGTCTTTGCAGCTTTAGAAGTTGGTATTGATATAAAAGGTGTCGCCCACATTACCGGTGGTGGACTCGTGGAAAACTTACCGCGAATTTTACCGGATGGTTGTGGGTTGGAAATCAAAAAAGGGGCATGGCCCGTGCTGCCAGTGTTTGATGTGATGCAAGCCATCGGGGATGTGGATGAAGATGAAATGTACCGTGCTTTCAATATGGGCATCGGGATGGTCTTTATTGTGGATTCATCCAAAGTGGAAAGAGTGAAAGATGCTCTAAAAGAATTAACAGAAGTTTATGAAATTGGTGTTGTTGAGAGTGGAGACAAAAATGTTTCAATTAATTAAACCACAGAGAACACAACGTTTAAAAAATAATAACAGGTAAGGATTTATCTCAGTGAACTCTGTGGCTAAAATAGCAATCATCCAATTCCCCGGAAGCAACTGCGAGCGGGAATCAGCCCTTGCCATCAAGCGTGCCGGAATGGAACCTGTGGAATTCCTGTGGAATGAGCCGGTAGAGAAACTTCATGAATGTGACGGGTATTTTATCATAGGCGGATTCTCATACGAAGACCGCTCCCGGGCAGGCATCATAGCTTCACTGGATCCTGTCATGAAAATCATCAGCGAAGAGTCAGAAAAAGGAAAACCGGTTCTGGGAATCTGCAACGGTGCTCAGATTTTGGTAGAAACAGGTTTGGTCCCCGGCTTGCGAAATAATCGTGTGGGTATGGCGCTGTCAGGTAATCGCATGGTGAAAGATGGTCACGTTATGGGAACCGGCTACTACAATGTCTGGGCGAACGTGAAACTCACACATACCGGCAACCGTTGTGCTTTTACTCGACATTTTCAAGAAGGTGAGCGGATGAACATCCCCATTGCTCACGCGGAAGGCCGCTTCATGATGGACGATGATCTTCTTGAGAAACTCCAAGCTAATGATCAGACTGTTTTCAAATACTGTAATGAAAATGGCGAAGTCATCCCTGATTTCCCGGTAAATCCCAACGGTTCAATGGACAATCTTGCCGCAGTCTGCAACACCGAAGGAAACGTCATGGCCATGATGCCACACCCTGAGCGCACCACTGCAGGTGATCCTATATTTACCTCCATGCGAGACTATCTGAATGAGGACACCCAACTCACCGCTACCACACTCGACTATGACCCGCGGCACCAAGAATTGGAAACGTACCGATGTTCTGATAATTCAGAAGAACTACTTGTGGATCTCATCATCACCGACAACGAAGCGGTATCGGTCGAAAACGCCTTGCGGCACTTGGGAATCGCCGTCTCTATTACACGTCAGAACCATTGGGAGATTGCTCTCAAAGCAGATGCAGGTGGGGAAACAGTTGATAAAATAATCGCATCCGGAGAAGTGTTAAACTCCAACAAGGAATCTCCGGCAGATAAAACGTCAAACAACGGTGAAGCAATTTTGGTCCGCTACAAAGATGACCTTGTTGGACAGCATAAAAAGGCAGCTCTAAAAGAGTGGTTCCATATCGAAGGTATCCAGGAGATAAGAAGCGGAGTTATCTGGCATATTACTCCAGATGATGAGGGTGCCGATGAGACTCTTGAGAAAGTCCTCCAAAGTCATATACTATTCAATCCTTACTCTCACAACGGCTACAAATACGAGTAAATCATGACTGACTACAAAAAAACAATTACGGCTAATCTGAATAACTGTCTTACCAAGACTGATCTATCTACCGGGGTAAAGTACGGCGGAAAGGTTCGCGACCGATACGAACTGGAGGACAGGTTAGTCCTCATAACTACCGACCGCCAGAGTGCTTTTGACCGAATCCTTGCTGCCATCCCGTTTAAGGGTCAGGTGCTGAATCAGACCAGCGCATGGTGGTTTGAGCAGACTAAAGATATCATCCCAAACCACGTGATAGACATTCCTGATCCTAACGCGACAGTTGCCCGGAAGTGTACTGTTTTCCCCATTGAATTCGTTGTACGGGGTTACATAACTGGAAGCACCAGCACATCGCTCTGGACAGTTTATAATAGCGGCGACCGGGAGTATTGCGGCAATGTGTTACCTGATGGATTGGTTAAGAACCAGAAACTTGATACCAATATGCTCACCCCTACCACAAAGGAAGAACATCACGATCGCCCTATATCGCCTAGTGAGATTGTCAACGAAGGGTGGATGTCTCAGGAAGATTGGGATTATTGCAGCGGGAAAGCGGTGGAGCTTTTTACTTTTGGCCAGAAGACGGCTGCCGAAAATGGAATGATCCTAGTGGACACTAAGTACGAAATGGGACGTGATGAAGATGGACATATTATGCTCATCGATGAGATTCACACACCGGACTCAAGTAGGTACTGGTTGGCGGATAGCTATGAAGCACGGATCAACGCAGGTAAGGAGCCGGAAAATATTGACAAGGAGTTTCTGCGCCTCTGGTTTGTGGACAACTGTGACCCTTACAATGATAAAGTTCTGCCGGATGCGCCCGAAGAACTCGTCATTGAACTTTCGAAACGTTATATTCAACTATACGAAATGATTACTGGAAAGACATTTTCATTCCCGGATCACGAGATTCCCATAAATAATAGGATACAACAAAACCTATCGGAGCAGTTATGAGCGGAAAAGCAGTATTAATATTAGGTTCTACTTCAGATGAAGTTTTTGCAGAAAAAATCACAAATAAACTGAGCGAGTTAGACGTTCCATTTGATCTACATGTGGCATCTGCTCATAAACAGCCTAAAAAAGTTTTGGAGGTCATTGAGTCTTATCAAAAAGATCGTGGAATTGTGTATATCACCATAGCAGGACGGTCTAATGCCCTCTCCGGTTTTGTGGCGGCGAATTCTAATTTCCCAACTCTGGCATGCCCGCCTTTCAAGGATAAAACTGACATGCTGGTGAACATCCACTCCACCCTTCAAATGCCAAGTAACGCTCCTGTAATGACTGTTCTCGATCCCGGCAACTGTGCTCTTGCTGTGAAAAGGATTCTTGGTGGTTAACCCACTCACTTCGATTTCACCTTTAGACGGACGGTATAATAAAGCGGTCGAAGAACTGACCGAATACTTCTCTGAACCTGCTCTCATTTACTACCGAATCAAGGTTGAAATCGAATACCTGATCGCCCTAGGCAATGAAAAAGGAATTAAAGAGCTACCGCCATTTTCCAAAACAGAACAGGTCAAGTTGCGCAATATTTACAAAAACTTTAATTCCACTGCCGCTCAAAAAGTCAAAGATATTGAAGAGACCACTAATCACGATGTTAAGGCGGTTGAATATTATCTTCAGGGCAGACTAAATAAATCGCTGCATCCGTGGATTCACTTTGCCCTTACATCAGAAGATGTGAATAACCTGTCCTATTCACTCATGTGGCAAGATGGATTGAACCAGGTATATCTGCCTGCGCTGAAAACGGTAAATAAAGAACTAAAAAAGTTCGCCCGAAAATATAAGAACGTACCTATGTTGGCTCTAACTCATGGACAACCTGCTACCCCTACCTCGCTAGGAAAAGAATTCGCCGTTTTTGCCGGCCGTCTCCAAAGACAACTCCAACATATAAAGAGTCATCGGCTTCTTGGGAAACTATCAGGTGCAACTGGGACTTGGGCTGCCCACGCCACTGCTTATCCAAACATAAACTGGATTAACTTCAGTAAACGGTTCGTAAAATCACTGGGGCTGGAGCCCAATCTCATCACCACTCAGATTGAGTCTAATGACTCTTTGGCTGAGAGCTATCACAATCTCATTCGGGTAAATACCATTCTCCTCGATTTCTGCTGTGATATTTGGCTTTACATCAGCAGAGGTGTTTTCGGGCAGAAGACAAAAAGCGGCGAGGTAGGCTCTTCCACAATGCCGCACAAAGTAAATCCTATTCAATTTGAGAATGCCGAAGGTAACCTGGGCATCGCCAATGCTTATCTGTCTCATCTGGCACAGACACTTCCTGTCTCCCGAATGCAACGGGATCTTTCCGGCAGCACAATTATCCGCAATCAGGGAGTTCCACTTGCCCACTCTCTACTAGCATGCAAAAATATTGTGAAAGGAAGCGATCGCCTCACCGTCAATCGTAAGAAAATTCGGGAAGAATTGGATAATCACTGGGAGGTGCTGGCAGAAGCGATCCAGACGACACTTCGTAAGAGCGGAGACAGACTACCATATGAACGTTTGAAAAACCTCACACGCGGGCAGAAAATAACTCAAGAGGACATCCAAGCTTTTGTACAATCCCTCGATTTGCCAAAGGAGGAAAAACAGACACTGTTAGATTTAACTCCGGAGAACTATACGGGTCTGGCAGCAAGAATTGTGGAGGAAATGCCCTAGTCATGTGCGGTGTTGTTGGCATGATCTCCACACATAAACCCGTTGCGGGTGACTTATACGAGAGTCTCATCCACCTTCAGCACCGTGGTCAGGACGCCGCTGGGATCATGACCTATAACGAACGCTTTCATATAAAGAAAGGTACCGGTCTAATCCGAGATATTTTCGATGAACAAAATATGGCCAGACTATTAGGTAATATCGGAATCGGTCACACAAGGTATCCAACTGTTGGCGGCTTTAGCATTGAGGAAGCCCAACCGGTTATGACACATGTCCCATACGGAATTGCCATGGCTCATAATGGTAATTTGGTTAACTATGCTGACCTAGTGAAAGAAGTCTCTGAACTGGAGCGGCGGCATGTGAACTCCTCAGTTGATATCGAAGTCATCCTGCACATATTTGCTCACGCTTTGGATCACCCTTCTACCAGCATAGATGGCCTCTCTCTCTTTGATCAGATCTGTCAAGCAACAGAAACTGTATTTAATCGAGTCAGTGGAGCTTATTCTGTTGTGGGGATGATTATGAAGAGAGGGATGGTTGTCTTTCGAGATCCGAACGGTATCCGACCTTTAGTGAAAGGCGAACGGAAAAACAAAGACGGCACCACAGACTACATTTTTGCCTCAGAGACCACTATGTTTTACGTCTTAGGATACGAACCGACAGGAAACGTCGCTCCAGGCGAGGTGATCTTTATTGAAGAAGACGGCACTTATCACAGCCGTATTCTTCGCACGGAACAATTTACTCCTTGCATCTTTGAGTACGTTTACTTTTCCCGCCCTGATTCTATGCAGAACGAGGTGAGTATCTATCGCTCTCGCCTACGAATGGGACAGAATCTCGCTCAACGGTGGAAGGAAAATCACCCGGATTCAACTCCGGATATTGTTATTCCAGCTCCCTCTACGGCGAACACTGCGGCTCTCAGCTTTGCACATGAAATTGGCGTTCGTTACTCGGAAGGACTTTACAAAAATCCTTTCATCGGTCGCACATTCATTATGCCGGGGCAGGAAGACCGAAAGAAATCGGTTCGATACAAGCTGGTACCACAGGAATTTGAGATTCGTAATAAAGATGTTCTAATCGTAGATGACAGCATTGTACGAGGCAACACAAGCCGTGAGATCGTCCGGATGGTTCGAGAGTTCGGTGCCAGAAAAGTATATTTTATTTCCGCTTGTCCTCCGGTGAAGTTCCCATGCTTCTATGGTGTCGATATGCCCACCAAATCTGAGTTGGCTGCTTCTTCTCGTTCTTTAGAAGAAATCCGAGATTACATGGGTGTGGATATTCTTATGTATCAGGAGATCGACGATCTTGTTGAAGCAGTTACCCGGGTGGGCGACCACAATATTGACAGACCGTGTATGGCATGTCTCGATGGACGGTACATTACGGGTGATGTAGATGAAGGGAAGATGCAATCATTGAAAAACCAGCGAACAATCGAGAGAGCTCGGTTGACATGATTGTACTCCTCCTCGGCTCTGGTGCACGGGAACACGCCATCTCGAGAGCCTTGGATCGCTCTTCTCAAAACCCCACCATCTCCTGCTTAGCCTCCAACAACAACCCCGGTATTCAAAAGATTTCTGAATTTTTTAAGGTAGGCAATATCAACGATCCTGAAACGGTAACCAGCTTTGCTCAGCAGTGCAGTGCTGACTTGACGATAATCGGACCGGAAGCACCCCTTGAATCGGGCGTCGCAGACGCCTTGTGGAGTGCCGGCATCCCCACAGTCGGTCCCAAGAAAGCACACGCTCAAATCGAGACAAGCAAAGGTTTTACACGCGATCTATTGGCAAAATATAACATTCCCGGCGGACCTCTCTATCGACGATTCGACTCTCTTGGTGGAGTGACAGAATTTTTGGAGGAGCTCGGTGACAACTACGTGGTAAAGTACGACGGGCTCATGGGCGGAAAGGGGGTAAAAGTGTCCGGCGATCATCTCCACTCTCACGAAGAAGCTCTCGACTACTGTAAACAACTCGTAAACCGCGGTGGTACATTCGTGGTGGAAGAAAAACTGATAGGTGAAGAATTCTCCCTTATGAGTTTTTGCGACGGTGAGCATCTGGCTCATATGCCGTCTGTCCAAGATCACAAGCGGGCCTACGAGGGCGATAAAGGTCCAAACACCGGCGGTATGGGAAGTTATTCAGATACCGATCACAGTCTCCCCTTCATCTCAGCCGAAGACATTACAGAAGCACAAAAAATAAATGAAGCGACTGCACATGCTCTTAGAGATGAATTTAACGAAGGGTACAAAGGAGTTCTTTACGGAGGATTCATCGCAACGGCTGAAGGGGTAAAGCTTATCGAATACAACGCCCG
>DKQU01000088.1:0-1762 GCA_002471865.1 Fidelibacterota bacterium UBA7300 | reverse complement strand
GGTATTGTTGAAGGAAACTTACATCAGAAAGATATTTCGTTCAGAAATCAGGCCACGGTCTGTAAATATGCCGTACCGGAAGGGTATCCGGACAGCCCAGTAAAAGGCGAACCCATCGATGTTTCTGCCATAACCGACACAAGTCAACTCTACTACGCTTCGGTGGATGTGAAAAATGGCCAACTCACAGAAGCTGGGTCCCGGACAGTGGCTTACGTAGGACTTGCTGATACACTTGGTGAAGCGGAAGCCAAGGCGGAGACAGAAATTTCGAGGGTCCGCGGACCGTTGTTTCACCGGACGGATATTGGGACAGCTCAACTTATCCAACTCCGAATAAATCACCTTAAATCAATCAGAAGTTAATATGTCAACTGTAAAACTTGGTGTTCTCGGTTCCACGAAAGGGACCGACCTCCAAGCTATAATTGATGCCATCGCAGACGGTAGACTTTATGCATCTGTAGAAGTTGTCCTCAGCAATCGGAAGAAGGCGTACATTTTGGAACGGGCACGAAATCACGGCATCGAAAACGTATTCATCGGTCACAAAGGTAAAGAACGGGAACAGTTCGATCGGGAGATGACGGAACTGCTGGAGAGTAAGGGAGTGGAGCTGATTCTTCTCATCGGCTTCATGCGGATTCTCTCCCCGTGGTTTTGTTTGCACTGGGAGAGCCAGATTCTGAATGTCCACCCTTCCCTCCTCCCCAAGTACGCCGGCGGGATGGATATGAACGTCCACGAGGAGGTGCTAAAGAATAACGAAACTGAAACCGGTTGCACCATCCATATCGTCACGGCTGAGGTGGACGGAGGGCCTATCGTAGTACAAAAAAAGTGCGCTGTAGAAGCTGACGACACTCCCGAAACAATCAAGACAAAAGTACAGGCATTGGAAGGAGATGCTTTTCTGGAAGCTATTAAGATATTTCAAAACAATGAAGCTCCATGGAGTAATCAATGAACAAAAAAAATACATCTGTTAATACTGCATTAATATCTGTCTCTGACAAAGAGAATATCATTGAACTAGGTAAAGGGCTAACTGACCTGGGTGTAGAGATTCTATCTACCGGCGGTACAGCCAAAGCTTTGCGTGAAGGCGGCGTTACGGTGACTGACGTCTCTGATTATACCGGCTTCCCGGAGATCATGGACGGTCGTGTGAAGACCATCAACCCCCTTGTGGAGGGCGGTATTCTCGGCCTCCGGGATAAGCATGAAAAGGAAGCGGAAGCCAACGGTATCAGGTGGATTGATCTGGTGGTCTGCAATCTCTACCCTTTTGCCGAAACCGTCCGGAAACCTGACGTTACGCTCGATAGTGCACTAGAAAATATTGACATTGGCGGCCCCACCATGATCCGCTGTGCCGCCAAGAATGTGGGATGGGTTGGAGTTGTGGTAGATCCTGCTGATTACAGTTCCGTTCTAGCTGAGCTTCAGGAGAGTGGCGGTTTGACATTCGACAGTCGAAATCGGCTTTCCACCAAGGCGTTTGGACATACCGCTAAATACGACACTCTTATTCACAATCATTTGAAAAGTGAACAATTATCAGACGACTTTTCGCTATCATTTGAGAAATACTACGACCTCCGCTACGGAGAAAACCCGCATCAGCAGGCCGCCGCTTACAAGGATCCCATGGCCACTGCGCCTAACGTCCTCAACGCCACCATTCACCAGGGGAAAAAGCTCTCCTACAACAACATCATGGATGCCGACGGCGCTTTGGCTTGCGTGAAGGAGTTTGCCG
>DKQU01000106.1 GCA_002471865.1 Fidelibacterota bacterium UBA7300 | reverse complement strand
ATGGGGATCTCAATTTTCTCATCTTCCTTGATGAAGTCGTTAACACCGACAACAATACGGCTTTTCTCATTAATTTTCTTTTCGTACTCAAAAGCAGAGCGGGCTATTTCCCTCTGAAAATAGCCATCTTCAATAGCAGGAATGACACCTCCCATCTCATCCACTTTCTGGAAATAATCCTCAGCTTCTGCTTCAAGCTTATCTGTCAGTGATTCCACATACCAAGAACCTCCCAGCGGATCTACTACATTAGCGACACCAGTTTCGTAGGCAATAAGCTGCTGAGTACGGAGGGCAATTTCCGCGGCTTTTTCAGACGGCAAAGCTAATGTTTCATCCATAGAATTGGTGTGGAGTGATTGGGTTCCACCCATGACTGCGGCTAATGCCTGGAATGCAGTCCTGGCGATATTAATTTCAGGCTGCTGAGCAGTAAGAGTTGCACCGGCAGTCTGGGTATGAAACCTCAGTTTCCATGACCGTTCAGACTTGGCTCCATACTTTTCTTTCATGTGGCGGGACCAGATTCGGCGGGCTGCCCGATATTTTGCCACCTCCTCGAATAAATCAAGATGGGAATTAAAAAAGAATGAAAGACGAGGAGAAAACTCATCCACATTGATCCCACGCTCGATGGCATGTTCCACATAACAAAAGCCGTCCAAAAGCGTGAAGGCGAGTTCCTGTGCCGCGGTTGAGCCTGCTTCCCGAATATGGTACCCGCTGATTGAAATAGTGTTGAACTTAGGCAGCTCGCTGGTACAAAATTCGATAATATCGGTAATTATCCGCATGGACGGTTTTGGCGGGAAAATCCACTCTTTCTGGGCAATGAACTCCTTCAAAATATCGTTCTGCAGCGTTCCACGAAGATTGATCCGATCTACACCTTGCTCCTCGGCAGCAGCAATGTAAAAAGCGAGCAGGATGATGGCAGGGCCATTAATAGTCTGAGACACACTTACCGCACCGAGATCAATACCTTTGAACAAGGTCTGCATGTTTTGCAGGCTCTGGACGTTCACACCGCATTTACCTACTTCGCCGCGGGAAAATTCATGATCTGTGTCATATCCCATTAGTGTGGGCATGTCATAGGCAACTGAGAGACCTGTCTGGCCTTGTTTTAACAAATAATGATATCGGGCATTTGTATCTTCAGGTGTACCAAATCCGGAAAACTGCCGCATGGTCCACAGTTTACCACGATACATGTTTGCGTGAATCCCTCGTGTGTAAGGATACTGCCCGGGAAACCCTAATTTCTCAAGATAGTCGTCATCAGCATCGGCTGGATAGTAAAGCGGATCTACCGAACTGCCGCTGACTGTATCAAAGTTGTAGTCCCGCTTGGAGGACGAAGAAACTTCTTCCTGCCACTTCTGTTTCTGTTTGTTGCTATCCATGGAATTAAACTTTTTGGCTGATAGATCAGCTATACTCAGCTATACTATGTACTTACCTCTAAATGGGAATCAGCTAAAATTTTACGTAATCGATCAGCAATTCCTTCAGAAGAAAGTTGGAATTGATTGAGGAGTACCTCTCTGCTGCCGTGTTGAACAAACTCATCAGGAATTCCTATTTGTTGGAATTTACCCTTGTAGCCATGCTCATTTAGCCACGAAAGTACAGCTGAACCGAAGCCGCCGGTAAGAGCTCCTTCTTCGATAGTCAGGATTGCATCGAAATCGGTCATGATTTGACGTAATAATTTTTCATCAAGCGGTTTTACGAAGCGAGCATTGACTATTTGCGGTTGATTTTGATCATCTAAAAGAGCAGCTGCTTTTACCGCTTCTTCAACCATGCTCCCCACCGCAAGCAGTGCCACATTTTTTCCGGGCTGTAATACCTCCCAACTGCCTATTTCTATAATTTCAGGTTTGCCATTTTCATCAAATGCAATACTCGATGTTTTTGGATAGCGGACTGCAAAAGGTTTATCAAACTTGTCTAAAGCTGAAAAGAGAAGGTTCCGAAGTTCATTTCCATCCTTCGGTGCGGCAACTACAAGGCCCGGGATTGTTCTCAAAAAGGCAAGATCAAAAACACCATGATGTGTTGGACCGTCAGGACCTACAACTCCTGCACGATCGAGTGCAAAAATGATAGGAAGGTTCTGAAGTGCTACATCATGTACAATCATATCATAACTTCGCTGTAGAAATGTTGAATAAATAGCCACAACTGGTTTCATACCGGAAGCCGAAAGCCCTGCGGCAGACGTTACTGCATGCCCTTCGGCTATACCTGAATCAAAGAATCTATTAGGGTATTGAGCATGGAAAGAGGTTAATCCTGTCCCTTCTCGCATTGCAGCAACAACTGCACATACTTTGTCATCTTCTTCTGCCATCTCGCAGGCGATTTTACCAAAAACCGTACTATAATCTGGGGCTTCTGGCTTTTCCTGACCATTGTCAGAAGGTTTTCCGCTTAAGCTATACCACTTTAGAGAATCTCCCTCAGCTTCTACATGACCCGCTCCTTTTTTTGTCAAGACGTGAAGCACTACTGGATGTGATAAATCTTTCAGATTCTCCAGTGTCTCTAAAAGCTCATTCATATTGTTTCCATTAATAGGACCAAAATATCGCAGACCTAGTTCTTCAAAAATAATTCCCGGAACCAAAAAGCTTTTAAGACCTTCCTGAAGTGTATGTAGGAATCTTCTGACAACTCCGGAGATTTTAGGTAGTTTACCTGTCAGTCTCCAGATTTTGTCACGGACGCGGTTATACAACGGAGTTGTTACTACCTTAGTCAGATAATGGGATAGTGCACCTACCGTAGGGGAGATTGACATCTGATTATCGTTAAGTAAAATGAGAAACTGTCCATCTATTTGTGCGGCATTGTTTAGTCCTTCGAAAGCCAAACCGCCCGTCAAAGCACCATCACCGATGATTGAAATAATTCTCTCGGATGTACCATTTAATTTTCTTGCTTGAGCCATCCCCACACCTGCAGAAATAGAAGTGCTGGCGTGACCGGCACCAAAAGCATCGTATTCACTCTCTTCACGGCGAAGAAAACCACTGATACCTTCATCCTGCCGCAAAGTGATAAATGAATCCCGCCGTCCAGTTATAATCTTATGAGCATACGTCTGATGTCCTACATCCCAGATCAATTTATCTTCTGGTGTATTGAAGACTTTGTGGAGAGCTACGGTGAGATCAACAACTCCCAGAGGAGACGCAAAATGCCCGCCCTTTTCCTCAACAACCTCCATGATGTATGTTCGGAGTTCATCACAGATACCCTGGAGTTCTTCGCAGTTAAGATCTCGAAGGTCGGCAGGTGACTGGATAGTTTTCAGTTTTTTCATCTTTATTAGGCTAATACAGGTTTTTGAATCAAATCTAGAAAATATTGATGGACGTAATTGTTACTCGATAATTCAGGATGAAATGTACATGCCATGTGCCTTTCCTGTTTCACCATAACCGGCTCATCTTTCACTCTGGCTAAAACCTCCACCTCACGACCCATAGACAAAATCCGCGGTGCACGGATGAAGACACCTCTTGTTGTAACAGATGATCCATTCATACTCAACTCTAGTGATGTGGTGAAAGAATCTATCTGACGACCATAGGCATTCCGTGAGACCTTAATATTAATAAGCCCAAGTGGAATCACCTTTTTATCAGTGGCATCTGTTGCCATAAGAATCATTCCGGCACAAGTTCCGAGAACAGATTTCTTCTTGGCAAAGTCTAACACCGCCGGCCGAAGTCCACTCTCATCAAGAAGTTTAGACATGGTAGTTGATTCACCTCCGGGAATGATAAGACCATCACATCCATCTAGGTCGGCCGGATACCGCACATAACAGACTGATATACCCAATTGCTCAATGGCAATGCGGTGCTTCTCGAAAGCACCTTGCAGGCTTAGAATACCAACAACAGTCATTACCAGCCCCGCTCCTGCATCCGTTGTCCTTCGGGGATTTCCGACATGTCAAGGCCTTTCATCGCTTCTTGAAGGCCGTAGGAAACTTCAGCTAATTTCTCAGGATCATCATAATAAGTTACAGCTGCAACGATAGCCTCTCCTCGGGCTGCAGGATCTTCTGATTTAAAGATGCCGGACCCTACAAAGACGCTTTCAGCTCCTAGTTGCATCATTAGAGAAGCATCCGCTGGAGTAGCAATACCACCAGCGGCGAAATTCGGCACAGGTAGTTTACCCAGTTTTGCCACCTGTTTCACCAGCGAATACGGTGCACCAAGTTCCTTAGCTTTAGCCATTAGCTCTTCCTCTTCAAGTACAGTTAACTCTTTGAGCTGGCTCTGCACCATTCTCATGTGCCGTACTGCTTCCACGATATTACCGCTGCCGGCTTCACCTTTGGTACGAATCATGGCAGCTCCTTCGCCTATCCTGCGAAGGGCTTCACCCAGATTGCGGCAACCACAGACGAAAGGAACTTTAAAAGCTTGTTTATTGATGTGATTGGCTTCATCCGCAGGCGTCAACACCTCGCTCTCATCAATAAAATCAATATCAAGAGTTTCCAAAATTTGTGCTTCTGCGAAATGGCCTATTCGGCATTTGGCCATGACAGGTATGGAAACTTTATCCTGAATCTCTTTAATCATGGCAGGTTGAGACATACGGGCAATACCGCCATGCTCACGAATATCAGCAGGAATTCTTTCCAGTGCCATAACTGCTGCAGCTCCTGCTTCTTCAGCAATTACAGCCTGCTCCGCAGTGGTAACATCCATAATTACTCCACCCTTCAGCATTTCCGCCAAGCCTACCTTTACTTCAAATGATCCTTTTTCCATATCCTTAAACCTCCTGAAGTTTTTCCGAGAATGATTTGATCCTCTCTCGAACCTCCTCGATCAAATAATCTGGAGTGGATGCCCCAGCGGAGATTCCCACAGTATCACAACCATTAAACCACTTTTCATCCAGCTCACTTTTTGAATTAACCTGATGGGTATTGGGATTGATTTCGATCGACAATTTTGCCAGTCTTTTCGAGTTAGCGCTGGTAAATGAGCCTATGATTATCATTACGTCGCATTTATTCGCCAGTTCCTTAATTTGGGCCTGATTCCGCTTAGTCGGAAAACAAATCGTGTTTATGAATCGCAGATCGAACACTTTTGTCATCAGTATGTTAATGATAGCCTGGACATTTTCGATGGTCTGAGTAGACTGGCTCACAACGCCTGCTCGCTTCATTTTCCTGAGCTCTTCCGCCTCCTCGGTAGTAGCAACCACAACTGCATCATCCACCTGGCTTGCTATACCTACAACTTCATCGTGACCGTGATCTCCGATGATAATTATAGGGCGATTCTCCTGAGCCAGTTTCCGAACCTCATCGTGGATTTCACGAACCAGTGGGCAAGTGGCATCAATGATATTCATATTCTGATCCTTTGCTTCATCCCAAACTGCATGAGCAGTCCCGTGAGCACGGAACAGAATTGGTGAGTCTTCTGGAACTTCCAACAGCTTCTTCACGACCTTTGTACCTGCTTCAGATAGATCCTGAACTACCCGCTCATTATGTACGATGGTTCCTAACATATAAACATCACCGTGTTGCTCTGTACTTTCATAGGCAAGATTTACAGCATCTCGTACACCAAAACAGTAACCAGCATCTTTTGCTATTACAATCTTCATTTCAATTTGGCGAGTTGAGTTTCAATCTCAGTTTCAGCCATAGGGACAACTTTATTGATAGCTTCATCTAGTGATAAGCGGACAGTTGCGCCTGCGGCAAATTCATGTCCCCCACCACCAAGTTTCCGAGCAAGTGCGTTTATCTTGATCTTTCCCTTAGAACGAAAATTAATCCTGCAACGATCATCACTTTGTTCATTAATCATGAGTGCTACTTCTGCACCTTTTACAGATCGCACCATATCGGTAAAGCCACCAATATATTCAGACTTTCCACCGGTTTTCCACATCATATCTCGCGTTACTGTGAACCATGCCAGGGCACCATCTGCAGAAAGCCTAATGGACTCCAACGCTGCGCCAAGCAATCTGAGCCGTTCAACAGGACTCGATTCATATACAGCAGCATAAAGCTCATAAGGATTTACACCCTGTCGAATAAGTTCACTGGCCATCTCGTGTGCTTCAGGAGTGGTATTGCTATAGCGGAATGAACCTGTATCCGTCATGAGAGCGATATAAAGACCTTCTGCTTCCTCTCGTCCGAGAATTAATTCTTCACCAACTTGATCAGCTGCATAACATAGATACTCATAAATGAGATAACCCGTGGCGCTTGCAGACAGATCGTGCAATGTGTGCATAAAACCATTTGGATTTCGGTGAGGGTGATGATCAATACTAATTGTTTTCACATTGAGTTCTTTCAAATCTTCACCTAGTTCCTGCAAACGATCATAGTCACCGACATCAAAAATGATTGCTAAATCCACACCGACCAACCAATCTTTGTGAGCTGCCCGATCATACTCTTCAAACTTCGTAAAATCAAAAATTTGCTGATACTCTTCATTCAAGCCTGAAGGGTTCAGAATTCTGCATTCCTTCCCCTGGTTTTTCAGCGAATAATAGAGCGCTGCTTCGGATCCTATACCATCACCGTCAGGATTTACATGAGTGCTCAACAGAATCTTGTCTGCACTCTGGATAAGCTTATGAATTTCACTCCAGCGATTCATTTATTCCTATTCACTCCTCTGAATTCCAGCCAACTCTTGCAGGAAACGCCAGTTCTGCAACCTATCTTCCTGCGCCCTCAACAATTCCTCAGATTGATTCCCCTCAGAATCAAACTGCTTTGCAAACCGACCCTCAGAGCGAGCAAAGGTGATGAAATCCAATACCTCCCCCGTCTTTGGATTGGTGTACCAATCCTCCTTCTGAGCCGGATTGCCTTGTAAACTCAAACGGCTGGCGATGGTATCACCCTTTCGTGGATCGTATATGAAGATCGGAAACGTTCTTGTGTCAGCAGCGAGTTTAGCCTGGTACATTGCCATATCATCAGCAACACCGTGTTCAGGTTGACATGTGGTATATACATTTATTACAGACGGACCCGGATATTCATTGGCAGCAATTATTGCCCGGTAGAAATGGTTAATGTGAGCCGCTGTCGTCTGGGCCACAAAGACGTCTGGATGCATCATGGCAATCTGGCCCATCTCTTTTCTTCGCTCAGTTTTACCACGCTTTGCCTTACCGTAAGCTGACATCTTCGCTTCCTGTCCCGTAAAGGAGGCAGTAGATGCTTGTCCTCCGGTATTGGAGTAAACTTGTGTGTCCAGAATCATTACATTGATATTCATACCTGACATGAGCATTCGTGAAAGAGACTGAAAACCAATGTCAAGCATTGAACCATCTCCGCCAAGGCACCACAGCTTTTTATCCTGCCAACCGAGAGCGTCCCATCGAGCTCGAACACCCATAGACACCGCTGGACTGTTTTCAAACAGTGAGTTCACCCATGGCACCAGATACGGATTATAAGGATAAGTAGAACCATAAACTGTGTTGCAGCCGGTGGAAGCAACTATACCTATATTTTCTTTTCCGTAGACAAATCCTGTGGCAGCTAACATCATCCTTAGAGCTGATGCTTCACCGCAGCCCATACAACTCCCTGCACCACCCACATAAAGGAGTGAATCCTCAGCCAGCATCATATCAGCAAGTACCTTCTCCTGGATATAATCATCTGGTGTGGGACCAACCTGATTGTAGAAATTAAACGCTTCCTGATACTTCGGAATAGTATCGTCTTCCTTTGAAATCATCTTGAGAGCATTGTGCTCTCCACAAGCATCGACACATTCGGCGCATCCCTTGCACTTGGTAGGATCGACAAAAATGCCAAATTTAGCCGGTTCAAGGCCGCGCTTCTCAGGACCTTTAAAGTATTTGTTCGTCTCAGCCCAACTACTGGCAAAGATCTCTCCTTTGCCTTTCGCTTTATCCAGCTCTTCCTGAAGCTTAGATACCGGAATGGCTTTCCCAAGAATGGCAGTATCTGGACATTGTATCACACATTCCATACACCCGACACAGTTTTCCGTAATGAATTCTGGAATATCCGGTGCTATATAGCTAAAGTCGCGGTACGCTCCGGAACCAGCAGAAATCAGACTGCGAGCTGTTGTATCATCCGCGAAGAGGCCTTCCTCTGCACTGCCATCGTTATACGCTCCAACAATCCGTTCGTTAAAGTCAGCTACATCCAAAATATCGAATGCTGTCTTTTCGAAAGTATGTCTGTCATTAGCTGCCATGATTTATTCCTCTCAGACTGCTTCCACGGGGGTAATAGCTTTCATAAACTATCCAGGAATCTCAAACACTTCTTCGTACCCGCGCCGTACAGAAAGCAAGTTATCCTGCACCACTTGCTCACCTTTTTTCCCAAAATACTTTCTGATGGACCGTTCTACACCTTTCATCAGCTCTTTATCGGATATTCCGCTCTGTTCTCTAAAAGGTGTCACCTTGAGGAAGATACCTAAAAGTACAATTCCTTGCATCCTCTGCTCTAGATGAGGTTGAGATGATACTTCCTTCGCAATCTTCACTGTATCCAACGCATAGATTTTGATATTATTTTTCAAGATATATTCGCCAGCCCATCGAGGAATTTGGTCACAAATATCTTTGGGATCTGTTTTGATCGTCTGAATGAAGATTATCCCGCCAGGATTCAAACCTGCAAGTGGATTACCTAAATTAAAGGCATTCACATCATTCATCGGCACAAACTCCACATGATGAAGTTCGCAATGTGTTCTAATCTTATCTGGAGCAATTGTTAAGTAATAAGTTGTTGGAAGACCCTTTTTTTCCGAACCGTACTTGGGATATGCCTGCACCTGCAGTTTAAAAAGATCCTCAACAATCGTAGCGATAATCTTATTGGTGGTCACTGAGCCGTAACCTCCTACGGAATGTCCACGCATGGAAAAAGATCCTTCAGGTCTAACATCCGGATCGCTGTCACGTTTGAGAGTTAAATCGTGATCTATTCCGAGACAGAAGAATTTTTTGTTCTCCCCACTATCAACCATATTTTGGATGGTGGCGAGGAAATCAGAGGGCCGTAAATCACGACTGCCAAGTCCTGCCGACCCGGAAAACACTTTCGGAATCGAACTGATTTTGCCTTGACCAAGTGCATCTGCAAAGGCAGATTTGACTTCCATCGTTAAGGGATTTGATTCAGCCAGCGGATTATCCATTTTTTCAACAACAGATAGAGCTTTCACATTCTTTAGTGCACTAATAAGATGATTAGAAGGAAATGGCCTAAAGCTGGTAACATGAACAACACCTGCTTTTATGCCCTCTTTCTCCCGCATAAGATCTACAGAAGTCTCTGCTGTTTCCGTCATTGATCCCATGCCGAGAATTGCATAATCAGCATCTTCCATCCTGTAAGTCTCAATCAAACCGTAGCGGCGTCCCGTCAAATTGAAAAAATCTTCCATTGCCTGCACCAAAATGGACTGCACTTTATCATAATAGGTGCGCTGGGCAATCTTCCCTTTCATATAACTATCTTGGTTCTGGACTACACCACTCATAACTGGATGATAAGGGTCCATAAGGTTTACCAGTTTTTTATAAGGATTTTCCACAAACTCCTTCATCAAATCCTTCTCATTAAGCTGAACATTTTGAATAGTATGTGTCGTCAGGAATCCGTCAATAATATTAAAGAACGGTGTATAAGAATCTTCAGCCACTCGGCGAGCTATGAGGGCTAAATCTCCAGCCTCTTGAGCATTCCTGCCGAAGAGCATACCCCAACCACAGTCAGCAACAGCCATAACATCATCATGCCCCGCATGAACATTCAGGGAATGTGAGGTAAGAGCCCTAGCACCTATATGAAATACTGCAGGAAGTCTTTTACCTGAAATTGTATAAAGCACTTCTTTCATTAGAACTAGACCTTGACCGGAAGTAAAGTTGGTCACCCGCCCGCCAGCTAAAGCAAATCCTTCACAGACAGAAGCTGAACTGTGCTCAGATTCCGGTTCGATGAAGGCTAACTGTTCGCCCCAGAGATTAGGTATGCCTTTGGCTACGGCGACTTGATAACCGCTACCCATGGTTGTAGAAGAAGTTATTGGATACGCTCCAGCGCCTTGGGATATGTGAGTTTCCACCCAGACGATACTGCCGGCGCCGTCGGCAGTAGTAGGTATGCCCGGGTACTTTACCTTCTCACCGTTTGACGGTGACAGGTTAGGATAAGTTTTTCTATCAATAGAAGCAGTCATTTTCAATCTTCTCTGAGTCAAGAAATTTACCTCGATTTATATTACTATACCAAGGAATAGGACAAAGGATTGATGATTGAAGATTTTGGATTATTTGCAAACTGTGATGACTTTACTACAAATATCCAATAAAAGTACTATTCGACGAATTCGTCACATATTACAGGTTAGAAAGCGATGAAATTAAATATGAAAATAAAATTGAGGTTTCAATTTTTTTGCTTCAGTATTTCTATTTCTTCTTGAAATTGTTGCAGCATATCGCCATCGACATAATCATTATCAACAACATTAACTAAGTAATAGGTGTCATATATTTCTTTTATGATTTCATATGATTCAGATTTCGCTTCGTATATTGAAGCCCAATCATCCATCCATAAACTGAATGCTTCATTTTTCCAGATCAAAAATGATCGTGTATCTACAATGGTAGGTTGAATAACTTCCTTACCAGGGAAAATACCCCACGTTACGGCCATTACACTATTTTCTGGTAAATTTGTAATTAAATCACCATCAATGTTTATGGCCTGATAGGAAATATTATCTGTTGACCCAATGCTTTTTAGTAATCCATCTAATTTATCCTTTGATGTAAAAAACTCCAGATAGGCTTTTTGATAAACCCTTCCACCCGGCCCACCCCAGCCGACCTCAATATCTTCTGATGGTGCGCCATTTACTTTTGGCTGAGAGTTAATTGTAAAAAATCCCCTCTCATTAAAATTGATTAGATCACTAGAAATTTTTTGACTCTCTATTGCTAGTGGCATTTCACACCATGGTAAACTATTTATTTTCCCCTTACAGAATGACACAAAAACATCCGTTATATCTTTGATAGATTTTGGTTCTCCCCACATTTTTTTTCTTCGGGCTTTTACTTTCTGACTCTTAGAACCAGCTCTAATAGCATGATATTGGTTGAGTTCACCAAAAGTTGGACTTTCTATATCACCCCATCGACCATTAGGAAAATCATCCCAGATTTCTGTACGCGTTAAATAGCTTACAGGTCTATTACTCCAATATATTGGGCGTACATCTTCACTTGTTTTTCGATCATCTGATGCTGATTGTCGCCATGGTAATTCCTTAAGGGTTCCTTGAGCTGAAACAAGTCCAAGTGATTTTAATATTGCTGAAACAGAATGTTCCAGATTAAGTGTATAAAAATGCAAACCAGGTACACCTTCTTCAATTAGTTTTTGACACATTGTCACCGCCTGATCAATGCCGTAATTAATCACGCTGGAATCATCATTCTTTATAGGTTCTAATTGCGCAGAAACTGAGCCAGGAATACTAACCTGACAAAATTGGGTAAATTTTAAAAACCGGGCATAGTTATGTATAGGCATGATCCCCGGAATAATGGGTGCTTTTATACCTGATTTAATGCATTTATCTCTGAAGACAAGATATTTATCCACATCATAAAATAGTTGCGTCACCACAATGTCCGACCCTGCATCCACTTTTTCCTTTAGAAAAGATATATCAACATCAAGATCACTTTGGTCTTGATGGCCGTCTGGATAACCACCAACACCTAAGAAAAAGTGGTCTCCAAACTCTTTCCTAATATATCGGACAAGATCAGCACCACAGCGAAATCCATTATCATGTTGGTCCCAAGAAGAGAATCCCTCTGGCGGATCTCCTCTTAGAGCTAATATATTGGATAGACCATTTTCTTTCGCTTCTGTAAGTACTTTTTTGATTGATGACACTGGCATATTTGTACAGGTAAGGTGCATCATAACTTCCAAACCAAAATACTTCTGGATTGTTTTACACATTCCCAGAGTTTTATCGGCAGTGGATCCTCCTGTGCCCCACGTAATATCAATGTAAGCTGGCTGAAGGGCCGCCATCCTATCAATCCTACTGTATAAGTTATCCAACCCAAAGTCTGTTTTTGGTGGAAAAAACTCAAAACTGTAAAACGTTTTACCTTGAGCTTCATAATTTGCAATTTTTTCTGATATCTTCATTTAGTCAATCTAGTAGTATTAACTCCGTTAGTTGAACCATCTATTTTTCTTACTAACCGCCAATTTACCCGGTTTATTAGTGAAATTAAAAGGGGTTTTGTTTCATCTCATCCGCATAGGTTGTAGTTGGTCCATGACCGGAACTTTCAGCAAGTTGAGAACTGCTATCAGTTCACTATTATTCATGCAACATCGCTGACAGTTCATCTACGAGTATATCCAATCCTTTGCCGGAAACACTGGAGATTAAAATCACTTTCTCACTACTAAGTTCGGAAGGTAATTCCTCCTGCTCATCCTGGAAAATATCCAGTTTAGAAAGTACTACTGCCTAGGTTTATCTATCATCTCTGGACAAACATCTTACCTGAGAGCTGCCTGACAGCTCCCTTCAACTCTAGGCTCAGTAGTACAGTCAACAGTAAGGATGAATCTAATCCGGACTCAGCTGATATATCATCTATGTGTTTCGGTTCCCTGGAGAGGATTTCATAAATAGCAGCTTCATCACCTTCTAAATCGAGACGTATCTTTCGCTGGATAGGAGAACGGGGAACTTTCAGATGGGGACTGAGAACCGCTATAATCTGCTCAGCATCTTTGATAGGAATAGCTCCGTTCCGGATCAATCTTAGACAGCCTTCACTCTTGGGATCAGTAAGACGACCGGGGACAGCAAAAACTTCCCTATTCTGATCAACCGAATCGAGGGCAGTAAGGACTGCACCGCTGCGACTGCCTGCTTCTACGACAATCACGCCGTAACTGAGACCGCTGATAATTCTGTTACGCTGAGGAAAGTTAGGTGCATCGGGCTTGGTGCCAAACGGAAACTCTGTGATAAAAACTCCCTTCTCCTCAAAAAATGGCAGATAGCTTCGATTCTCAGCCGGATAAACCACATCCAGTCCATTTCCCAGAACAGCGATTGTACGCCCCCCTGCTTCCAAAGCGGCAAGATGAGCTATGGTATCAATTCCTTTGGCGAACCCGCTCACAATCGTCATTCCTACTCCCGCTAACTCCCGGGAAAGATCTTCTGCTACTTGTTTTCCGTAGGTAGTTGGAATCCTCGTCCCTACGATAGCTACCGTATCAGTGTCCTCTTCCTGCAATTCACCTTTCATGAATATCACTACCGGCGGATCGTAAATCATCTTGAGTAGCGGTGGAAACTCGTCGTCCCAAATTGATATTATCTTTACTCCGTATTCATCTGCCATGGAAAGTTGAACTTCCGCAAAATTATTTGGTGAGTAATTTTTCACTTCCCGGACAATCGCCATGTTGATCCCTTCAACCTGACAAAGCTCTTGAGTAGATGACGAAAGTACAGCTTCAGGCGATCCCAGTGCCTGAACCAAAGTCCGTATGCGAGTCGGCCCCAAACTCGGCACTTTTAGCAAGTTGAGTAGTGCTGTCAGTTCAATGTTATTCACGAATCATTTCTGTGATTTTAGCCAACAACTTGCTTAATCCCTCACCAGTAACACTGGAGATTAAGATTACTTCTTCGCCGCTTATTTCGGTTGGTAATTCTCGGTGATCATCCTGGAAAATGTCCAGTTTAGAAAGTACTACTAGCCTAGGTTTATCAATCATCTCCGGACTGTATGTCACCATCTCTTTTAAGAGAGTTTCCAACGTCGTTTTTGGGTCATCGTCAGTACACTCAATTATGAGCGCCAGAATGGAAGTTCGCTCGATGTGTTTAAGAAACCGGATGCCCAATCCTTTCCCTGCGCTGGCACCTTCTATAAGCCCAGGAATATCCGCCATTACAAAGGATTTGAAGTCACCGTGCTTTACAATTCCCAAGTGAGGCTGAAGCGTGGTAAAGGGATAATCTGCAATTTTCGGACGGGCAGATGAGAGCTTTGAAAGAAGTGTAGACTTTCCGGCGTTAGGTAAACCGACAAGTCCCACATCCGCCAGCACTTTCAATTCTATTTCATAAGTGAACTCTTCACCTCTGCGACCCGGTTCAGCTTTTGTTGGAGTCTGATGAGTGGAAGTGGCAAATTCGCTGTTTCCTCTTCCTCCCTGTCCACCTTTCGCAGCAATGAATTCTGAACCTGCCTCCACCAAATCTGCTGTGGTTTCCTTTTCACCTTTGTACCGAATGATGGTTCCTTGTGGTACAGGGATAAAAACGTCTTTTCCATCCCGGCCTGTTTTGCGGGCTCCGGAACCGTCGTGACCGTTTTCGGCG
The DNA here is from genome assembly GCA_002471865.1 of Fidelibacterota bacterium UBA7300. GTDB lineage: Bacteria > Fidelibacterota > Marinisomatia > Marinisomatales > UBA2128 > UBA2128. The sequence continues at coordinate 5,016 of DKQU01000106.1, read as the reverse complement.
CGATATTGCTTATGGTATTTAACATCCTGAAGTGTGTGCAGTTGAGGATCAACTCTGAAAATGACGCTGCCTCCTCTACCACCGTTTCCACCATCAGGACCGCCTTTAGGGATGTACTTCTCCCGACGGAAGCTTACGCAGCCGTTACCACCTTTTCCAGCGATGACCTTGATTTTGGCATAATCGACGAACATATATTTTAATCCTTCTAGCGCGGACTAATTTATAGAGAGACCAGCAGGTTGCCTATTACAAGATTGAAATCTCAATCTCAGGATATTATTTCAATTACCTAAAATTCCACTGGATTTTAGAGGCGCAGAGGAATAATCTACAATTAAAACAGTTACTCTATTGAAACGACTCCCATTTGCTCACTAATTCAGGATTACCAACATTTTCTAGGACGTAATCACAGTAATCCCGCCCGGTCGAACCTGTATCTCGTCCAGTCATGACGAGTTTCTTCTCGAAATTGCCGCATACGTCCAGTGCCATTTCCAGCCTGTCAGCTTTGTCGCCGTAACCAATGTGACGCATGAGCATTGCACCGGCACGTATCATACTGCTGGGATCGGCGTACTTGGCTCGGCCTTCGTCCACCATCCGCGGAGCTGAGCCATGTATGGCTTCAAACATGGAATACTTTCGACCGATGTTACCGGCTCCTGCAGTTCCCACGCCGCCTTGGAACTCAGCTGCTTCGTCTGTGAGGATATCTCCGTAGAGATTCGGCAGAACCATGACGCGGAACTGAGTCCGTCGCTTAGGATCCACCAGCTTCGCCGTCATGATATCAATGTACCAGTCGTCCACTTCAACCTCGGGATACTCCTTGGCCATTTCATAACCAATTTTTAGGAATTTTCCGTCGGTAGTTTTCACCACGTTCGCTTTTGTAACCATTGTCAGTTTATTTATATTATTCTTACTGGCGTACTCAAAAGCGAGACGGATGATGCGCTCAGTCCCCTGTGTAGTAGCAACGGTAAAATCGAGCGCCAAATCGTCCGTTACATCCGTACCATCGCTTCCCAATGCATAAGCTCCTTCAGTATTTTCACGGAAGAACATCCAGTCAATACCATCGGATGGAACTTTCACCGGACGAACATTGGCGAAGAGGTCCAGCTCCTTCCGCATAGCCACATTGGCGCTTTCAATATTGGGCCATGGGTCGCCTTTACGAGGAGTAGTCGTAGGACCTTTGAGAGTCACATGACACTGTTTAATGTCTTCCAGTACATCGTCCGGAATAGGTTTGTGAACTTCGGCTCGGTACTCGATGGTAAGTCCTTCAATATTGCGAAACTCGACTTTTCCAGATTCCAATTCGTCCTTCATCATAATTTCCAGGACTCTCCGAGCTTCATCAGCTATGAAGGGACCAATGCCGTCTCCGCCGATAATACCGACGATTATTGACTCTAACTGAGAATAATCAGTCTCTTCCTCTCCTCCCTTCATTCGGTCAATGCGGGTGAGTTGTTCTTCTAAAACCTTACCCAAATGTTCTTTCGCTAGATCAATTGCTGCTAAAGTCATCACTCTTATTTCTCCTGAAAAAAGATTCTATTAATAACTTAGTCGACTTTCTTAACTTCTGTCGCCTTAGATTTCGTTGAGGATTGTTTATTCTTCTTAGAATCAGATTTACTATCTGAACTGTTTGTAGATTTACTCTTCTTTTTGTAATCAGTTATGTAAAATCCAGATCCTTTAAAGATTAAGCCTGATCCGCCGCCTATTAGTCGAGTCACACTCCCGGAACACTCAGGACAGACCTTAAGCAGATCGTCCGTCATCTTCTGAAAATACTCGAATATATGTCGACATTCATTACAACTATATTCGTAAGTAGGCATTTAACGATTACCAATTTTATTCCAAATCATGATTAAACCAGCTAAGAAATTTAATATGAAAGAGTGATATATTTAGAGAATAAATAAAATTATTTGGCGAATTTCTCTTTCAACCGGTTAGAGACACATGGAGGTACAAATACATCAATGTCTCCACCCAATTCCGCGATATCTCGAATCACAGATGAACTCAGATGAGCATATCGGCGGTGAGGCATCAGAAATATAGTTGCTATACTATCATCAAGATGCCGATTCATCCACGCCATCTGAAACTCAAGTTCAAAATCACTTACGAACCGAAGTCCTCTCACCAGCGCCACCGCTTCCTTCTTTTTCGCATAATTAACAATCAATCCTCCAGTGTGATCTACCTCGAGATTTTTTAAATCAGTTGTTGCTTCACTGATAAGCTCGATTCTCTCTTCCAGTTCAAATAAAGGTTCTTTTGAACTGTTCTCGGCAATAGTGATAATAAGCTTATCAAACAGACTGAGAGCCCGGATGATAATATCGATATGCCCATAAGTTATTGGATCAAATGTCCCTGGATAAATTGCTGTTCTCATGGCTGCTTTCTGAAAATGGTTAATTGAGTATCACCATAGGTTTTAATTCTCGCCCCAGCCGGTTGCCAATTTTCATTCTTGGAGGTTTCAATAATAATAATACCATTTCTCTTAAGTCTTTTCATAGATCTCTGAGCAAGATCATCAAGATTAGCTTTCCCATATGGAGGATCAGCCAGAATGATATCATAAATGCCACAGTTTGATAGAAAACTCATGGAATCTTGACGTTCAATATTTAGGGAAGCTTCTAGAAATAGTTGAGCATTCATTCTTATTATACCAATAGCCTCAACATTGCTATCAACAAACGTCACTGAACCTGCGCCTCGACTAATTGCTTCAAAACCGAGGGTACCAGCACCTGAGTAAAGATCCAATACTTTATCATCTCTAATGTTGCCAAGAATATTAAATATACTCTCTCGAACTAGGGAAGATGTTGGTCTTATATCAAGACTACGCCCTGTGTTTAGTTGTCTCCCTTTCAAACTTCCTGCAAGTATGGAAGTACTCATCTATTCAGAACCAGAATCGGTATTATGAAACTCTTCAATGGATAATTCAGTAATAGTGGTTTTCACATCTGATCTGTATCGAAGGTACCATACAACGGAAGCACCTATTCCAACCGCCAGTAAAAATGCTATAATAGATTCCCACGTTAAAGATTTCTTGGGTTCTTCTTTTGGCTTTTTCTTATCTTTTTGTGATTTTACTGGTATTTCATCACGTTTCTGTTTTTGGGTATTATCTAGAATGACTTCAGTTTTAGAAACATTTTGAAAACCGCTTTCACCAAAGAGATTTAAATCAGGCATGGTTCATGCTCCTAAATGAAAGGCCAAGAATAGAAGAAAACGAGCCGTCACCGGCAAAATGACCCGCTCTATTTTCTTCCGAAAAGGGTAACACAGGTGACATAATCTCTATCGCTTCTTCAGGAACAAAATTTTCTGTATGAGGTGGTAATTGACCAGCTAGGTACAGATGGACATCGGAATCTAATTCATTATTACTTATATAACGTTCAAACTCTTCAATATATTTCTTAACAAATTCACCATCTCCTCTAACAGTCTTTAATTGAAAGTCTTCTTTTGTAATAGCAAATTCTGCTAAAGCTGCTAACTGGCCTTTGTCATGAAAGAGCGCCCTAATCGTATTTCCGTAAGGCTCGAATAGTGCAACACCTCTTTTACGACCATCGTCTAATTCATCCAACACACGGCTGAGAGAAAATATATCCGCTTCCATCCAAATAGGAGTCCCTTTAGCGTTCTCTATTGCAGTTCTTATTTCTGTTTGAATTGACCCTCGGATAACACTTACTGCCACCATAATAGTATTTTCATCTTCTCGAATTTCCTGGAAAAAATATTTCATTCCCGGCCATAATGAGCCGTATTTCTGTTCCATTTGCCATTTAATAAAATGTTCAATTTCAGATAGCTCAAGACCTGATTCCATCGACACCATATCGCACTGAATATATTCTTCTCCAAGGGAAATAAAGATATCCTCTCCTTCCATTGTAATCTCTTTTGATAAAGTGCCTATTATGTTTGATAATTCTGATGAAGATACTTTGGCTTGGTTAACTAGTTCAAGTTCAACTCCTTTACCTACTGCAGAAAACCTGCCGTAGCGAAGTTGTCCATCCTTTATAGAAATTGCAATCATGTATTAGTGAACCCAACTCGGATAACCGTTAGAAATGCTGTCATCTTTTACGTCAGGATTGAATGTAAAGAGGAAATACCTTCGTTCAGAGTATTCCTTATCAGGAACTTTGATAACCACTTTTTCAGAATCTACACGAATTATATATCGCTCATCACTGAGAGGAAAATTGAGAACGGATTCATCAGGCCTAAAGCGATCATAATAGTGAATCAATTCAACATGTTCAGACTTACTCGTGTCTGCAATACCCACGTAATAGCTATTGAATGTATCAAGTGAAGCTTTGAACAATGCCAGTTTATGTGCCCTAATAAATGAAGTGTCTTTGAACCATGTGGCTGAATTATCAGGATCCTCCGAGCGATCTTCTACAACCACACTGAATATTTTATCCACGATAGTATCTTTGCGAGCTCCTAGATGCCCAAAAGAAGTATCGTATGTAGTAATATATCTTACATGTTGGGCAAGAGGATTTTCACCCAGTCGGCGGTCAGGTTTCATCCAGATGAAAGACTTGGGAACAGTTACCTCAATTTCACGGTTGTCTAAGTTAATTATTCTGGGATGATCACTAAACAGTGAGTCTGCCACAACAGAATCCCTTACTGCATTAACTACCTTAATTGCCCATTCTGCGTCTTCTGTTCTTTCTCCTGTGAACTCCTCATAAAAATTCAGTATCTTGTTGATATTAAGCATTTGACCGTGACTTTGATCTTCTATCTCAGTTTCCTCTATCCAAATTGATTTGGGGATATATATCACCACGACAAATGCAATAACTGCTAGAACAATCCCCATCTCCATGAGATCACGAGCCAGCCACCAACGATATTTCTTCTCTTCTTGCCCTGCTAACAAATCATCACGCTCTTGAATATCTTCCATTATTC
>DKQU01000101.1:21040-23624 GCA_002471865.1 Fidelibacterota bacterium UBA7300 | reverse complement strand
CCCGCCGTAGGCGAGGGATTCTACTGTAAGCTCAAGTTCACTGTCGGCTTTGATGGGATTTAATTTTACTTCAGACATGGGTGTAAATTAACAGAAGAAAGGCGGGAAAGAGAGCAAAGAAAACCAGGTTGCTCAGGAGTGCATTAAGCTCGTTCCTGTAATGAAAAAACCCTCGCAAGAAGGCTATTTTAATGCTTTTTAAGAAGCTTCCGAAAAATCCTTACACAATCACTTCTGGCTTATCTTCTGATGGAAACGGGAAACCGATTAACCTGTTTAGGTGATAATGTATCTCCACCATTGCCATGGTATCCTGCCCACAATATTCTTTTAATTCATTAATCAGTTTACTTTTTTCATCAGTCTCAGGCGATCGAATCATTTCATTCCAGGTAACTTGAGCCTCGGAACCATCACTCACAGCAAGGTTTTCATAATTCATTGAAGGTACAATTACCGGCAGCACATTTTTAAGACTGTTGGAACCTTTGAATCTATAATCTATGTAGTATTTTTTGAAAATATCCAATTGATCCCATAAGCGATCAGCAATTGATCCAAGAGCCACGCTATGCTCCGGGAACCACTCCACCAAGCTGTTGAGTACGCCCCTCTCGAATGGAACATAATATGCTATCACCGTTCCTTTTTTACCAATGGCCTTTACTAAAGCTTCTGCCAGCAACTTTCTTGGGTCACTTTTTGACTCGTGCAAATACTCTTTGTGGATGACTTTTCCATCCCTGCTAATAATGTGACAACTGTACTGAAACGGAAACAGTTCGTAGGGATGCATCCCGTCAAACCTAGGTACAGCGGGATTATCGGTCTCAAAATCCAAAAAATAGAGCGGGTATTCAAGCTCATCCAATTTGTCACTGATACCATCCCGGTTAACGATCGACTTTCTTTGCTCAAGACTTTCTACATATTCCTTTTGCTTGTTACCAAGTGGAATTTCAGTTGGGAGTTGGTCAATGGTAAAGTGGTTTCCCTGTATCAATCGCTCTTTGATCGGCCAGCGCAGGCAAGGAACGTTGAAAATGGAATATTCCGGCACATCTTTCCAACAATAATCAATGAATTGACAATCATAAGGATTGCTGCAGTGCCCTCCAATTGAATTATTTGGTTCGTGCTTTACCAACATAGATTTGTACTCTGAAAGTTTATTGGGGATTGTTGACAAAACAGCCTCAACAGGCTCAGTGATATCTTCCGTCTTGAAAAGATTGGATAGATCCGGATAGACACATTCCCGATTAATATGCTTCAAGAAAACCCGCTCCACTTCTAACCCGTATCCCCGGAGTACCCACGTTTGAACAGCTACATCATGAATGTTTTCCTTTTTGACACTGGTTGACGATTTAACCTCGATCATATTCCAGCTGCCAAGATCATTCCGCAGAATAATGTCTGGTCGAACAAGAACATTATCATGTGTGAAACAGCCTTCGAATATGACATCTGCAGAGTTAGCCAATGCTTCTTCAGTCTGTTTCGTGGCTTCAGGGATATTCAAGTAATCTGCTTCAATGAGTACACCATCAGGGAAATCCTCCGTTGCCAATTCACCAACCGTTGTCCCCTGGTCAAATATTCTCTGCTGACCCGGAGGTGGAGGAGGTGCTAATTCAGGTTTATGTATTTCCAGCCAGAGTCGTTTATGGCACTGGAGACCGGAGAGGTATTTGGATTTAGAAAGTCGGAATGACTTCATTCTATATTTTCCATTCATTTTCTTTAATGACCTTACCCCAATCCTTCCCATTCCATTTATAAAGTTTCCAAAGTATCTCTTCATCAATTTCCCAATTTTCTGGATGAGTTATGAATAAAAAGTAGAGATCTTCTGAAATATGGGAAGCAGGTACTTGTGTAATTTCCCGATACTTTAAAGAATCGTTTTTTGTATTTAATGGACCAACCATCATTTTATATGGTGCATTCCCTGAAATTAGTTTTTGAAAGTCTTTTAAAGTCTCTTTTAAAAGCATTTTAAACTCAGACTCAATTTGCCAAATTGGTTCTGAAATATAGGATAAGGGTGATCCATCTATGGGATTGATTTTTGCTACAGTAATATCAAATAAGAATTCTTTAACATCATCAAGAGATGATTTGATATTAAGTTTTGGCTCTCTTCTATTGAAAAAAGATACCAAATCCTCTTCATCATAATGCTGTTCTATTTTAAGTGCAAATTGCTTTACCCAGTTTTGACTATGATAGTGATGGTCCTCTCCAGAATTACCTTTCGTCTTTTTCGCTAAAACATCATTGAGAGTTGCTTTTAGAGCACTTGTAATTAAATCCTTTAAAGTGTCCTCTTGGATTTCATACTTGTCTTTAAACTGTTGAGTACTATTCATAACTCCTCCACTTTTTTAGGTATTGAAAAATAATGCCAAGGACCATACCTTTATAGAAGTCACTGAAATCGGCTACAATTTCTTCAGCTTTCTTCTTTATCAAAGGACAATCCGGTTCAAACTTTAAAGCTATTGAAATCTCTGAAAGAGCATCAGGAAATAATATTTGTCTCCTTGAGGTATCTACTCTACTTAAGAAAGAAATAAAA
>DKQU01000101.1:16579-20707 GCA_002471865.1 Fidelibacterota bacterium UBA7300 | reverse complement strand
ACTCCCATGGGATGCCACGTAGTTTTTATCTCCTGAGTTTTGAGAATACGGTAAGGTCCCTGAGCGTCACTCTTTTGAAAATCTTTTTCCAGCAGAATAGCGACCCGTTTTACATTTAGGGAAGCGTTTTCTTCCACTGTCTTGATCTCACCGGAGTCATCACCAAAATAGCTAACGGCATTCACATCCATATGGGAGGCAAACTGCTCCAAAAGTTCCGAACGCTGCCCGGTTAGAATGTTCACCACTCCCGGCGGTACGTCAGATGTCTGGAGCACCTCGGCGAATGAGATGGAGCATAGTGGTTTTGAATGAGAAGCCAACACCACGCAGGAGTTCCCGCCTACGATGACCGGCGCAATGGCCGTCACGAGCCCAAGCATAGATGACTCTTCCGGCGCGACGATGCTCACCACTCCGGTCGCTTCCGAGGTGGAATAGTTGAAATACGGCTGAGCCACAGGATTCACACTGGAAAATAGTTGCTGGTACTTATCCGCCCAGCCGGCATAATAAATGAGGCGATCAATGGCTGCGTTCATCTCTCGTGTCGCTTCCCGCTTTGAGACACCTTGAAGTGTCAACTCTGCCAAAAACTGATCCCGGCGCCCTTCCAGCATTTCGCCAATTCGGTAAAGTATCTGTCCCCGATTGTAAGCGGTACGGCTCTGCCACGGATCAAACGCTTTCCGGGCGGCAACTACGGCATCACGGAAATCTTTCCGGGAACCGAGACAGATATTCACAACTTCATCGTCCTTAGTGCTACTCCACTTGTAGTAACGACCCGACTCGGTCCGGGGGAATTTCCCTCCGATGTAGAGTTTGTAAGTCTTGCGTACGTCCATTCGTTTAGCCATCACACCAGTTCCACGTAAGCTGATAATCCGGAGATGCCCCCTTCTCTCCCAACGCCGCTCTCTTTGTAGCCGCCGAAGGGTGAGGCAGGATCAAATTTATTGAAAGTGTTGGCCCAGATGACGCCGGCTCGAATCGCTTTCGTCACCTTGAAATACTTGGAACCCTTTTCTGTCCATACGCCACCTGAGAGTCCGTAAGGAGTATTGTTCGCTTTTTGAATTACCTCGTCCACTGTCCGGAAGGTCTGGATGGCCAGCACGGGACCAAAAATCTCCTCCTGAACAACACGGTGGGACTGTGAGACGTCGGTGAACAGGGTGGGCGGGTACCAGAATCCTTTCTTCGGCAAAGTGCAGTCTGGTTGATAGATAGAACCCCCTTCTTTCACTCCGATTTTTTCGAAAAATTTAATTTTCTCAAGCTGATCCTTCGAATTAATGGCGCCGATGTCACTGTTCTTATCCAGCGGATCTCCCACGATAAGCGTTGCCATACGGTCTTGAAGTTTTCTTAACAGTTCATCAGCGATACTTTCCTGGACAAAGAGACGACTGCCGGCACAGCAAACGTGCCCCTGATTGAAAAAGATACCGTTTATGATCCCTTCTACCGCTTGATCAATGGCAGCGTCTTCGAAGATGATATTAGCCGCTTTCCCGCCCAGCTCCAGAGTGTAGCTTTTGCCTGTTCCGGCCAGTGACTTCTGAATGATCTTCCCCACTTCCGTCGAGCCGGTGAAGGCGATTTTGTTCACCTTCGGGTGATTCACAAGGTGCGATCCTGTCTCTCCCGCGCCGGTGATGATGTTCACCACTCCCGGCGGCAGGTCAGCCTCCTGAATCACTTCCGCCAGTTTAAGTGCTGTCAGCGGTGTCGTCTCAGCCGGTTTGAGTACAACAGTATTTCCTGTAGCTATTGCCGGCGCAATTTTCCATGCTGCCATCAGTAGTGGAAAGTTCCACGGGATGATCTGTCCGGCTACACCCAGCGGTTTTGTTTTCCTGCCGGGGAAAGCGTAATCAAGTTTATCTGCCCAGCCGGCATAGTAGAAAAAGTGTGCCGCCGCCAGCGGAATGTCAATATCCCGAGACTCCCGGATAGGCTTCCCGCCGTCCATAGTTTCTATGACAGCAAACTCCCGTGCTCGCTCCTGAATCAGTCTAGCTATGCGATAGACATACTTCCCACGCTCCTTGGGCGATATCTTGGACCACACTTTCTCGTACGCTTCTTTCGCAGACCGGACGGCCCGGTTCACATCCTTCTCTGATGCCTCAGAAACTTCAGCCAGCTTCTCCTCGGTGGCAGGGTTGATGGTATGAAAACTACGACCATTCTCAGACGGTTTAAACTTCCCGTCTATATACAGGCCGTACCGTTCCTGAAGTTTTATGAAATCGGTGGCTTGAGGAGCCGGATCGTAGCTCCAGTCAGAATCGAAATTGATTTTTGTTTTAGCTTGTCCCATGTCTAATCAATAGAAAAATAGTTGATGGACTGATAGACGCCGGTAGATTGTTTCATGATCTGCATCAAAACATCATTAGCGAGACTGCTGGCGCCGATGCGATAGAGATCGGGAGTCAGCCAACTCTTCCCCAGCGTCTCCCGGAGCATGACCAGATACTGGATCGCCTGTTTTGCGGTTGATATTCCACCTGCCGGTTTCATCCCCACTTTCCTTCCCGTCCGGTAGTAATAATCGCGGATAGCTTCCAGCATTACCAATACGACTGGCGGCGTCGCTGCGGGCTTCACTTTTCCGGTAGATGTCTTGATGAAGTCGGCTCCCGCCTCCATGGCAATATCACTGGCTCGCCTCACTTTATCTAAAGTCTGCAGCTCTCCGGTCTCGAGGATCACTTTCAATTCTGTATTTCCACACGCTTCCTTTACGGAGGCAATTTCATCATAAACATGTTGATAGTCCCCTTTCAAAAAATGTCCTCGAGAGATGACCATGTCAACTTCATCAGCACCGTCATCTACTACCTTCCTCACTTCATTGAGTTTCACATCCTGTGAAGTCATCCCGCTGGGAAATCCTGTTGCAACTGATGCCGTTCTGATTCCGGTCCCTTTGAGTTCATTTTTTGCCACAGCTACCATTGTTGGATAGACACAGATCGCTGCTACTGAGGGCAATCCAGGGAACTTGTCGTGGAGATGTGCTGCCTTGTAGCAGAGCTGTTTTACTTTGCCAGGAGAGTCCTTTCCTTCCAGCGTGGTAAGATCGATCATGCTCAGAGTCATTTGTAGAACTGCCATTTTTGACTCCTTTTTTATGCTCCGTTTGAAGAGTCTGGAAACACGTTCTTCAGCTCCAATTTGATCAACAGATCGTGCATTGTCCAGAATGGACGCTACAGTTCTCACTCCCGATTTAATGGCAACTGTCATTTATTTTATTCTGAAATCTGAATGTACGTACACACAGAATTTAACCTGATAAATGACTTCTTTCAAGACAAGTCACCTATCCCGTAAAATGTCCAATTTCCTGACACTATCCACCAATGACTCAGCTTCGCCAATAGTGGATGCTTCAGCGTAAATCCTGACGATTGGCTCCGTATTCGACTTCCGGACGTGAATCCACCGATCCGACCAGATGAGTTTCAGTCCATCCTCCATATTTTTTTCTGCTTCTGGAAACTGCTCGGCGATTGTTGAGAGAAGTTCATCGGAATCCAGACCGGAGATGTCAACTTTATCTTTCACGATTGTGAATTGAGGTAATGAGGCGTAAATGCTGCTTAAAGGGTTTTCTTCTTTCGCCAATCGATTCAAAATCATGGTCGCTCCAACCAGCGAATCCCTCCCCAGGTGGACATCTTTCAGGATAACTCCGCCGTTCCCTTCGCCGCCTAGCCGGGCGCCCGATGCCTTCATCCGTTCAACCACGTTGATTTCACCCACAGCAGTTCGCTCCACATATCCGCCATGCAGTTTTGCTACCTTTTCTACAGCCAATGTAGTAGAAAGATTGGTAACGATAGTTTCCGGGAGTTCTCCACGGGAAAGAAAATCATCCGCAGCCAAAACCAAAGTGTATTCCTCTCCCAACGGATCACCTCTCTCATCTACTACTGCAAGTCGGTCGCCATCAGGGTCCGTGGCAAATCCAAGATCACATTCATGCTCCCTTACTGCGTTGCACAGATCCTCCAGATTTTCCGGCAACGGCTCAGTTCCTCTTGGAAATCCTCCTTGGGGATCACAATGTACTGGAATCACATCACATCCCAGCTTCTTCAATAAGTACGG
>DKQU01000101.1:0-16207 GCA_002471865.1 Fidelibacterota bacterium UBA7300 | reverse complement strand
TCTCGAATAGTATCAACTTTAATAAAATCAATATGCAAAACTCTATCAACATGTCGCCTTTCGGCTTGCTCAAATCCGTTGTAAACGCCTTTAAACTCAGGTTTGCCATCTTCGTCACTTTCCAAATGTGAAAGGAGATCAGCAAACTGCTGAGCATTCAAGAAACATCCATCTTTAGCAACAAATTTGAGTCCGTTCCACTTAGAAGGATTATGACTGGCAGTTACCATGATACCTCCCACCGCATCCGTATCTTCAACAACAAATTGTAGCGTAGGCGTTGTGCAAATTCCGCAATCGAGGACATCTCGACCTTTAGAAATAAGTTGTTCTGTGAGTGAAGAAATAAGTTCAAAACCTGACGGACGAGTATCACGACCAAGAATTACTGACCCTTCCGGCAGTAAGAGATGAAACGCTGAGGCGTATGCTGAGACTAAATCGTTGTTTATATCTGTAGGTACAATTCCACGTACTCCGGATATGCTCTCTATAAGCATTACAAAGCTCCGTTGTTAATAACTTAAATTCATAATCACAACCATGTGTCAATCTAAAAAAGAAAATCCAGACCGAAGCCTGGATTTCTTATTTTTATGGATTTAATGAAAGGTTAGTAGCGACGACTCTTACTAACGCGCCTTGCTGCACTAGGTTTGAGGTAATATGATTTATTCCGTACCTCACGCAGGATCCCCGCCTTTTCGTATTTCTTTTTGAAGCGGCGTAAAGCCCTTTCCAAAGTCTCACCTTTTCTGATATCAACTGAAATCAACGATTACACCCCCTCCCTTATCCAAGATAGGTCCGCAAGCTTTTACTTCGGGATTTGTGACGGAGCCGACGGATTGCCTTTTCCTTAATCTGCCGTACACGTTCTCGCGTAAGACTGAACTCTTCCCCGATCTCATTCAATGTCAGGGCATAGTCTCGCTCAATTCCAAAGTACATCTTGATTACATCGCGTTCCCGATCCTTAAGAGAGTCCAGACAGCTTTTGATCTCCTCTTTTAGAGATTCAGACATTAGTTTGGTGTCCGGAGGACGCTGATTCCCATCCTCAATCACGTCCATGAGGGAATTCTTATCACCATCACGGAACGGAGCATTAAGAGAATGATGCCGACGGGAAATCCGAATTGCATCCGTGACCTCTTCAGAATGCATTTCCAGCTGCTTAGCAATCTCGTCTTCATTAGGCGGCCGTTCGTATTCAGACTCAAGATCTTCCGCTGTCTTGGTAATCTTGCTGATTGTACCCACACGATTCAGCGGCAGACGCACTATTCGAGAATGCTCTGCAAGTGCCTGTAAAATCGATTGGCGAATCCACCAAACTGCATAGGAAATGAATTTAAATCCGCGAGTTTCATCAAACCGCTCAGCAGCTTTAATCAATCCGAGGTTCCCTTCATTGATAAGATCCGTGAGTGGTAAACCCTGTCCCTGGTAATCCTTAGCTACAGAGACTACAAAACGGAGATTTGCTTCAGTAAGTTCATTTAAAGCAATCTGATCTCCCTGCTTTACCCGTTGTGCCAGCTCAATTTCACGGACTGGCGGAAGTGGTTCATATTTTCCGATCTCTTCAAGATAACGGCTTAAACTTCTATTGGAATCACTAGGCATTAAGTTTCCCCCTTTTCCCTCGTGTTTTGATAACCATAAAGCAAAGAATATTACACCTTATAATTTTACCAATCAAGGGGCAGAGTAATTATTTTTTCTAGGAATATTTTCTGAACTCAGCTAGGTATTTCGACCGGATTAATCCAACCAATTTTATTTGATAATAAAACGAATTCATCCACGGAAAGCGTCTCCGGTCTGCGGTCGAAATCGATGGATTTAACTTTGGTCAGATCAAAATCAGCTAGCGAATTCCGTAACATCTTCCTTCGCTGACCAAATGCCGCCCGGACAACAGCATCAAACCGGGCATACATATTTTTGTCCATTTCATATCGACTATGAGGCTTTATGCAGATGAAGATAGAATCTACTTTCGGTTTAGGTACAAATACATCCGGTGGAATGCTGATAAGCTTTTCCACGTCTGCCTGGGATTGGACCATTACTGTAAGTCGTCCGTACTCTTTACCTCCCGACTTAGCAGCCAGCCGATCTGCTACCTCTTTCTGGACCATCAGGTGAGCATCTTTCCATTTTGACCGATTTTTGAGTAATTCGAAAATAATGGGAGAAGTGATGTTGTAGGGAATATTACCGACGACCCTAATTCCCTGGCTTCCAAACCCATATTCACTCCAAGAAGTCTGCAAAAAATCATCATTGATAAATGTGCAATTTGTTAGCTCCTTTTGACTGGCAAGAGTTGAGTACAGTCTCTCATCTATCTCAACCGCAGTGAGTTTAGAGACTTTCTGAGATAACTTTTTGGTTAACGCTCCTTTACCAGGACCAATTTCCAAGATTAAGTCCTCCGGCTTCGGATCAATGAGAGCAACCAGTTTGTTGAGGAGATTGCTGTCTTTCAGAAAGTTTTGTCCCCACTGTTTGCGAGCACGGTGTTTCATCTTGGAAGTCTAAAAAATTGTTGTGCTGTGCGTGTTGTCTTTTCAGCAACTTCTTCGACTGAGACACCTATGATCTCTGCTATCTGCTGAGCGATATGTGGGATATTAGCCGGCTCATTCAATTTTCCTCGATTGGGAATAGGTGCCAGGAATGGACAGTCGGTCTCCAACATAAAATCTTCCAGATCAATAGCTTTCAGCACCGATTCATTATGGTTCTTCCCAAACGTGACCGTACCGGTAAATGATATTATCACTCCTAAATCGAGAATCGACCTTGCTGTTTCCACGCCACTAGAGAAACAGTGGACTACGCCACGTTTCGGTGTGACTTCTTTCAAAATAGCCAACAGTGCTTCGTCAGCATCACGATTATGAATTACTGCCGGGATATCTAGTTCATTGGCCAGTTCGAGCTGCTGCCGAAAGACAACACTCTGCACATCCGGTGGCGAAAGATTCCTAAAGAAATCGAGTCCCATCTCACCGATTGCCACCACCTTTTCGTGCGCTGCCAACTTCCTTAATTCTTCGATGAAATCAGCTGAAACATCTTTAGCATCGTGAGGATGAACTCCTACAGTTGCAAAAACAGTGGGATACTTTTCAGCGATAGCGATGGATTTCTTTGATGAATCCAAGTCAGTTCCTACACAGATAATTTGTTCTACACCAACCTCGCTGGCACGGAAGATTACATCATCAAGTTGACTTTTTAAATCAGGATAGTAAAGGTGAGCGTGAGTGTCGATCAGCAATTTTTGTTTTTCGATTTACTATTTTCGATTAAAGAAAAATTCACCTGTACCATATATTTACAATCATAAATTAAAATAGAAAATCACGAAACTTTAAGTCCGCTTGGCACGTCAGTATCTTCGGGAGTTACCAATACCACAGAATCATTTGTGCTGACTGCGAGTAGCATCCCATTAGATTCTACACCTCGAATGACTGCTGGTTTTAGATTGGCTACCACAACAATCTTCTTCCCTACTAATTCTTCCGGGGAGTAATGCTCTGCTATCCCAGCAACAATCTGACGGTTTTCTTCTCCAATTTTAATCTGGAGCCTAAGCAATTTATCTGCCCCTTCCACTTTCTCTACTTCTAAAACCTCAGCAGTTTTAAGCTCCACCTTGGCAAAATCATCTATGGAAATACGATCGTCGGACATCTCTTACTCCTTCGCTTGTTTTGTTTTTTGATTCAATTCTATTCTCGGAAAAGGAACTTCAAATTCACTCAGTTTACTTCCGGACTTCAGTTGTCCCCATGGTGATTTCAATTCGGTAACTGAGGCACCGATCATACCCAGAATTTTGGCCGTCCTCACCGGCATGATGGGATGCAAAAGCTGAAGGGCAATCCGGAGTGACTCTGCCGCGTGATAGAGAACGGTTCCTGCCGCAGCCTTGTCTGACTTTATCAGTTTCCACGGCATTAGTTTCTCCATATAACGGTTGATAGAACGGACATACTCCATCACCGTTTCCACAGCATCATTCATCTTCATTTCGTGAATGAGTTCAATCGCCTCGACGGCAAGAGTACTACCCGATTCTACTAGTTGAGTCTCTTCTCTGCTCTGCTCTCCCGGTTCGGGGATTTTCCCGTCAAAGTGGCGGCGAACAAGTGTACTGATCCTCCCGACTAAATTCCCCAAATCGTTAGCCAAATCGCTATTGTAGCGCAGCGCAAATCCATCCGGAGAAAAGTTGCTGTCTTGTCCAAGAACCATGTCACGCATCAGAAAATAGCGGACAGGATCCACTCCATATCGGTCGATAAGATCGAGCGGCTTAATAACGTTACCAAGTGACTTAGACATCTTGAACTCATCACTAAGCCACCAGCCGTGAGCGAAGATAGTCCTCGGTTGGGGAATCCCCGCAGCGAAAAGCATAGTGGGCCAGTAAACACAATGCGTCGTCAAAATATCTTTACCGATGAGGTGATAATCGGCTGGCCACCACTTGGCAAACTGCTTATCATCTTTTTTTGCGCCGATTCCGCTAACATAGTTCAGCAGCGCATCAAACCAGACATAAGTGACGTAATCTGAATCGAATGGTAGCTCAATCCCCCATGACAAGCGCGATTTCGGGCGGGAAATGCAGAGATCGCCTAACGGCTGGCGCAGAAAGCCGAGAACTTCATTACGCCGAGTTTTGGGTAAAATAAACTCTGGATGTTCATTGATGTAGTCAATCAACTGCTGCTGATATTTGCTCATGCGGAAAAAGTAATTTGTCTCCTTAATCTCTTTCAGCGACTCTTGATGTTGAGGACATTTCTCATCTACCAATTCTTTCTCGGTATAAAAACGTTCGCAACCGACGCAATAGAGTCCGGTGTATTCATCAAAATAGATATCGCCGCTGTCGTAAATCTGTTGGAGGATTTCTTTAACTACCTCTTGGTGATCTTTATCTGTCGTCCGGATAAAATGGTCGTTCTCTATATGGAGCTTTTTCCACATATTCTGGAACCGGATCACCATTTCATCACAGTGCTTCTTCGGTTCAACTCCTCGCTCGCTGGCGGCTTGAGAAACTTTCTGGCCATGCTCGTCGGTCCCGGTCAGGAAGAAGACCTCGTCCCCGGCTTCTCGATGGTAGCGCGAAAGGACATCCGCCAGTATAGTCGTGTAGGCGTGACCGATATGCGGCTCATCATTGACGTAATAGATAGGTGTGGTGATGTAGAATTTTTTCATTTCTCTATCCCGCTACTCCTTGCAGACTTTCCTGAATATCGAACAACAAATTAGTGATCACTAAATTTAGGCTATAGTTACGGGAAAGCGAACTGGAACACGTCTCCAATTCTTTTACAATACTTGCGAAGTCACCGGCAGGAAAGCTTTTCACAAAATTCCTTAATGACTTCTCCATTCCTTCCAGAATAATATGAGCATCCCCATTCATTTTCTGGATAAGTTGGGCATCTCGGAACCAATAGCTGAGGAGCTGAAAGTGAAAATTCAATTCCTGAGGATTGGTTCGGTAGGTTGAGGCAGCATGATGCGTAAATGAGCGCCAGTTTTCCTCAGAAGGTTGTGTCAACCATTTTACAAGGGATAACAGTTGGTTTTGCACTTCCTCCAAGTCCTGTTTTGCGAGATGTTTTGCCATCCGGGTATTCCCCTGTGCAAGATGAGCAATTAACTTGGCTTCTTCGGTAGGTTTATCTAAAGATTCTTGTAGATGTTTTGCCACTGTCTCTGTTTGAATCGGAGGAAAAAAGACCTGCTGACATCGTGATCCAATGGTTTCCACCAGTCGTTCTGGAAAATCTGTTGTCAATATGAAGGAAGTCTCTTGTGGCGGTTCCTCAAGTATTTTCAAAAGAGCATTTGCGGATGAACCATCTCCAGTCATCAACAGATCCGCATCAAAGATTACTACCATTTTCCTACCGGGTTCCATCGCCTTTAGATATATTTTTTCTCTTACTTCTCGAACGGAATTAATTAAAATTGTATTGGATCGAGGCAGCCGGATTTTTTCATAAGGATCTTTTGCTTTGGCTGCAATGAGCTCTGCTAATGCAGTAATCGTTTCATCTTTTAGAGCCTTCGCAGGAGGATCTTTTTTATTAATAACTCTGTCTTTAGGCAGCGGTACGATGAGGGTCAAATTGGGATGCTGTAATGTGTTAAACTTTGCACACGATGAACATTCTCCACAAAGAGCACTTCCCTCTGCCTTGCAATTAACCAGTCCGGAAAAGCGTAAGGCAGTCCCTTCTTTGCCGACTCCTGAAGGACCGTGAAACAGATAAGCTCCTGCTATATGATCGTTCTCATACGCAGTCACCAGGCGCTCCCAGATTTTCTCCTGTCCTATCAGCTTATTCAAAATCATCCTTTACCCAGCCAATGCTCCGGATTTAGTTTTTCTCGGTTACTCCATATCTCAAAGTGAAGTTTCGAACTGCTTCCCGAATCTGATTTACCGACATGAGCGATGATCTGCCTGGCTCGAACGAATGCATTCTCATCAACTTCCACATCTTCCACATGGGTATAAACCGTATAGAAACCTCCTCCATGATCTATTATAACTGTGTTACCGTAACCACGAATGTAGGTTACAGTTGTAACAATCCCGCTAAAGACGGCTTGAACTTCACTGCCCGCATTGCTTTTGATGTCAACACCTGTGTTTTCGGTAATAGTCTTCAACGTTGGATTCTTATGGCTTCCAAATTTTGAAATAACGGGTCCATCAACTGGCCAGGGGAGACTTCCTTTCATAGCAGAAAAATCTCCGCCAGCCAGAAGAGAATCTTCTCTTCGTCTCCGTTCAAGTTCCTTTATGCGGTTTTCTTTCTCACGTTCCAGTCGAGCGATAATCGTTTCCATCTGTCTGGCAGCTTCCTGGCGATCCTCCAATTCCCGAAATAATTCCTGCTTATTTCTTTTCAGATTCGCAAGTTCTCGATTTCGCATACTTCTCTTTTTTTCCAACCACAATTTCTGCGATGTTTTTTCAGAATCTATTTTTTGGATATCTTCCAGCGCCCTCTCCAGAGTTTTTTTCTCTGCGTCTATCTGAGCTATGACTTGTTGAATCTTAGACGCTAGCTCACGATCATATTGTGAGATGACCTTTAGATACTCTTCCCGATAGACCCGATCACGCCAGCTATCACGGTTGATTATCATTTCCAGATCTGAAGGTCTGCCGGTTTTATAAATATTCACTACCCGACGTGTGTATTTGTCACGAAGCTCATCAAACTCTTTTTCTTTCTCTTGAATCAGCGCTTCAGCTTTTTTTATCGCCGATTCCTTTGACTTCTCTTCTTTCCTTAAACGATATAAGAGATTTCGAATCAAAGAGATCTCTTCATCTAACTCTTGTATCTTGGTCTCAGTACTCTTTTCCTGATCGGCTGTACTCTTAATTCGATGTCGGAAATTCTCAATCTCCTGTCTCAATCGGTCTAATTCCCTAGAACGGAACTGAATATCTTCATCAATGTCCTCAGATTGAGCGGAAACAATCAATGGAGTCAGCACCAATAGTAGAATAAGAGACGTAATTTTGATAGTTTTCACGAGAAGAAAATAGGTGGAAGAAGCTGTCAGTAGCAATCGTTTTAACATGTTTCTATAATACGGATCCCCACAGAACTACTGACCTTAGTTATTTTTCTTCTATTTTAAATAGTAGATAATCTTCAAAAGAAAAATACGCCTCCCCCCTTTCCGGGAATCGATAGATCCAAAGTTGGTAATTTAGACCTTTCTCATCTACCTTTTCGATGATCTCCGCAGGCTCGCCAAGGATTTTGCTCACTTCTGACACCAGCATTCCGATCTCCACTTTCGGCATCCGGCGCCAGGCGAGATCAACTCTCGCTTCATTAGCATACGATTCCTTCAATTGATCCACTCTTAGCCTGTCTAAGCTAAATAGCTGGGCCTCCAACTGTTCACGAACGTTTTCAAACTCCTCGTCCTTTTTCCCTAGAATCTCCTGTGCCTTGTAAAAAGAGAGAATAGCTAGCCGTAAACCGGCCTCATCTTGAGCTTGATTCACATCCTCCAGCATTCCCACGGCTGTTTTCAATTCCAAACCTCGTATCTCAACTCCTAATTCCGGTGCCATGGTAAGGGCTTTAGAGTACTTTTCCAGCGCTAGCGAATAAACTCCCCGTGAAGCAAGATCCTTCCCATGCTGGATGGTAATCCGTGCCTCAAGTTTGCGCAGGAATTCCTTTCCTTTAAGAGAAATTACAGCTGCTCGCCGGGCGTAACTGAGAGCATCATCATCCCTGCCCAGAGAAAAAAGAGAATCAGCGATCTCGATGTAAAATCCGGCAATGGTCTCAATTTTCATCTGGAGTTTTTTCTTAAAAGGTTCCACTGCCGTCCGTTCAGCTTCAATATATTTGTCCAGCGCTTCCACCAGCATATCCCGAGCTTCTAGCCTCTTCCCTTCAGAGTAAAGCTGTTCAGGAATGCGGAGATTACAGATTTCGATGAGCTTTTCCGCTCGACGTACACGGGCGTGCTTCGGATGCTGATCAATGAACTGATTAAACTTACGTTTGGCAGTTACGTAATCGGAATCCAGATAATACTTCTTCGCTTCATCGCCGATGGTTTTACCGCCGCCGTAGAACGCTCCGAAGCTGAAATAAATTCCCACTTGCGGAAGCTGCATCCCGGTAATGGGAGTGACTTCCTGCGGATCGCTGATGTTATCCACTTTGGCAAAGTAGTGGCGTAGTTCAAATCCCCAAGCATAACGAGCGGCCGTATCCGACTCACGAATGAACTTGATGCCCACGCCGTACATGGAAGTTGCTCCAGTTCCTGATGGCTCATCTTCCAAACTATCGCTCCGGTAAAACTGTACTTTTCCCACGCCGTAGCCGTAGCGGAGCTGGACAAACCATTTCGGCCTCCACTGCATTATCATCGTTGTTGAAAGGTTAACTTCCATGAAAGTGGGTGTAAATATTTTAGTCACTCCCCAAGAAGTAGGTACACTTGGAGGACCGCTAAGAATTGTACTCTCAGAAAAATCGATGGATGGGATATTGAACACAGCCGCACGACGAACTCCAACTCCCGTAAAAATATCATAATAACTCTTCTTGAAAAAGAGGTAGGAGAGGTTGGTCTGAACAGCATCAAACTCCATATTGGAACCGAGCCGGCCCGATAGTGCAATATTTTGGAAAATGTCCTGAGTGGTATCCGCATACGTTATAAGATTCGGATCGAAGTTGTACGGATTGTAGCTCTTCCAGCCGTAGAAACCTAAACCGTACCGACCCTCAGCAGGAATGCTGACAATAGGGTGGCGAAACTCCATTGGCCGGACAATGGCTTCGAACATTCGATTATCACCGTTTTGAATATTAGAAATGAACGTCCGGAAGAATTGAAAACGTGATTTCTTCTTCTTTTCCACCTCCTGGTCAAAAGCAAAAGTTAATGTCACCAAAAAAATTAAGAGGCAAATCAGCTTGTATAGTGGTCGAGATGTAAATGGTTTGGAAGTCATCGGATTTGAAAATTGGTTGAGTTAGATCAATTATTCAAGATAATTCACGCACATTTAACAAAACTCTCTTTTTAACAACAATGGAACAAATCGCTTTCGTAACTTTTCAACACTATAACAAAGATGATATGAAGATAATATGCAAAATCTTATTTCTCATCACTTCACTACTCATGTTCTCTGTAGACGCATTCGCTGTTGAGCCTGATAGCGAAGATTTCACCATCTGCCGGGTGAAGTATTCCGGTGGTGGGGACTGGTACAGCGATCCCAGTTCGCTCCCCAACCTGCTGACGTTCATCCAGAAGAATACCAATATTAAGGTAGGCGATGAGGAAGCCCGATACTCTCTCGATGATGAAGAGATTTTCGGCCATCCCTACCTCTATATTACCGGCCACGGCAACATTCGCTTCTCAGATAAGGAAGTCACCAACATGCGGACGCTCCTTTTAGGCGGCGGATTCCTGCACGCAGATGACAACTACGGAATGGACGAATCATTCCGCCGGGAGATGAAGCGCGTTTTTCCCAACAAGGAGTGGGTAGAGTTGCCGCACGATCATCCCATTTATCACTGCTACTACAGTTTTGATCACGGCCTGCCGAAAATCCACGAACACGATGGTAAGCCCTCTCAAGGACTGGCTCTGTTTGAAGATGAGCGAATGCTTGTTTTCTACTCTTACGAGAGTGATTTGGGCGACGGCTGGGAAGATCCTGACGTTCATAATGATCCGAAAGAAAAACACCACGCCGCATTGAGAATGGGTATCAATATATTCTTCTACGCACTTACTCACTGACATGACCAAGATCGCTAAGCAACTCATCCGTTTCCGTCAACGCAAAATCATGACCGATATCCTTACTGTGGGATGGACAACTCTGATAGTCGGCACGATTGCAGCCACATTCCTTCTGGCGCTGGAAGCGGTCTTCTGGCTGTCACCGGCTGTCCGTTACGGGGTATGGCAGTCAGGATTGGTACTTCTGGTGGGAATAGTTGTAATGGGAACCGTAGTGGGATTTTTCATTCGCCAAGACAGTGTCCGGCGCTATAAACTGGATACAATCGCTCATGAAACGGGAAGAGCGGCACTATCTAAGGGAGACGAGATCATCAACGCCCTCCAACTGGAGAAAGGCGACAGCGGCAGTTATGACACTTCTCAGGAACTGGCTGATGAATTCGTAACCGAGACTGCCGGGAAACTCAGCTCACTCTCGCCGACTGACATTTATTCCACTAAAGATAAAAATAGACTGAAGTTTTCTGCCTTTGGTACAATTATACTGACAGTTCTACTGATCATTTTGTTTCACTCTTCATTTTCCGGTGCCGCCCAAAGATGGATTCACCCCCGGACGGATTTCCCTGTTCCGCATCCCTTTAAATTGAAAAGTGACTCCGGTAATCTCTCGCTCATGGGTGGAGACGACGCTGTACTTCAATTTTCCTCCGAAGGGAAAAACCTCCCCTCTTATATTCAGCTTGAATTGATGAGCGACAAAGGGGATGCGACAGTATTGATCGAAATCACTGAACAAGGGATATTCACATACGAGTTGAAGAGTATACTCCAAAACTATCGCTATCGGGTATTTACCACCTCCACTCATTTCTGGGAGCCGTGGGAAGAAATCTCGTCCCCGATCTACAGGATTGATGTGACCGACCGGCCCACAATCGAACAGTTCACCGCAACAGTGGTTCCGCCTGCTTACACCAGACTATCATCATCCAGACAGAAAGGTAATATTGCGGAAATCCGCGGGATCAAAGGTTCGGAATTGAGTATCTCTCTCAAGACCGACAAAAATATAGATAACGGGTATTTGAGCGTTTCAACTGGGAATAAAACGGACGGTAAAGAAAAAATTTCTTTGGCTGTAAACAAGCGAAAAGCAAACGGAACTGTCTCCATGATGAAAGATGCCTCACTGACAGCGCATGTGTACGATACTCGGGGAATCGGAAACCTGGATCCAATTGAATACCGACTGGTGGTGCTGCAAGATCTATCACCACAGCTGCAAGTGTTGAGCCCGCCCGAAGTGACAGAACTCGGCAGTGACTTTACTATTCCCATCAAGCTTCACATTGAGGACGATTTCGGCTTTAGCACTCTACAGATCGCCCATGAAGTGAAACATCCGGAATATCTTCAGCAGGAGGAATCAGTTAGCATCCACGTACTGAAAAACTTTTCCCGAACGACTACCGCTCAAGATGTTCACTACCTTTGGGATGTGAGTGATCTAGGCCTCATGCCGGATGATGAACTTCAATTCCATTTTGAAGTGTACGATAATGACATCATCTCAGGGCCGAAGAAAGCCGTATCATCTACGTTTTATGCTCAATTCCCATCTCTCGCCGATCTGTTCGCCCGAACGGAAGAGCAGGAAGAAGAAGTACAATCAGCTGCAGAGGAAATCGTAAAGGATCTCGAAAATCTAACTGAGTCTCTGGAAGAAATACAGTTGGAGCTTCTGAAAGACGATAAGTTGGAGTGGGAAAAACATCAACTTTTGGAAGAGTCTCTGAAGGACGTACAAGAAAAGCTGAAGGAGATAGAAGAACTCCGGGAGCAGATAGATGCCATTACAGAGGAAGCGGAAAAACACGAACTATTTTCACCGGATTTGCTGGAGAAATTCCAGACTCTAAATGATCTTCTTCAAGATCTAATGTCTCCGGAGATGATGGCTGCAATGGAGCGAATGCAGTCTGCATTAGAAGAGATTTCGCAGGAGGATATACAAGCAGCGTTGGAAGATTTTTCTCTGAATGTAGAGGAGCTGGAATCTCAGCTCGACCGATTCATTGATATTTTCGAGCGAATTCAGGCCGAGCAGCTGATGGAAGAGCTCACTCGCCGAATGGAGCAGTTAGCAAAAGATCAGGAAGATTTAGCATCCCAACTGGGATTAGAATCTGCAGAAGAGAACGCCGCTCGGCTGGCTGAAGATGAGCTGCGAAATCAGCAAGAATACAAAAATCTTCTGGATCTGATGGCGGAAGCTGCAGAAAAGATTGAGCAATATACCCAATCGTCTTCAGAAGAGTTGAAAGATATGGCGGAGTCTGAACTGGCACAAGAGACGTCTAACTTGCTGGAACACGCCGCTCAGCAGTTGAAACAGTCAGATATGAGCCAAGCTTCACTATCTGCAGAGAATGCCAGTCAAAATCTCAAACAGATGAGCCAAATGATGCAGAATATACAGATGGGTTTTCAATCACAGTCAACGGGTGAAATGGCAGAACATTTTAGAAGCATCCTCAGAAAGACATTAACTATCTCGAAAGAACAAGAGCGGTTGCAAGGTGAAACAGCAGACCTCCCACGAAACAGTCCTAGACTGAGAGAGAAAGCAGTCGAACAACAGCTGTTAAAAGATAAGCTGACTCAGCTCATTGGCGAAATGATGGAGCTGTCTCACCAGACGTTTGCCGTCTCACCGGAGATGGGCAAGGCGATAGGTCGAGCAGTAGCAGGAATGACCGAATCACTTAATCAGATGGAAGAGCGCAATGCGTCATCCGCAGCTAACAAACAGTCGGAAACTGTAGCTGCCTTGAACGAAGCCGCTCTCGCCACCATCTCGGCAATGGATGCCATGCAGCAGTCAGGAATGGCATCCGGCATGCAGCAGTTTATGGAACGAATGCAACAGATGTCAGGTCAGCAGCAAGGGATCAACAGTCAAACGCTCCAAATGATGATGGGGCAGATGTCAGCTTCCGCTCAGCAGGAGATGATGCGCCGGCTTGGACAGCAACAAGGACAGCTTAAAAAATCACTTCAGGAGCTGATCAATGAAACACGAGGGTCGCGGCAGTCAGGCGAACTCCAAGGTATCGCCGAACAGATGGAGGAAGTGCTGAAGGATTTCCGGCGGAAGAAGGTAACTCGAAAAACTATCGATCGCCAGGAACGGATCATGTCACGGATGCTGAATTCACAGAAATCGCTCAAACAGCGCGACCTCTCTGAGAAGCGGAAATCGAGAACGTCTGTTGAAGTGGTTTCTGATGGTCCAGCAGGGCTTCCGGCAGACTTGGGACAGCGGAGGAATCTCGCCATCGAAGCGCTAAACGAAGCGCTTAAAGCCGGCTTCCCCCGGGATTATCAGGAGATGATTCGGCGATACTTCAATTCACTCATTCAAGATGAATTTAATGAGGAAAGTGAATGAATAGAGCACTTCTCATATTACTTTTGATTTCCGCAGTTTCTGCTCAGCAGACCGTTCGTCCCAATGTAGCGACAGATAAAACTGCTTTCCGGCGGGCGTTGAAATATGAACGATCAAATCAAACAGATGAAGCCGTTAAAATTTACAGGGAACTTCTAGAAGTAAATCCAAAGAATTCTCGTGCTTATTCACAGCTTAAGTCACTTTTCCGGCGGTTGAAAAAGTACGAAGATTTGGAGTTACTCATCCAAACTCGATTGAAGACATATCCTCAAGACATCCAGAGCATGGCTGAGTTGGGAGAAGTTTATTTACTTATGGGAGACGAATCTGCAGCTGTGGATCATTGGGAACAGATTATCGCTGAGAATCAGTCTTCCAAGACCGGATATCGCGTGGTTCTTCAAGAGTATATCAGGCACGGCATGGAAAACCGAATGGATAAATTGGTTTCAGAAGGAAGAGAAGCGTTCGGTGAAGCTGACTTATTTTCTCTCGAATTGGCTGGATTCTATTCACGTAAACAAAATTTTAGTGAGGCGACAAACGAATTTCTCACTTATCTACAGTTTAATCCGAAACAATTTAAATCCGTCTCCCGGCAGTTGCTTCGAATGTCAGATGATGCGGAAAGTCACGAAGAGATCGAAGCGGAGCTGTCAAGCCGGTTGGAATCCGGAAACAGCTCAATCAAAATGCTCTACGCCGATTTTCTTTTTAAAATTGGGCGCCATTCTGATGCAGTTCAACAGCACCGAGACATGGGTACCTCTTCCGAAAGCGATCTCAATAGATGGCTCACTCTAGCCGGCAACTTGAGGAAGGAAGTTGAATTGTCGCTGGCGTCCGATGCTTACATCACCGTTCTCCACTCTCTCCCTCACGACGTTAGTCAGAGGCTGACTCTCCGGCAGCGGAAAATCATGGGAGAAGCACTCTATGGACTGGCTATGACATCGGAGCTTCAAATTGCGCCAAAGGAAAATGTGCGATCATTGGCGGAATATTTCCCCGATAACCAGTTTTTCAGAAATCCCTTTGTGAGCCGTAGTTCCATTGTTACAGAATCTCTTCAGGAGACTTTTGCTCTCTACGACTCCATTCTCACTACTCTCCCTGCCACTACCTTCTCACCTCAGGCGCATTTCCGCTTAGGTGAAATCAAATATCGTATCACCCGAGATTTCGACGGCGCTCTTACCTCCTTCAGAGCTGCCGAAACAGGAACGGACAACCGAGCATTGAACTTGGCGGCAGCATCCCGCCTTGCTGATGTCCTTATCGCCAAAGGTGATCCGGAATCCGCTTTGAATATCTTGAACGACAAGATCGCTTCACTTCCCGATCGACAACAGAATGATTTGAAGGTGAAAAGGTGCTACGTGCTGCTGCTAAGCGGTGCCATAGATTCTGCTGAATACAATCTGACAGAACTCGTGAATGATCTGGCTGTAAAGGATGATGCCTTTAATGATGTGCTGGAACTAAAAGGATTTGTAGATGAACATTTTAGTAGAACAAATGAAGAAGGTAAGGAAGCTTTTCGATATTACATCTCGGCTGAACTGCTTCTCCGGCAAGCGAAAAAAACGGAGGCACAGGCACTTTTTCGACAAGCTGCGGAACAATATCCGGATGTACCTATCGCTCACGAATGTCTCTTCCGAGCGGCGGAGATTGATCAGCAGTTAGAACGCTACGAAGGTGCCATCACAGCTTTTAGTGAACTGTCAACCGGCGATTGGGGCGACAGGGCCTCCACACGAATCGCAGAAATCTACGATCTTGAGCTGGCGGATAGTGAAAACGCCCTGACATGGTATCTCACCGTCTTGAATGAATATGAGAACAGTCTCCTCGCCGAACCAGTTCGATACCGAATCCGTGAACTGACAAAAGAAAAGGAACCCAATTGAAGAAAGTCATATTGACGGTTTTTCTGGCTGCGCAACTGTTGCCGGCAAACAAGATTCTGATCCCAATGGATTTATCCCAGAAAGATCACCTGAAAGCGTACGGTATAGCTTATTGGGTTCTGACCCAAGATGTGAACGTGGAGTGGCTGCTGAACTATCGCGGCGGTTCGTTCATGATTGACAATTATTCTAATATTGAACAAGAATGCCGAATCCGAGGGGTGACGGTGCAGATTATCTCTGACGGCGATGCAGTGAATATTTACGGTGAAATTGACTTGAATAACATGGAAGTCATACTATTAGAAAAGACGCCGAAAATCGCCATCTATACGCCACCGAATAAACAGCCGTGGGACGATGCGGTGACAATGGCTCTCACTTACGCTGAGGTGAAATATGAGACGCTTTGGGATGAGGATGTCTTGTTGGGGAAGCTGGAGAAATATGACTGGCTCCATCTCCATCACGAAGACTTCACCGGGCAGTACGGTAAGTTCTACCGCAACTACCACAACGC
>DKQU01000003.1:7437-18637 GCA_002471865.1 Fidelibacterota bacterium UBA7300 | reverse complement strand
TGAGAACCAACTTTTACCCAATTTTCAATACCTACTGAAGTAAATATGGCATTTAGATTTGGTGTCTTTGCCTCTAAAGCGGAATCATATCTCAATGAATCGAGAGTGATTAACGCAATATTCATTTGTCTGCTATCATTCATTTCTTTTTCCAATTACAGGAAGCTACTCATTTCTCATCTAACTGTACAAGCATTGAGCCTTTTCAATCAAATACATCTTTTCGGTTGACTAAGCAAGCCTTTAGGATTTTATGGGGATCTGTTCGTCCACTCAAACGTGCAACAAAAGAACGCAGCCACTCTTTTGTTCTCTCACTTCTATAATAGCGGCGGAGTCGTTCATCAGGAAACTGTTCACCACCATTTTTCCACTCTTCCACGTATCCTTTGAAATAGTTTACTGCATAACCCAGCCCCTCAGTGAAGGTGTAAGCAACAGTTCTGATGAGTACTTGCCAAAGTGGCTGATGCATATTCCACGCTCTTTGACCACGACTTTTCCCCACAGCGTCGTACTCACTCTTATAATCTGTCGGCCGGGTCGTCTCAGCATATACATCCTCAAGCAGGACTGTCTTCCACCCTTCTATTTTGGCGAGTACACACATGGCTGCATCAGGTGACCGACTGTAAGGTACACCACCAATTTCCCGGAAGCATTTCCCTTTTACCAAAACTCTACCAGCAAGCGGGAGATCAATCCGTTGGAAATGCTCCATAAGATAATCATCACCTTTTGCCACAACTGCTATTGCTCCCGTAATTCCAATATTTTCAGCATTTTGAGCATCTTTCAATCGTTTCCAGAAATTTCGTCCAAAACGAATATCAGCATCTAGAATCCCAATATAATCTGCAGAATCCACCAAATCTTTTATTTCATCTAGACCTAAACGTACCACTTCAGAATAATGGAAACCCATATAGCCTGATCGATTTTCAATTCTATGAATCTTCAAATAATTGAGGTCAGCACCAAATTTACGAAATAGATCACCTGTGCCATCCGAACTACAATCATCAACTACAAGCCAACAATCAGGATGGTATGTACTATTACGCATACAGTTAACCAGCTCTTCTACTTGATCGGCTTCGTTCCGGGCAGGTGTGATGACAATAAACATCTCTATCTCAAACCAAAATCATTTCTTCAATTTTCTCCACAAAATTTTCCCAGGATATGAGTCTTTTATGATGTGCAACATTTCCTGAAAAGGTCTCTTCTAAATCTTCCTTGTAGAATTTCAGAATAGCTCCAGCCACAGCTTCGGAATCACATGGAACAGTAAAACCTACTTCACCATCCGGGACGATCTCCGGCAGACCGCCCACATCAGTGACTATAACCGGACGATCGAAATTAAATGCAATGGGAACTATCCCACTTTGTGTCGCAGAACGGTATGGAAGAACTACAACATCTGCTGCAGAAAAATAGAGATGGACTTCATTGTCTGGAATAAATTTTGCTCTCAAATCAACAATATCTGAAATATTTAGCGATCTGATCAACTGCCTATACATGTCCATATCTTCGTAGCACTCTCCTGCCACGATTACGGTAAAATCTTCCAGTTCAGACTTAAGTCTCGGTATTGCATTTAAAAGTATGTCCAAACCTTTATATTGTCTTATTACACCAAAATTAAGAATGACTCGTTTAGTATCAATGTTCAGTTTTTGCTGTGCTTCCCGCTTGGATATTCTATCACGGAAAATATCATAAACTGGATGCGGTGCATACCTGTAGTCCGACTCAGGGTACATTTCTTTTAAGTCATTTTCAACAGATTTAGACATAACCAGAAAATAGTCTATGTGATCAAAAAAGCGACGGGTCAGCGATTCATCGAATAGTCGCTTTTCGTGAGGTATGATGTTATCACAAATGGCCAAAACCTTTACATCCAGATTCCTCTTAACTCGCTTTACGACTGATGTAAAAGCTGGTGCAAAAAACGGCATCCAATATCGAAATATGAGAATATCCGGATTAAACTCGATGACTTTATTTGCTGTCTTGCGCCATGAGCATGGGTTGATAGAACTCAAAACCCGTTCACTCTTTAGTTGGACTGCGGGAGTACCTTTTTTCAGCTGGGATGTCCCAGGAAAAAATATTTTTGGATATTGGGTAGTGAAATTAAGAGTTTGAATTTCATGGCGGGTAGAGAGATTTTGGACTAATCCAGAATTTAAATCAGAAATCCCTCCCCTAAACGGAGGGAATGTACCCACAATAGATATTTTCATTTTACCGAAGAATTAATCTTCGATTACCTGATAATTCTGTTCTTCTCTTAATTTTTGTGTTCTGGCAATCATCTCTGCAATTAATCCAATTGAAAAGAACCAAAGTCCCAGAAAAAACAACATAGCTCCAAATAGTATCAATGTAAAATGTTTCTGGAAGGAATGTCCAACTGCAATTTTGAGAACCAACACGTATGCTTCAATTGCAAACGATATTAAGATACTTCCTAATCCAAATAGACCAAAAAAATGTAAAGGTCTCTGATCAAATTGATCTAGGAAAAGAACAGATAGTAAATCAAAAAAACCGTGGAAAAATCTGAAACCGCCATACTTAGTTGTTCCGTACTTCCTTGGTCGATGATTCACAACAAGTTCAGCTATTTTGAAATTTCTCTGAACTGCCAAAACCGGAGTATATCGATGCCGTCCACCATATACTTCAATTGACTTAACCACTTCCTTCCTGTAGATTTTCAAACCACAATTGAAATCATGTATTTTTACTCCAGTCATAAGTCTGGTCACTAGATTGAACATTTTGGAAGGTAATCGCTTAGAAATAGGATCGTGCCGCTTCTTTTTCCAACCGGAGACAAGATCATACCCTTTTTCTAGTTCGGTAATCAAATTGGGGATTTCGGATGGGTCGTCCTGTAGATCCGCATCCATAGTAATAACATATTCACCCGCAGCTTTATCGAAGCCAGCATTCAGTGCAGATGACTTCCCGGAGTTCTTCAGGAAACGTAGACTGACCACATGTTCATTTTGCAAGGCTTGATCCTTGATAAATTGGGCAGAGCCGTCACTGCTTCCATCATCTACACAGATAATTTCATATTCGTAACTATTCCTGAGAACTGATGCCAGTTCATCTAATAACTCCGGCAAGGACTCAAGTTCATTATAAATAGGGATGATCACAGAGAGTTTTAGCATGCTTTTACTTCCCTAATTTTTTACAGTATTTTGAAGCTCAATATCTAATTTTTTCAGAACCTCATCCATATGTTCACGAACGACTTCACTGTCACTTTCGAGCTCAAGTGAACGACCAATGTAGTATTTGGCTTTTTCAAGAGATCCCAATCTGAAGTAAATCCAACCCATTGTATCTAAATAGGCAGCGTTGTCAGGTTCCATCTCGTTAGCACGTTTCGCCATGTCGAGCGCTTCCTCCAATCTAATTCCCCTTTCTGCTAAAGCATAGCCATAATTATTTAGTGCTTGACTATCATCATCATTTCCGGCTAATAGTTCCTCGTAAAGTTCATCCAAATATTCCCATTCTTCTAAATGATTAAGAACTGTTGCCAACAGATGTTTTGTTGCTCGTGAATCAGGAGAAATATTTAATGCATTCTGCAAACTATTCTTAGCGAGCAAATAATTTTTTTCCATGCTATAGCTGCTTCCTAGTAGATAATTCACAGAGAAGTCATCAGGGAATAGCTTTCTTGCCTGAAGGAGAATTCCAATCGCATCCAACGGTTTGTCTTGATTAATGTACGATAGTGCCAAGTTTGTATAAGCAGCCATTTCCTCTGGATATGATTCCTTAAACTCATGAGAAAATGCTTCCATCGCTTGATAGTCCTCTTTCTGTAGCTTCGAAAGACCTAGATAATAAAACAGTTGAGAATCCCTTTGACCTTGTAAATAGAGATCAGTCAAAATTGAATCTGCTTTTTGATATTCACCTTTTTCATAACACAAAACTGCAAGCATACTCAATATATCTGGATTACTATTTGATGAGAGAAAAACAACATTCTCAAGGCCATTAATCGCTTGTTCATATTTTCTAAGGATTACAGCTAGTTCACTATAGCTTTGCCAATACCCTAGATTTCTAGAATCTTGCCCTACTAAGATCTGATAAGCTTCGAAAGCGTAATTTAAGTCACCCATCTCGCCTGCTAATTCAGCTGTTTTTACCAAAGCGGATAAGTCTGAGTTATCCTTTTCATAGATAGCTTTGAACTGCTCCAATGCCGATTGTTTATCTCCTTTTCGAAGTGATAAATCAGCAATCATGTAACTGTATTCAACTTTTTCTGGATAGGTTGATTGAAGCATCCAATAATGCTCTTCAGCTTTAGCCAAATCGTTTTTCATGAGATATAACTGCCCCAACAGAATCCTCACATCTTCGTGAAAAGGATCTGAGGACAAAGCTTCTAGCAAAACTGCTTCAGCATTTTCTGATTTACCCAGATGGAGGTAAGCAGTAGCCAGTGAAGTTAGGATATCCGGAGCACCGGGATCGTATTGGAGTGCATCTTGAAATTCTAAAACTGCTCGAGCATATTGACGTTGCATCATCAGAAATTCACCATTCATGAAATGATCTAGTGCTCGACTGTTTATTTCTGGCACAGTGTTATCTTCAACTGGTTCCACATAAGACTCAGGTGCAGCAGGTTGATTTACAAAACATCCTGAAAGGAGCAAAGAAACAGCTAATAGTAGATGTATTACGTTTTTATTTATTTGGGTTTTCACAATTTCCCGTCTAAAAAATTTATCTTTAGCCCTGTGATATGACAAGGGAATTTACGTATTTTCACCCGTTCAGCATAACTTCCGGAGAAAAGATTTATGAAAATCACATTTTTAAGCCTGATTTTGCTAATTAGTTCCCTTTTACCTCAAAGTTCTGAGGTATTCCACCAAAGGAGGGAGACTGTTCACCAACAGCTTCATGGTCGTTCTGCAATTATATTGTTTACCTCCAGTATCCATATAAGAAATGGAGATGTTGGATTCGATTTTCGTCCAGATAATGATTATTGGTATTTGACTGGTCACGACGAACCAGGTGGGATATTAATGATGATATCTAGAGAATTGCTTAGTAAAACTAATTTGGTGAATAACGAAATTCTCTTCGTACAACCTAGAAATCCTAAAATAGAAGTGTGGACTGGAAGACGGTTGGGAGTTGAAGGAGTAAAACGTGAATTGGGTTTTAATTCGTCTGAACCAGTAGATTCTTTCGAAGATCGTTTGGAAAATCTATTACCAAACATTGATACACTTTACACCAACATCACTACTTCAAACCGCTTTGGTGTACCTACCATTGTTACCGACATTCTTGAAAATTATGATCTAACAAACATTGAACAAAAAAATGTCGGCGACTTCATTCATGCAATGAGGCACGTTAAATCTGATGAAGAAGTAAAGTATCTTCAAAAGGCTATCGATGTTACCGGTAAGGCTTTGGAGGAGGCCATGATGTTAACTAAGCCTGGAATTAAGGAAAATAATATCGAAGCTGCTATCGAGTTTATTTACCGGGATGCCGGATGTGAACGCCCAGGTTTTCCTTCTATAGTTGGATCGGGTCCTAATAGCACTATTCTGCACTATACTAAGAACAATCGCACAATGAAGGATGGTGATCTTCTCCTCATGGATGTGGGAGCAGAATATAATATGTATACAGCCGATATTTCTCGGACTATACCTGTTAACGGCCGGTTTAGTGAATCACAAGCAGAATTGTACTCTTATGTTTTCGATGCTCAACAAACAGTTTTTGATTCAGTTCAAGTGGGCATGACAATAAAGGATATTCATTTGATTGGCAAGGAATATCTAACAGAAAGAGGATTTGGTCAGTACTTCATCCACGGTATTGGACATTGGCTTGGTCTTGATGTTCATGATGTTGGAGGACACCACGCTCCTATAAAAATAGGTTCTGTTTTCACTATTGAACCAGGTATTTACATAGCAGAAGATGATACAACTGTAGATGAACACTACCGTGGAATCGGCATCAGAATAGAAGATGTCGTATTGATGACAGAAGATGGCCCAATGTGGTTATCAAATGGAATACCAAAAAAAATTAAAGAAATCGAAAGAATTATGCGGCGTAGAGCAAAACGAATCAGGTAGAACTTTTATCAGGCAGTCCGACGTCATTACCACCTTTTCGTTTTACTTCATACATCGCTTCGTCAGCAACTGCTATAAGATCTCTTAAGTTGTCTCCATCAGAAGGAAACTCAGCTGCTCCGGCACTTATAGTCATTCGTTCAGTTATACCGTCCTCTTCGAATTCATAACTTGCTATACTATTAACAGTCCGCTTCATGGTAGGCATGGTAGTATCTTTTTGAGCATTGATTAATATCACAGCAAACTCTTCTCCACCATACCGAGCTACGATGTCAATTGCTCGAACGCTTTCTTTCAATAATTTTGCCGTTGTTTTAAGCACATAATCACCATACAGGTGGCCATAAGTATCGTTTATCCTTTTGAATTTGTCCAGATCTAAAATCATGAGCACAATTGACTCACCAAATCGTTTTGCACGCTGAAGCTCATCTTCAAAACGCTCAACAAAGACACGATGATTAAATAGACCCGTGAGACCATCTCTGGAAGCAGTTTCTCGAATATTACCAAAAGTATCCCACCAATTAATAAGAACACCTAATTCAGTGGCAACTATTTCAAGCAGATCACTGCATGAATCATCATAATGTAAGGATGTAAAACTTTCCAACACTATTGCGCCCTGGACTCCATGCTGACTCTTAATTGGTACAGCGATATACGACTGAAAATTAAATTCGTCAATATCTCCAACTGTAAATCTTCCTTCAGTAGCGATCTCATCCCTAGAATTAATAACAAGAGTTTCCTGACTAGATATTACTTTTTCTAACTGAGTTCCGGAATACACTATATCATCTCCAACTCCATAATCCATGGTAAAACCGGAATTTCCGACAATGAAAGCTTTCCCCGAAGATTTGTGATCTAATAATACTATGGAAAGTTTATCAAAAGAAAATTCTGCTTCACAAAATTGCACAAGTGAAGATAGCATCTCTTCTTTGGATCTGGTTAGATCGAGTTCTCCAACCAACTTTCGAAAACTCTGTTCAAATTTGTTTATTGTAAAAAGTTTAGCACGACCTCTTAATAAACTAAGGGAACTTCCTATTTGAATAGCTTGGTTTTCTAACAGAATTTTATCGCGATTTTCTAGTTCATCGAATCTTTCAGAATGGACAGCTAAAAGTCCTTTTATGGAACCTTTAAAGTGTATGGGAACTGAAAGCAGTGCACCCTGTGAAAGTTGAGGTTCAGAATCTTTTATGAATACCTCATATAGACTATTTTCATCCCCCGGAAGTATTACATTTGTCTCTGAAGATGATAGTAATTGTCGAATATTTTCATCATCCGGATCAAGCGCTTCTATAAATTGGGAAGTCTCACCTGTCTCTCTTCTTAAAACCAATTCACTGCCTGACAGATTTGCCAAGTATATTCCAGATGTAAAGTTAGGAAAGACATTTCTCAGAAACTCAGTGGCACTACCCAATAAATCCTCTATTAAATCCTCGTCATCTCGTTGAATAGCAGTTAGAGGATCAAATGAGCTAGTTGATTGGAAATCTGTATCATGAATTCTTTTCTCTACTTCTGTAAGTTTTCGAGAGGGCTGAAGAGATTGATAAAAGAGTAGTCCAACAAGTAATATCAGCAAAATTCGCAAAACTGAAAAAAGTATACCTTCTGGCGCAGGAAAAATAAAAAGGACAAACAGAATTAGAACCAATAGTACAGTAAAAAATGAATAGATGGTGAAAGTGTCTGGAAGGCTCTTTGAATTACTCACGCATATAACTTAAGCACCAAGGTGAAAAAATAAAAGGAGAGTCGAGAGAACTGAGATTAATTTCCGCTTACTTGTCTAACTTGGCTCTGTATTTGAGGATGTATGGGCGGCATGTTAATCATGGAAGAATCTTCTTGAGAACCCGCAACAAGTGAACTTACAGGAATGTGAGACTCCGGTTCCTCTTGAGGTACTACTTCGCTAGTAGTAGATAACGCAGGTGTATTCCCAATCACTGGAACATCATCATTATCTCCCGTAAAGATGCTCACAGAAATAACCAATATAGCAACCAATGCGGTGACAGAAGCAAATGCATATCTCGGCTGAAGCCCCAATCTCTGCACAGGAACCATCCTTCGTCTGCGAGTTTTCTCACGAGCTTGCTCACGTGTGATACGCTTTTGAAGCCGTTTACCAAAATCAGCAGAAACAGTCACTGCAGGTATTTTCTTCATGGAAGATACAACGTTTAAAGTTCCTTGGAACAACACTCGACAGGAACTACATGTTTCTAAATGGTGATTAAAACGGTTGATATCTTTTATAGAGAGTTCTTTATCTATGTATAGGGATATTGAATCCCGAAACTTGTAGCAATTCATCAAATTTATGTTCTCCTAGTTTCATTTACATGTTTTAGCTCTTCTTGGAGCTGCAATCTAGCACGGTTTATCCTTGACTTCACTGTACCTAGTGGTACGTTGAGTATATTACTAATCTCTTCATAGGAAAGTTCCTGAATATCTCGAAGTATTACAGCAGTTCTAAAATGAAGAGGAAGAGTCAGCATAGCTCTTTGAATTTGAGTTTCGTTGAATTGTATTTCAATCTCTTCATTTGTTTTATCTTCATCAGGTACATCCCAATTTTGACCTTCCAAACCCATTTGACTTATGAGTTTATGTGGTCTTCGTTTTCTCTTTCGTAATTCGGTCTTAGACAAATTTGAGGCGATAGTATATATCCATGTTGAAAACTTTGCAATATTACGATAGTAATGCTTGTGAGTGTAAAGTTTCATAAGAGTATCCTGTACGACATCTTCTGCATCTTCCCTATCACCAAAAAAGCGGTACGTGAAGTTTATTAATCGATCTTGATATCGATTAACCAGTTCTACATAGGAATACTCATCTCCTTCCTGGAAGCGACTGATTAGTTCTTCATCACTGTATATTTTATCAGCCATTTCCTTCGACAATTTTGTAGAAGAGGGAAAAGAGGATTCTGTCATATTCTGAAGCACTGTTTTTTATGTCCTTATCAGCATCGATTAATAACCTAAAAATCGATTTTATCTCTTCCTTACTGTACAATGCCTGATACTGAGGCATTTTCTTTCTTACTGAATTTGACAACCAAAGTTCCCCATTTCCAGCTTTCTTACCATTCTTACTGAAATTTCTAAAATTAATTTCTTGAAAAAGTGTGGTCATATATCCTATCAAAGCAGATATCTTCACTCCTCCTTCCAATAACTTACCTCCAATTTTATGAGCTTTTTTATAGTCTCTGCTGCCAATTGCATCTTGAAAATCAGCGGGAGAGTAATCTCTATTCCAACCAGCGTACCGTAATATTTCCTCTTCATTGATACTACTTCCATTCTCAACACTAAGGGTGATTTTCTCTATCTCATTTGCAGCATGATAAACAGTATCTCCTGCAAGTTCCTGGAGACGTTCAACTGCTTGTTCTGTAGCATTTAATCCTGCCTGCTTAAAGAGAAATTTTATCCATCCATTCATCTTATACTCTAACGGAGGAGAAGTGTAAATAAGTCCGACAGTATTGGCTAACAATTTGTTTAGCTTTTTTCTACCGTCGATTTCATCTGTGATAAGAATCAAAAAATTGTTCGAATTGGGAGACTTGCAATAATCTAAAAGATCCGTCTGGGCTTTACCTTTAAAAACCAAAGGATTCCTTATTATGAATAAAATGGGTTCTGGAAACATAGGAATAGTTTGTAAATCATTTAATATTCCAGATGTCTCACCTGAAGTAGGCATTAATGAAACCTTTGATATTGTTCCATATTTTGTTTGTAAAGCATTTTCAACTTGCAGTACAAAATAATCTTGCAGATAAAAGTCATTCCCATTTAGAAAATAGACAGGATTCACTTCACCCATTTGGACTCTCTTGACTACATCACGGTAATCTAGCTTCATTTAACGTCTGCTTTTTTATTATTACTCAGTATCGAAAATAATATAATAGCTAACATAGCAAAAATAAAACCAGGTACAAGGGAATATATTTCTATATCAATAAAATTATCCCAGATAATAATGGTTAAAAAACCAACAATCATTCCAGCCAATACTCCATTTCTGGTAGTTCTTTCCCACCAAAGAGCAAGAATCAGTGCCGGACCGAATGCTGCTCCCAATGCACCCCATGCAAATAGTACCTTGTCAAAAATGGAGTTCGGAAGCTGAGAAAGAAATATGGCTACAACGCCAATGATGAGAGTTGCTATTCTGGATAATTTTACAAGATCAACTTGTTCCGCTTTAGGATTGATGCTCTGGTGATAGACATCCTCAGATATTGCAGATGTTGTTACCAATAGTTGAGAATCGGCAGTGGACATCATGGCAGCTAAAGCACCGCAGATAAGTATTCCTGCAAACCACGACGGGAACATCCTTTTAGCAAGTTCTGGCATCATCAACTCCGGATCGGTAAAGTAGTTTGGACCGAAGTACGCCAGTGCAACAATTCCCATCAAAACTGCACCGCCATACGCCAGTACAGCCCAACTGATTGCTATTGATCTTGACTTTGTTATGTCACCGACTGAACGGATACTCATATACCTCGCCAGCAGATGAGGCTGACCTGCATAGCCAAAGCCCACACCAAAACCGCCCAGAATTCCGGCGAGAAGCGTCCAACCGGTTCTTCCTCCGGTGGGATTAAGCAGTAGAGCAGATTCACTAACAGAAGTCTCCTTAGCAATAGTCTCCGTCATACCTTCCCAACCACCCAATACTGAAAGTGTGACAAGAGGTAGAACTACAAGCGTAATAAGCATTATCCACCCCTGAACAAAATCGGTCCAGGCTACCGCAAGAAAACCCCCCATAAAAGTATAAAATACAATAATCGCAGCTCCAACTAACACTCCACCCATTTCCGGCCAACCAAACGTCTGACTTAGCGCTTTCCCGGCAGCATCAAACTGAGCTGCAATGTAGAAAGCAAAACAAAAAGTAATGATACCGGTAGCTACAAATCGCAACAAGGGATCATTTTTTCTGAACTTCAATTCGAA
>DKQU01000003.1:0-7046 GCA_002471865.1 Fidelibacterota bacterium UBA7300 | reverse complement strand
GCAGCAATACCCGCCACTCCTCCTATAGCAGTCCATAAAGCCGGCTCAAGTTTAGTCCCACTGGGATCACCAAATCCTGTGGCATACGCCAGACCTGTTAGCCCGAGAAGCATCCAAGCGCTTTCACCTGAAGCTCGTTCAGAAAATGCAACGACCCACGGTCCAAGCCGTCTCCCAGCAAGAAGATAGTCCGGAAGAGTTTTCGTTAAGCGTGAAGTATATAATCCGACTATCAGGATTATCACCAAATAAACAACAAAACCTACAGCTACAGCATCCATGTTAAATCAGTAAGCTAATAATTCCCATAGCCAGACAATAGAATCCAAGCCAGTGTAACTTTCCTCTCATGAGAAATCTGCGCAAAATTAAAAGCGCACCAATGCCCACTACAAACGCAGCCACTGCCCCTACAAACATGACAAGAATATTGCCGTCTGCTGCTGCTTCAGTTGACAAGTCTCTGAGCAAAAGAATCCCTGAACCAAGAATGGCGGGAATGGCGAGGAAAAAAGAAAATCGAAACGCTTCCTTAGATTCAATACCCATGAGTCTAGCAGAACTTATGGTCATTCCAGAACGAGAAATTCCAGCGAAAAGTGCTGCCGCTTGAGCAAATCCTATGATTATTGTTTTTGTTATGTTCATTTTCACATTTATGTTGGATGCAAATCTCATCATGAAAAGAAATAGGGCTGAAACAAGAAATCCTACGCCAACCATGGGAAGATATTCAGATGCTTCTGATATTTCACTTTTCAATGACAATCCCATAATCGCAGCAGGCACTGTTCCAATTATCACAAATAGAATCAAGCGTTGAGTTTGCTTTGATTTTAGACTAACTAATACATCACGTATGTCCTTCCCTAAAACCACAAAGATGCTCAATAAAGTCCCCAGATGGAGAGCTATCTCAAAATTGACGCCCGGTTGACTTACGTTCATGATCTTCTGTGCCACGGCCAAGTGACCGGAACTACTGACCGGGAGGAACTCAGTTATCCCTTGAAGTATGCCTAGGAGTATGCTGTCGCCAATCGTCATAACAGTGTGAAATTTATCTGGTGGATCGTCTTATTACCAAGAAGATAAACTACATTCGACCGAAGAAGCAGATAATTCTTCCGGCAGCATCTCCATCCCGACGGAAAGAATGAAAATGCTCCTCTGAACAAAATGTACATCGCCCATCCATAAATATATTATCTGCAGTTATTTCTGCAGACATCAATTTTTCCTTTACATAACCCGGGAGATCAAGAAAAGAATGTTCTCTGTTCTTTCTGCGAAGGAACAGATCAGGAAAATAAGTTGAAACATCTTCTCGAATCTCATAACAGCAAGGACCGATTGACGGTCCCAACACAGCTTCCATTTGACTGGGAACTACGTCACATTGACTGGCCATGAGAGAAATACCCTCCTCGATAATACCTGCTAAAGCACCGCGCCATCCTGCGTGAAAAAGTCCTAGTGTACTACTATCTCTGGAATGAATAAAGAGCGGAACGCAGTCTGCGACTTGAACCGTCAGCACAACTTCAGCTGTTTTAGTTATTAAGCCGTCTCCTTCGCCAGCATAACCCACTGTCTTTACCACATTAACAATGGAAGAGTGGATTTGATGACCGAAAGCTAATGTTTCCGAGGGAATGTCTGCTAGTTCAGCCAGATGTTTTCTTTCATCCACAATATTAACTTTTCCTGCCCGAGGAAACATGCCGAAAAAAGCTTTGATTTTACTATCCGTAAATGAATGAGAGAGATCAAACAGTCTGGCGTCGTTGAATGGAGGAAACACTAAAAATCTAAGGTGCAGATGGTATAATAGAAACTAAAGAGTCTGCGATAATTTCCGCTACAGTTACAAACTTTCCGCGATGATACTGAAGAATCGAGCTGGCACTGTTGACTTTGGGAGATTGTTCAGTAAAAGAGTAAATTCTCGAAGTTCCTCGATAGAATTGTGGACTTTCAAATGATGTCATTAGTTTAGTTCTACTAGGTTTGGACCCGAGATTAGCAGTGAGGAATTCAACGGCATCAAATCCAGCCATTGCTATGAGAAACTCTCTTCTAGAAGCAAAATCATCTTGAAAAAATATTAACTGATTCTGAGAATTATTATGCTTCGGTTCTACCAAGTTTGAGAGAATTATCATTCCATCTACGTTCCCAGAAATTAAATCATCACTCAGTTCTAAAGGATCATACCAACTTCCGTTTCCAATGAGCTGAGTTTCAAGCAAGAGTGCTGAAAATTGAGATGCCACATATTGAATATCACCTGTATGTATAGGTAAATAGACTGCATCAATTGACGACAACACTATTTTTGTGGAATCCACGTCTTCATCTTCTTCAACGGCAACTTCTTCGGGGAAAAAAACCATCTCTTCGACAATGAACGTATTGTCTAAAGTATCTAAGACAGCATCTGTGATTACAATCTCAGTGTCAGGGATAGCTAATTCGAAGGCAACTTCCCTAAGGCTACTCAGTTGAACGCCGATATCTATAGGAATTCCTCTATACCATTCTACAGTTACTACTTCTGCGCCAAGAGCGTCCGCCTTTTCAAGAAAACCGTCGGTTAATTCTTTACCAAAACGGTCTTGGGGAGCTACAACTGCTATCGTTTCTGCGTTGAGTTCACTCACTGCGTACTCAGCAGCATAACGACCCTGTTGAAACAGAGTGCTATTCAGTTGTAAAACGTTATCTCCGACATGTGTTAGACCCATTCGTGACGCAGTGGGAAGAATGAGTGGGATTTTCATCTTTGAGAGTGCTGCAGAAGCTGATATGGATCCGGATGTGGAAAGAGGTCCCAAAATGACAATAATATTTTGATTCGCAGCCAGAATTTGAACAGATTCTGTTGTCTTCAATTCATCACCTTCGTTATCAATCACTTCCAGTACAATTCTATAGTTGTCTTCGCTAAATCTTTTAGCAGCTTCCTGAATTCCTCTTAAATAAGCTCGACCTTCAGAACCAGACGGACCGCTAAGAGGTGCAACTACCCCAATCATGACGGATTCAAGCGGTTGATCGTATGTCTGCTTTCTAAGTTTATCGTAGACGGATTGGAACTGGGTAGGCAAAGTTTCGCGGTTTAGTCGATAGAGTACTAATGCTGCACCGTCAGGATCACCTGAATGAAGAAGTCCGCTGGCGATCATTAAATTCAAAATGGATCGATTAACAGAATCGGATTCTGTTACAAGCAGTCCTTTAACCTCATCCTGATTGAGAAGCCCTTTTGACAGTTGAATCAATTTTTCATCAATCAATTTTATTAAAACCGGATCATCTGATATTTGACGGGAAGAAAGCCAATATCTGGCAGCTGATTGATACCAATTTTCTGATAAAGAAATATCTCCAAAAACAGAGTGCACATCATCAGTGTAAGAACTGCCGGGAAACTGCTCTAGAAAGATCCTTCCCACTTCAGCAGCATCTTCGTACTTTCCAACATGAAAGTATGATTTCATTGTCATTAGCTTACTGGCTGAAAGCTGAGGATTTATGTCAATTGAATACTCAGATAATCTGCGAAATGCATCGAGAGCACTGTAGTACCGCCCCGAGTTATAATGATTCACTGCTCTATCAAATTGCTTTTTGGAAGTAACCGTGGTAGGATCTGACTTTTTATTCCTAGTATTCCTTTTTTTAAATTGCGAAAAAGCATCTTCATGCATAAAGAGGAATAAAAGAATAAATATAATTATGAGTCGAAGAGAACTATTTTGCCAGGTTGGCAGCATTAAAAAATACAGTTAATTTTATTCTACGGTTACGCTTTTCGCCAAATTGCGAGGTTGATCTACATCACATCCTCTAATTACAGCCATATGGTAAGCCAGAAGCTGAAGAGGAATAGTCGAAAGAATAGGAAATACAACCCGGTGAACTCGCGGGACTTCAATAATATGATCTGCCAACTTAATAAGTTCATTCTCAGCTCGATCAGTAACTGCAATGATTCTCCCTTTTCGTGCTTTTACTTCCTGAATGTTGGCTAATACCTTTTCGTATGTTTGATCATGTGGTGCAAGGAAAACCACAGGCATTTTTTCATCTATTAGAGCAATTGGACCGTGTTTCATCTCCGCAGCTGGATAGCCTTCGGCATGGATATATGAGATTTCCTTCAATTTGAGGGCACCTTCAAGAGCAGCGGGGAAATTGAGACCTCTTCCTAGATAAAGAAAATTATTGACTCCCGTGAACTGTTCAGCAATATCATATATTTCATCAGAGCGGTCCAGAAGGCTCTGAACATGCTTGCCAATATTGAGAAGTGCATCACTAACTCCTTTTGCTTCAGCTAAAGA
The DNA here is from genome assembly GCA_002471865.1 of Fidelibacterota bacterium UBA7300. Classification (GTDB taxonomy): domain Bacteria; phylum Fidelibacterota; class Marinisomatia; order Marinisomatales; family UBA2128; genus UBA2128. The sequence goes on along the minus strand of DKQU01000003.1, from coordinate 2,697 downwards.
GAGACCTTTCTGACGGCCAAACTGCAAAGCCATTAACATGAAAACTGCGATCTGTGACGTAAATGCCTTTGTGGAAGCGACACCAATCTCCGGTCCGGCATGAGTGTAAATTCCACAATCGGTCTCCCGGGCTAATGTGCTGCCTACCACATTGCAAATCCCAACTGTCAAAGCACCTGCTTCTTTTGCCTTTCGAACAGAAGCCAGTGTATCGGCAGTTTCGCCAGATTGACTGACAGCAATAACCACCGTTTCAGGATTAATCATCGCCTTGCGATAGCGTAATTCTGAAGCGTACTCAACTTTTACATTCATACCTGCATATTCCTCGAGAAGATAGGCTCCGATAAGGCCGGCGTGCCAAGATGTACCACACGCTGTAATATAGCACATTTTTGTACTTTCGATATGGTTGATATAATCTGCCAATCCGCCTAGGTGAGCGTGATAACCATCTTTCTTAAGCCTCCCTCGAAGTGTGTCTGTAATGGTATGTGCCTGCTCGTGAATCTCTTTCAGCATAAAGTGATCGTAGCCTTCTTTCTCGATGGCTTCAATGTTATACTCAATCCTTTCTACCTGTTTTGTCACATTGTGATTTTCAGCGATTCTTTTAATGTTGTGTCCATCCCTAGTGATTATCGCCATATCGCCATCATCCAGGTAGATTACATTCCGAGTATGTTCAATTATGGGTGAAGCGTCAGAAGCCACAAAATATTCGCCTTCTCCCACACCCAGTACGAGTGGACTCCCCATTCTCGCCATAATCATTTTATCGGGTTCATCGGCGTTTACTACAACTATTCCATATGCGCCAACAACCTCAGACAGTGCTGCCTGAACAGCGTCTTCAAATGAGATATCACCTCCTTCGTAAATATCTCCAATTAATTGAACCAGGACCTCAGTATCAGTCTCTGTCTTGAATGTGATCCCATTTCCAGAGAGAATCTGCCGGAGAGTATTATGGTTTTCAATAATCCCATTGTGCACCAGTGCCAGCTTACCTGAGTGATCCAAGTGAGGATGAGCATTTACATCGTTTGGTTCACCGTGAGTAGCCCAGCGAGTATGACCAATACCATTTGACCCTCGAATCGGCGAATCCTCAACCAGAGTGCAAAGTGTACTCACTTTTCCCTTTTTCTTCACTACATTCACATTCTCACCATCAATTGTCGCTATACCCGCGGAATCGTAACCTCTATATTCCAGTCTGCGAAGTCCATTCAACAAAATGGGTACTGAATCCTTGTCACCAAGATATCCTACTATTCCACACATCTTAGTTCTCCTCTCAGTTAACTGCTATTCCCACTCAATGGTACTGGGTGGTTTGGAACTGATATCATAGACAACCCTGTTCACACCTTTTACAGAGTTAACGATTTTACTCGACAGTTCCGCCAAAACATCATGAGGCATACGAAACCAATCCGCCGTCATGCCATCGTGACTCGTAACTGCCCGTAAAGAAATTAGATTGGAGTAGGTCCTCTGGTCACCCATGACTCCCACAGTTTTCACAGGAACAAGTACAGCGAATGCTTGCCAGATGTTATCATAAAGTCCGTTGTCTCTCAAAGCCTGAATGAAAATATCGTCTGCCTCCTGTAAAATTCTAATTCGCTCTGGTGTAATTTCACCCAAAATTCTCACAGCCAATCCCGGACCGGGGAAAGGATGTCTGCCTAAAATTTCTTCCGGAATCCCCAATTCTCGTCCTACTTCACGCACTTCATCCTTAAAAAGTTCCCTCAAAGGTTCGACTAAATCAAAATCCATCGCCTCTGGCAATCCTCCCACATTGTGGTGGGATTTAATAACATCTGCAGTTCCGAGGATTCCACCGCTCTCTATCACGTCGGGATAAAGTGTCCCTTGAGCAAGGAATTCAGTGGGTTGTCCTGACTTGGCTACATCCTCGAAAGCACGAATAAACTGTTCACCGATAATACTACGTTTATCCTCAGGATCTGTCACACCGTTGAGTTTTTCCAGAAATTGTTCAGAATAGTCGTGATATTCGATCTCCAGTTCCAATCCAGACTGAAGGGGCCCAACGATAAAATCACCTTCGTTTTTTCGGATAAGGCCGTGATCGATGAAAACGGAACGAAGACGATCACCAATAGCAGCGTGAAGGAGCTTTGCCACTACGGAAGAATCGACACCACCACTGACTCCGCATAATACATGTTTATTGCCCACCTGCTGTCGGATCTTTTCTATGGTTTCGTATACGAATGAAGCCGGTTTCCAATCACCAGTGCATTGAGCCTCGGAGAAAAGAAAATTTCTCAATATCCGTTTCCCTTCTTCCGTATGTATTACTTCAGGATGAAACTGTGTTCCGAAAAGAGGGCGATCCTTGTGCTCCACAGCAGCAATTACTCCGTTTGAAGACTTTGCCGAGATCAACCACTTATCAGGTACATCATCTACTTCATCTCCATGGCTCATCCAAACCTGTGAATCATCTAAAACTTGAACCAAAAGCCGACTGTCAGGTTCGTGATGAATCTTAGCAAATCCATATTCACCAACTCCATTGGAATGGACTTTTCCTCCGAAATGATCCATCATAAGCTGCAGTCCATAACAGATTCCCAGTACAGGTATATCCAGATCGAGGATACCGTCATCAAACTCTGGAGCATCATCGCCATAGACACTTGAGGGTCCACCTGACAG
>DKQU01000083.1:36337-36517 GCA_002471865.1 Fidelibacterota bacterium UBA7300 | reverse complement strand
AATTTATTGTGCATGTCCTTGTAGATATAAACGCTCCCGGCTGAATCAGAAAGGACCGGTACACTGGCGTCTAACAATTCCTGAACCTCGGGGAGATAGGCATCATCGGTGATAAGTCTTACCTCTGTTCCGCTGTTGTGTGCAGCCAGAATGGCGCCAATAATGGTATCGCTGTCGATT
>DKQU01000083.1:31372-36266 GCA_002471865.1 Fidelibacterota bacterium UBA7300 | reverse complement strand
GCTCTCTGTAGCGTTGTAGGAACCGGTCCAGATCCATTCGCCATCAAACACTGCAAATTTATTGTGCATGTCCTTGTAGATATAAACGCTTCCGGCTGAATCAGAAAGAACTGCTACACCAGCGTCTAACAATTCCTGAACCTCGGGGAGATAGGCATCATCGGTGATAAGTCTTACCTCTGTTCCGCTGTTGTGTGCAACTAGAATGGCCCCAATAATGGTATCGCTGTCGATTTCATAGAAACAGAGGTCCACGGTTTGCTCGGCGGTGAGAATCTGTTCTGCAAGTTTTAGGTCAAGGCGGTCTCCGCCAACTTCACCGGCTGTCTTGTTAAAGAATACAAACCATTCGGCTTCTTCTTCACCTGTTGAGAGGAGGAGCAGATCGCATTGTGATATAAAAAACAGTGTGCCGACAATCGCCAGAAGAAATATCAGACGGTTTACGCCGACTAAAATTTTACTCATGCAATCGTAGATATGACTTATAGCCCATGCAGACAGATGCCACAAGAAGATAGCGAACGAAGAGATTACTCATGGGGAAAGGGACAAACTTCAGCTTGAGTTTAGCGATGCAGATATTAAAATTGTGTATAAGCAACAGCCCAATTATTCGCTTCCATGAGAACTGTTTAGTAGATACGAAATCTACTCCTGTAAACGGCGCCAGCTCAGGGAACTCCTTAAGAATGATAGGTAGGTTCTTTTCCCCGAATTCCCGGTAATTATCAAGAGCCTCATCCAGTGTCTTCAGCTTGTGCATCCTAACTTCAGTTTCAGGCGCATAAAAAAGGTTATCCGGATAGTTCCGCCAAAGACGGTAGGCGTATTCGAGGTCAATGCCGTATCCCGGCAAATTTTCATTGAACAGTCCTGTCTTTTCCACGGCTTCTTTCCTGATTGAAGTGCAAGTCATGATGAAATACCTGAAAGGGAGCGGTTTACCTTCGGGCGCCAGCTTTGCTCCCCGCTTCCCTTCAATGAGATAGCGGTGGTACTTATCCTTCAAATCTGTAGAGTGTGGAAGGAGGTTGGAAAGAATTCCAACGGTTTGGTTGTCATCGTAGCGGTTGACATGTTTGGAAACGAAATCCGTTGGCACTTCAATGTCGCAGTCCGTGAAAATTAGCACGTCTCCCGTAGCGGCTTTTACTCCTGAGTTACGGGTGGCCGTTCTCCCACGATTTTCTTCGTGACGAATCACTCGGCATTTTTCCTGCCATTCCGGATTCTCCAAATGCTCAGATGTTCCGTCTGTGGAGGCGTCGTCCACCAGGATGATCTCCAGCTGTTCGGCGGGATAGTCCTGATTCAGCAACGGCGGAATCGTAACGGGGAGGATGTCAGCTCCGTTGTAGATGGAGACGATGACAGAGACCTTCATTCTTCGCCTTTTAAAATGAGTTCGAACTGCCGCACGTTCTTTTCCCATGTAAACTGCTGAACGGCGTTTCGACCTGCTTCAGCCAGTTGAATGCGCAGTGCATCGTTATCCAGAAGTGTGCATATTGCTTCAGTCAATGCTTTCACATCACCTATGGGTTTCAGGAAACCTGTCTCACCGTCGGTGATGAATTCTTGTACACCTTCATTGGCCGCTGCCACAACAGCGCAGCCGCACGCCATCGCTTCCATTGGTGGAAGTCCCCAACCTTCCTGGTGGCTGGTGTGCAGGAAGACAGATGTAGAATTGTATATTTTCTTCAATTGAGAAGCATCTGATCGAATTCTTAACTCTATCCAGTCAGGTATGGTTACAGACGGTTTCCGGGCAGCAAAGATGACAGCTTTCAGCTCGGGATGAATCTCCTTTACACTTTGTAAAATCTTGATCCCTTCATTGCCTCCTTTTATAGGAAGTCTATGATAGAGCATTGTGATTCGTGGAGATCGAGATTCGATAGGATTTTCAGTTGAGAACTCTGCGGGATCGAGTGCGATGGGGACTGGACCGTAAGCTGTTTCACCCATCTCCACTGCTGCTTTCTTCAGCCAGTTGGCAATAACTATTTTTTTCAACGGAAGCGTCCACGTGCTTTTAATAAGTTCAGCATTCCCGAGGTACGTCTCAAGATTCTGTATGTAGTAAAACTTCTCACCTTTTTCACGTGGCATTTCGTCAACCCAAAAGGCAGTCTGCCAAGCGGTGGCCATAAGCACATCACCGTCGGGAATAAATTTTGGATCGGGGGCAGGGATTATTAGATGTTCTACACCGACGGGCGTTTCGTAATACGGCTGATCCTCTACACCGTGCCAACGGTCTCGGATGCGGATGGCTCCGGCTTTAATCAGATGGCGAAGGCGATACCCTTCACTTTTTGGGGAGATGATCGTTACTTCATGTCCAAGCTTCTGAAGTTCACCGGCGTAGCGGTAGATGATTTTCACTCCGCCCACTGGAATCTTGATCAGGCAGGGGAGGAGAAAACTGATTTTCATTACGGAAGTGGTTGTTGAAGAATTTTGGCGTAACTGTCTGCTGTTTTTTGAGCAGTATGTTTCCAGAGGAAGTTATCCAGAACATGTTTTGCTAATCTGTCGTCAACCGGTTTACTCAGCGCTTCCTGAATTCCAGCAGAGATGGCAGTTTCGGAATAGGGGTCAACATACGTGGCGTAATCTCCGAAGTAGTCTTTGGTTCCGCCGTGAGGAGTTATTACGATCTTAGCGCCTGCCAAAGCGGCTTCCAATGCTGCGATGCCAGGCGTCTCAAACTTGGACGGCAGTGCAAACAGCTCACACGCGGCATAGGCCGAAGCCAATAGCGGATCGTCATGATCAAGACCGTCAATAATGGTGATATTGGGGTTCTTCTTAGCCTCAGCGAGACACTCTTCAGCTTCTTCCGAAGGGTGGACTTGGCCTATGATGACAGCTGGTCGATCAGATGATTTTAATGAACGGATGAAGGATAGGACATTTTTTCTGTCAGGTCCTATATGCCCCACATTCAGGATGAAATCCTGCATTCCATATCGTTCAACAAAGAGATCAGGAGTAGCATCAGCGAATCGCGATTCCACCCCGTTGGGGATTACAGTGATTTTTTCATCAGGAATTCCAAAACTGTCTCGTACCAATTCAGCTTCTTCAGATGTATTTGGAAGTATGTGTGTTGCCCAACTGCAGATGTCGTTCATAATGCTGGAAACTGACATGAATCCGCGTATTGCCTGACCGGCAGCTTTGGTTAATGTGACCGCCTTTCGGACAGTACCAGCTGACCTGCGGGTAAAGTAGATTGGACTTAGTACATACGGGATGTCGTGGCTATGCAGATATCCTGCCAGATCATACATGCCGTGATTGGCTCCGAAAAGATGAAAAAGGTCACTGTTAAGGATTTCATCCCTAGAGCCCCAAACATCCAAAAGGCGAACTGAAATTCCCATTTTCTCCAAATGTTTTTTTGTTTGGAGGATTTGTGTTTTCGGGCCTCCATGCCGAAGCATGACGGTGTGGTAGCTAGCGAGTGTTACGTCCATGGATTGAGTTTGGAACGAATATGATCGATACTGTTCGTTACCACTTTTCGGTTGATTCGATTTCGGATGGACATTGGGGTAGAAGCCGGAACTGATATTGGCTTCAGCCAGTTGAGATCATCAAGAGCAGTCTCATCGGTCATGGGAATTACAGCCTCACTTCCATCTCTGTTTTTTACCAAAAGTCGAGATCGATTCTCATTTCCACTACTTTGTATACTCAACTTTCCTGAAGAGATATCAGCACGCCATTTAATACTATCCCGAATTTCCCACCATTCAGCATAATCGCTTAATGTAACGTTGGTGATCTCTTTTTCTTGAATCTGCTTCATGAACCAATTTAGCACATCAAGATTGGCGGAGGAAGGATGATCGTAGATAAATATTGGTAGTCTGTGTGCTAAATTTGTATCCATGACTGTTGCAAAATAGTTTTTCATTTCTTCTTCATCGTGACGTGCATTTTTTAGACGTCCGGCGCTGATCGGATGGACCGGTAGTTGAAGAACAGTACTGAATCTGTCTCCCAGCCATGGGTAGAATGGGTAGTCGTCGTAAGCCAATCCAAATTCGGATGCGTATTTGAACCCCGAACTTTCAACTGCTTTAGCGAGAGAACAATTCCACTCGCCAAATGGAGCCGCAAACCCCGAGGGGGAGATATTTTCGTTCGCTAGAAGTGATTTCCCTTTTTTAATGTCTGTTTCGCTCTCATAAAAATCCTTAAATACTTTGTGCTGGTAGCAGTGAATCCCGATTTCCTGATTTTCCATCTTTGCGAACTGACTCAGCCGCTCAACGGCACTTCCGGTCTCCACAAACCAACTTGCTGCAATAGTGTGTTTTTGGCATAAGTCGTACAGATCAGCGATCTGTTTTTCATCAGCGAAATCGGTATCTATCCGCAGATTGAATAATGACAATTCTCCATCTGGGAACGGGTGCAGTGAGACAAAAGGAAGTTCACGTGCTCGAGAAAGAAATTCCAGACTGTACTGCACGATTTCACGGATAGTATGTTTTGAACATCGTGTAACTCTCTCAGTTGGGAGATGTCGTGAGGTTGAAGGGAATTGTCGTCGCAGAATATTACTATTCAGCACCAAGCCGATCAGACCGCCCGGTAGTATTACAGCTGTTCCCTTCCCTTCGTTCACGATCTGAACAAGATTCATCTCATCGTTAGCGAAAAGCTCATCTGCTTCTTCCGGCACTGTTAAAGAAGCGTCAGCAAATCCGGGGATCACATTGCTGAAAATTGATTCAGCTGTTGGTTGAATGTAGTCAACATAACGGCGTTGTGACTTAATACCGAAAAGCCATTCTGCTTCAGGCGTCTCCATCAACAGTGACCCTCCCGAGTGAATGAAGCTTAAGAGATTTTTCCGTAGATGGTCACT
>DKQU01000083.1:27564-30994 GCA_002471865.1 Fidelibacterota bacterium UBA7300 | reverse complement strand
TAAAGGTGAAAATGGAATTCCAATCTGGCCGGAAAGAAGCGACCATTGGGGTTGAACAGCAGTTATGCCTATGGTGAGTTTCATAAAATCGACTTCTTTATAAACTGCCAATCATCTCGATTGAATCCAATAGAAAAAAGGAGGGCAGGTAGTGCAAGAACAACAATAGCGATAGAGACAATGAGTGGACTCAGATGCATTACCATTGCTCCACCAGTTAAGATGACCATAATTACCAGCATTGGAAAAAGTACAATTCTTTCTATACTGAATGGAATTTCATTTTGAAGATGACGAACCATGACTAGAAAAGCTATCAACTGAAATACCACTAAGGCTAGCGGAGCAACTAACTGAGAATCTCCTGGTAATGGAAGGAGTAAAATACCAGCAAAACCGATGGCGCCTATAATGAGAGATCGAGTGTAGAGTTTTTCTTTTTTCAGTGCTATAAGAGTGAAAGAAAGGGTGCTGCTGAGCAAAGTTAGTATAAAATAGATCACAAGAATGTCAAAAATAGGTACTGACGCACGGAATTCATTTCCGAACAGAAGGGGAAAGAGTCTGCTTCCTGAAATGATGAAGACTGTTCCAAGAAAGAAGCCGATTAGAGCGATGAACTTAATGGCTTGATAAAAGCGGCGGTGAAGAACTTCACGACCTTCCTCAACACTACGACTGATGATAGGGAAGAAGAGTGTGTAATAAACTCTATCCAGCATAAGGAACACCACGATAACTCGAAAAGCGATGCTGTAAAAACCGGCATCGGCAGATGACTCGAATATTGTCAAATAGATAATTGGGAACTGAAGTACAACTTGAGCAATCAGATTAGCAAAACCTAGGGGGACAGCTTCACGTATGAGTTTAATAGGTGTTGAATCGAGGGGTTTTGTCTCAGGCGAGCTGGAGGAGATGTTTTGTGAGCGCAACCACAAAAAAAGTGCTTGAACTGCCACACCACAGCCCCAGGCGATGGGGACAAATAACATATCTTTGCTGGTTCCGACAAGCGCTAATACCATAACGAGATAAGTGGCCATGCCCAAAATTCTAGCAAGCGCCAGAGTGCCGATCTTACGGATTCCCTGGAAAAGCCAGTCGAGAGTCAGAGAAGCCGGGAGCAGTCCGATGAGATAGAATATGGCCACATCTCGCGAAACAGTATCTGCGATCAAAAACCACAGTAAGACAGAGCCCAAAAGAGCGACCGAGACCGACAGTAAAAATCGAGCTGAGCTTATTTTCATCCTCAGAGAACCGATATCGATTTTGCCTCCGGCGGCGGAACGCGTACCAAGGATCGGCAGCCCCAAATCCGAGCAGATGCTGCCGTACATAAGGATGGCAGTTCCCAGTGCGATGATGCCAACTCCTTCCGGACCGAGAGTCCGAGCCAAATATGTAATTGCCACCAGACCCAGGAGTTTGCTTCCTACTTCAGAGAGGGATAGAGCCGCTAGTTCAAAGGGAAGTCGTTTCACACCTCGGTTTCTCCTTCGATGGCTTTACGCAAGCCGGCAATTCGCCGCTCCACAGAGAACTCTTTGATTATTCGTTGTCGTGCGGTTTTACCGTCGCTTTCATCTTGCTGAAGTGCAGCGCTGAGAGCCTGTACCAAGGATTCGTTGTCGTTCGGAGGAACGATGGAACCCGTCTCTTCCATAAGTGTGGGAATTCCGCCCACATCCGTTCCCACTGGGATACATCCGCAAGACATGGCTTCCATGAGTGTATTTGGCATTCCTTCAGTCCGGCTCGGTTGACAATAAACTTTGGCGCTCTGATAATACTCAAGAAGTTCCGTCTCAGGGAGCAAAGAGACAATCTGCAAATTGTCGGGAATAGTTAATTCAGATTCTTTCAGCACGGATGGTTCAGTGCCCACTAGAGTAAAAGCTGTGTTCGGCATTTTGGATGCTGTTTCTACGAGAATATCAATGCCTTTTACTTTCAAGCGAGTTGAGTTATCGCAAGCGGCTACTGTGAGTATACCCTTTTTCTCGGTTGATGATGGTGACCAATAATCTGTATCCAGTCCTATTGGGAGGTAGCTGAGATTCGCACCGTCATACCTTGCAACCGTTTTTGCTTGGCTAATTATTGAAGGAGCCACAGCCAGAGCTAAGTCAGCTTTTCTGAGTGCATAGCGGAGGAGCGGTCTCCGCCAGCGGCTTAGCCAAATTCCGTAGTTTAATTCTTCATCAGCTGAAACATCAGCACCTCCGAGAATGAGTATTGTCCTTTTTCCGAATAATCGACCGAGAAAAACGAGCCAGGCGCTGTAAGTGGATGCGAACCAAGAGATTACCGCGTCTGCTGATAGGACTCCAGTAGTAATTTTGGAGATTGCGGTGAACCCTGAAGCCGTAGTGGATTTAGTATTCGTAAACGACGAGATGGCTTCTACATCACGCCTGATGAATGGCAAATTTAGCGATGAGAAAAGAAACACTTTACGGTTGCTTGAAGAGATTTGGCTCTTTTTCGGTCGTGTGATTTCTACCCCAAGAACAAGAAGAGTAAACAGAATTACTGCCCCTAATCGAACCCATACGGTTCCCCCAAGAAGTTGAGTGAACAGAACAGCTACCCCGGCTGAAACAACTATTCCCATGACTCGTCCCCATTGATAGGGCACCTTAAAGAACTGTCTGGAGATTAAGTAAGTAGTTACTGCCATGGTACCGTGCCCGGCGATAGTAGCCAATGCAGCACCAGTTATTCCATATAGAGGGATTAAAATGTAATTGAGAATAACATTTACCCCTGCCCCTGCAGCCGTTACTAGAGCGATGTAACCTGTCTTTTTGGCAAAGTAAATTCCGGGGAGAAAATTGAAGTAGGCTCCCTGAAATACATAAGCGATCAAGATGAAGGGAACGATACTCTCAGCAGAATAGTAATCTGAACCAATCAACGAGTAGCCAGAGATATTTATCCGGACAATCTCCGGTATGAACAGTGATATAGCCAGCCAAACGAAGAGAGCTATAGAAACATATATGGTAAAAATCCGTGAGAATAGCGGTTTCGATTCCGGCTTGTCTCCTTGCTTGAGGAAAAACGGTTGCCAGGCATAGTTAAAGGCAGTTGTGATAAGCAGCATGAAAATGCCCAGTTTATACCCGGCGCTGTAAATGCCCACGGAAGCTGCACCTTTGAGATGTTGAAGAATGACTCGATCAATCATCTCCATTGCGATGCTGGCAACACCCGCCGGGACGAACGGGAGACCAAACTTTATGAGGTTCTTCGCATCAATTGTGGAGAAACTGAAGCGGATCTCCGGCAGTGCGGTAAGAAATGATCCCACTGCAGTTACTGTTGATGCCGCAAGAACGCTTAGGAAAACACCATTAATTCCCATCTTCATAACAGCCACAAGATAGATGGAAAGTCCAAGAGTGGTTAATACGTTCAACAT
>DKQU01000083.1:18095-27153 GCA_002471865.1 Fidelibacterota bacterium UBA7300 | reverse complement strand
CAGTAGACAAAAAGTTTTTCGTTTTCAAGAGAACCCACTAAAATTTGTGTAAGCGGACGGGAGAGAGAAGCTATCAGGAGTGAGAGAACTACGCTGGTAAAAACCGAAAGCCAAAAAGCAGTGGAAAACCGGTTCCGAAGTTTTGTAGGATCATCCGTTTCTCCAGCAAATCTCAAAAATGCTGAATCGATTCCGTAATGAAAGACAATATTCATGAATCCGAGAAAAACATAAACGAGGGCGACCATACCGTACTCCTCTACAGAAAGAACGTTGGTCAGTAAGGGGAGCAGGAGAAACGTCACCAAGCGGGTCAGGACATTTCCTGTACCGTAGATCATCGCCTGTTGTCCGAATGATTTTAGGGAGTTAGTCATCGTTTGTCACCGGAGATTACCCGGTGATTGTCGAGATAAAGCACGATATAGAAGTTTTTGACTGTTACGTCACTCTCCATCAGGAAGTTTCCGCTTAGGGAATTTAACGGGCGGCGAAGAGGGATACAAACATTGAGGTTTCTAGAGAAAGTGTTCGATAAAAAAGGTTTTTCGGTATAATGAGTAGAGAAAAATTCTTAATTTGAAGTGACCATAAAAACTATATTGTTTCAATGAGGAGAGTAACTGATGCAAGAAATAAGTAAGGTATCCGCCCGCGAAATTCTTGATTCTCGAGGGAATCCTACAGTAGAAGTAGATGTTCATCTTGCAGATGGTACTATTGGGCGAGCTGCTGTACCGTCAGGCGCATCGACCGGAACACACGAAGCTGTGGAACTGAGGGATGGTGACCAATCCCGGTTTCTCGGTAAAGGTGTTCTGAAAGCTGTAGCAAATGTGACCGACATTATTGGTCCGGCTGTAGCAGGAATGGATGCAGGAAATCAACGGGAACTAGACAAGGCGCTTATAGATCTGGACGGTACTGAGAACAAAGGAAATCTCGGCGCAAATTCTATTCTTGGTGTTTCAATGGCTCTTTGTCGAGCAGCAGCAGCAAGTTCTGACATTTCTCTTTTTCAGCATTTATCCGATGGAAAGGCTCATTTACTTCCTATTCCTATGATGAATATCCTTAACGGTGGTCAGCACGCAGATAACAATGTAGATATCCAGGAGTTCATGATTTTTCCGGTAGGAGCTCACAGTTTCTCTGAAGCGCTTCAGATGGGAACGGAGACGTTTCATCATCTAAAAACTGTACTAAAGTCCAAAGGTCTTAATACGTCCGTTGGGGATGAAGGCGGCTTTGCTCCTAACTTGCGATCAAACGAGGAAGCACTCGAAATTATCTTGGAAGCAGCAGGGAAGACAGGGTACTCTATAGGAAGCGATTTGGTTTTGGCACTTGATGTGGCCGCTAGCGAAATTCATAAGGATGGTACTTATCATCTTGAGTCGGAAGGAAAAGTGCTTACAGCCGATGAGTTGATTGACTATTATGCCGGTTTAGTGGAGAAGTATCCAATAGTCTCAATCGAGGATGGTTTGGGGGAAGATGACTGGGATGGTTGGCAGAAACTGAATAGTGCGCTTGGTAGTAAGATTCAGAACGTCGGGGACGATCTGACGGTAACCAACGGTGTGCGACTCCAACGAGCTATCGATGAAAAGGTAATGAATGCGATTCTTATCAAACTCAACCAAGTGGGGACGGTGTCCGAGACCATCGATACCATTCGACTAGCAAGTGAAAATGGTCTGGCATCTGTAGTTTCTCATCGTTCCGGCGAAACTGAAGACACTATCATTGCTGATTTCACTGTTGCCATGGGCGTTGGACAGATTAAGACAGGATCCGCTTCACGATCAGATCGCATCTGCAAGTATAATCAACTTCTGCGCATAGAAGAGGAATTGGGATCAGCTGCTAGATTTCCCGGGATGGAGGTTTTAGGTAAATCGTGAGGAATCGCCGGAGGAGAAATCGCGGTAGGAGGTTGAAGAAAAATTCAACCGGACGCAATATTGTTCCCAGATTGCTGCTGTTGGCCGGTGTAATTCTTATAATCATCTTCTTTTTTGGCGATCACGGAGTCTATCGCCTCTATGAAATGAAAAGCAGGAAAGAACAACTACTGGTTAGTATAAACCAGTTGAAGAATGAGCAAGAGGAATTGAAAGAAGAACAGAAAAAATTATTAACAGATACTACTCACATCGAAGATCTTGCTCGAGATTTATTTAGAATGGCACTGCCTAAAGAAAAAGTATTTAAAACGCTACCTAAGTCCAAAGATTAATATTAGGCTATACTAAAAACCCAACATAAAATATACTTGGTCACCCCCTAATTTAGACTGGAAAGCCATCTCTACATCCTTTGGGTCTTTAGTGAAAGTGTAGATTAACTCGGAATCCATTGACTGCCCAGGCTTAATTCTACCGATACTATTCTTGCTTTTCATAAATTCCAGATTCCCAGGTTTGCCTTTGCCATCCATTACGACAAAAAGCATCATTGCGCTCATATCAAAATCATTTTTTCCTGAATTTTTTACCTTTACCGAAATAGTAACGGTTTTAGCATTTTTCTTCGCACCGAGCAAGCTTATAGATGCGTTGCCTGTTGTTTGTGTGTCACCTATGGTGCCAGCTATTCGGCTTTCTTTTAGTGCTTCAGCCGAAATATAAAATTCGATAGTTGCTTTTATATATTTACCACTCTTGTCTTTACCTAGTTTAGTTATTTTTGCATCTTCATAGAGCTCACCAATTGACTCACCGCCGGGTTTTACATAAATATCTGCATCTTTGGAAATATTTGTGACTTGGGCAATTGCTGGCAAGCAGAATAAAAAGATGAAAAATGGAATAAGCAGATTAATTTTTCTACAGTCCATTTTTGTCTACTAGGTAAGCATCAAGATAAATATCCACTCTCCGATTTCTTGCCTTACCCTCTGCCGTATTGTTTGTATCAACAGGTCGGAATTCTCCGTAACCCAAAGCTGAGAACTTATCTTCTGTAATCCCGGCGTAATCCTTTAACAGTTTTACAATGTTCAGGGCGCGGGCACTAGAAAGCTCCCAATTATCTTTATATTTAGTCTGGAGTCTTTTTGGTAAAGGTACATTGTCTGTATGGCCTTCACATCGTATCTCAATAGCAAGCTCCTGATTACGTTTCTCAAGTGCCATCAGAAAGTTCTTGTAAGTAGAATCGTTATGCACACCGACAATAGGTGACATCTTGACAATAAATCCGATCTGCCCGATGAGGGGGTGGAAATCAGGCTTCAATTCTTCCTTTCCAGATCGAAATAGATCACCCCCAACACTGGCCATTGTTATTTTTACACCTTTAGTTACTCTATCCACAGATACATATGAGTTTCCCTTTAGCTGTTCATTTAATTCATTATGTGTTTGATCTAACAGCTTATTTATGATGCGGTCAATGTGTTTTTCTGCATCATTCATTATAACCAAAAGCATGATGAAAAAAGTAAGGAGTAGAGTGACCATGTCTCCATATGTAATAGCCCAGGCAGTGCTCTTTGCCTTAGCTTCGGTAAAGGAGACTTTTTCGACTGTGCGTGGCACGGATTACTCTTCTTCTAAACGTTCTCGCTGAGGTACAAATGTCATCAATTTCTCGCGAAGAATGATGGGATGATCTTTTGCATGGATACCGATGATACCTTCCACCATGATATCTTTCATCATCAACTCCTCTTCAGACTTACGCTTAAGCTTTCCGGCCATCGGGAGAAACAACAGATTCGAGAACAGGACACCATAAAAAGTTGTGATAAGAGCCAGTCCCATCCCTCCCAATAATTCTTCAAACTTTTTTGCCACATCAAAATCAACGGCTCCCATGCCACTGTCACCAGTACCACCAAAACCACTCATCATAATAATCAGACCCAGTACAGTACCCAAAAGACCGAAAGCCGGGGCGTATGCTCCCATATAAAGGAATATCTCCTGCCCGAGGTTGTGACGCCGGTCGATGTTGGACAACTCCAATTCGAGATAATTTCTCAGCCGGGAAGAATCTCTTTCATTAATTGCTAATTCTAAGCCGCTGCGTAAGAATTTATCATCAATATTACCCAGATCATTTTCGAGAGACATGATCCCGGTTTTTCGAGACTTCTCTGCCTTGTCAACCAGTTCGCTGATGACTCGTTGATGACTCAAATTACTCTTGCGGAATACTTGTCCCGTTAATTTTATAATTTTCAAAACATTTTTTATAGGGTAGTTTACAAGAGTAGCCGCAAATGTGCCGCCTAGGACAATAGCTATTGAGCTGGGATCTAGGAACGAGGAGATATCCCCTTGTTTCCCAAGGATAGCCAAGACAATTAAACCGAGTCCGATGATGAGTCCAAATGCTGTACTTAAATCCATCGTTTTCCTTTTCTTAAATTAGTAACTGAACGAATCGTGAAACTTAACTAGTTAATTCCTTACTGTCCAAGATGAAAGTAACCGGGCCATCGTTTGTGAGAGTAACATTCATCATTGCGCCAAATCTACCTGATTGAACGAGGATTTCTTTTTCTTGAAGTTTTCTAATGAAAACCTCATATAACTCTTTACCTTTTTCTGGTTTTGCTGCTTGAATAAAACTCGGTCGCCGTCCTTTTCGGGTATTCCCGCAGAGAGTAAATTGACTAACCACCAAAGCTGCACCCCCTATATCCTTTAGTGAGAAGTTCATTTTGTTATCTTCATCGCCAAAGATACGCATTTCAGTTGATTTGCGAACGAGATATTCTGCGTCTGTAACGTCGTCATTTTGAAATACCCCAAGAAGTATAAGGAGCCCTTTATCAATAGTTCCAGTAGTAGTGCCATCAATTATTACTGATGCTTGTGAAACTCGCTGTAGCAGGGCAATCATTAATTTGTCCAGACATTATCATTCCCGTAGAGGTCCTTGAGCTTTGCCAGGAAAGTGGTATTGGAAGATACTTTAAGTCGCTTGGAGAGTATGCGGTGATTGTGGCCCTCCTCATCGTGGATGTGGAATAATAAAGAGGAGTTTCCAGAATGTTTACTTGCGAGTGCATAGAGATTATCTACATCATCAACTCTCATTTTTTCTACTTCTATCAATACATTAACTGAATCGGTATTACCATGCTGTAGTTCTTCAAGAGATAGTATATCTTCAGCTATGATTTTGGGAGTATCATTTTCCATTCGAGTTGTAGGACGACCTTTGATAAAAACCAGCTGTTCTACTTCAATTAATGAACGATACTTCTTGAAGAGATCATGGAATACTAGAATGTCAGCTTTGCCGCCTAAACAATCAAGAGTGAAAAAGACCATCTGCTGATTTTTCTTATCAAAGTGATGTTTAACTTCATGAATCATACCACCCAGCTTTAAGATTTGTCCATGTTCATAGTCTTTGTTTTCGGTGAAATCATAGTTAGAAAAATTCTCCAATTCATCGGCGTATTTTAACAATGGATGCCCAGTAAGATAAAATCCCATAAGCTCTTTTTCACGACGAAGTTTCTCTGTTTCGCTCCAGTCAGATATATCTGGTAGGGAGGGTGTTTTATGTACGTGTGATATTCCAGAAGCTCCAGAGTCGAAAAGAGAACACTGGTCATCTTCCATCTCAACTTGAGTCTGTTGAGCGTATTTTAGGACTGTCTCGACAGCTTGGAACTTCTGGCCTCGAGTTCCTTCAAGAGAATCCATAGCCCCAGCGGCCACGAGACTCTCCAAAACTTTGCGATTGACCAGCCTGAGATCAAGAGGAACACAAAAATCGAATAGTGTGTTAAATGAACCATGCTCATTTCTGGCAGCTAAGATATTCTCCAACGCTTTAGTGCCAACATTCTTGATAGCATTAAGTCCAAAAGAAATGGTTTTTTTATCGAGAGGTTTAAAGATGATGTGAGATTCATTCACATCAGGAGGATGGACAATCAGCTTCAGTTTTCGACATTCATTGATAAGTGTGACAACTCTGGATGTACTGTTCATTTCACTTGTTAGATTGGCTGCCATGAATTCGGCAGGATGATGAGTTTTGAGGTAAGCAGTCTGATACGCTACATAAGCGTATGCAGTACTGTGACTTTTGTTGAATCCGTATTGAGCGAATTTTTCTACTAGCTTGTAAATTGATTCTGCTTTTTTCTGATTAATGTTATTATTTACTGCACCGTTGATAAACTCTTTCTTTTGTCCGGCCATGAGTGATTTTTGCTTCTTGCCCATAGCTCGCCTCATAATGTCAGCCTGAGCAAGGGAAAAACCGGCAATTTTGTTTGCAATCTGCATAACCTGTTCCTGATAAACGATGATCCCGTAGGTTTCCTTTAAGATGGGTTCTAAGTCAGGGTGATCATATTTGATTTTCTTTCGACCATGTTTTCGTTTGATGAACTCATCGATATTTTCCATGGGTCCAGGTCTGTACAAAGCGTTCATGGCAATTAGATCTTCAATACAAGTAGGCTTAAGTTTCTTAAGATAATCCCGCATACCTGAAGACTCAAATTGGAAGATTCCTACAGTGTTACCCTTGGCAAAAGTTTTGTAAGTTTTTTTGTTGTCAAGAGGAATTTTGGAGAGAGAGATCTTTTGGCCGTTTTCATTCAATAGAGACAAAGTTTGATCTATTACTGTTAGATTTCTAAGCCCCAGAAAATCCATTTTCAAAAGTCCCAAAGACTCCAGAGATTTCATGTCGTACTGGGACATGACATCTCCCTGGGAAGATTTGTAGAGAGGTATGTAATCCGTCAGTTCGCCGGGAGCTATCACCACTCCTGCGGCGTGAGTAGAGGCGTGTCGATTCATACCTTCCAACACTTTTGAAAAGTCCATCAACTCTTTATGAGGTTGATCCTGTTCTGCAACTTTACCCAAATCTTTGTTTATCTGAATCGAGTGATCCAGAGTTACTCCTGGTCCTCCGGGAATCATTTTGGCAATACGGTCCACATCACCATAATTCATACCTAGTACACGGCCTACATCCCGAACTACTTGTTTTGCTTTCAGCTTGCCAAATGTTATGATTTGTGTGACTGAATTGTCGCCATATCTTTGTCGGATATAGTCAATTACTTCTGGCCTTCGTTCGTAGCAGAAGTCGATATCGATATCAGGCATGGATATACGGTCTGGATTTAGAAATCGCTCGAAAAGGAGATCATGTTTGATTGGATCAATTGTTGTTATATCGAGGCAAAAGGCAACGAGACTCCCGGCGACAGAACCTCGACCGGGTCCAACTGGGATGCCATTTTTTTTGGCGTACCGGACAAAATCCATGACGATTAAAAAATAACCACCGAACCCCATTTTCTTGATTACATTCAGTTCATATCGCAACCGTTCTTCCAACTCGGGAGTTACAGTGCGATAACGTTTGTTTATTCCCATTTTACAGAGAGTCTCCAGATAAGCATCGGGATCATTCGACGGCTCACCATCTGGGATGGGGAAGCTGGGAAGCAAAGTCTCCCCGAGAGGTATGTTTAAATCACAGGAATCAGCAATTTTTCGGGTGTTTTCAATTGCTCCCGGGTAGTCTTTGAATAGCTTCCACATTTCATCCTGGGTTTTAAAGTAGAACTCAGGTGTAGCATAGCGCTGTCGATTGGGATCATCCCGGTCTTTTCCGGTTCCCAGACAAAAAAGTATGTCGTGTGCTTCCCAATGCTCTTTTCGAGCATAATGACAATCGTTGGTGGCTACCAGTGGTAGATTTAATTCTTTAGCAAGTTTGGATATCTCTTTCCTGGAAATATCTTCTTCATCAATTCCATGGTTCTGAAGCTCTAAATAAAATCTGTTCGGGAATATCTCAGCAAACTCCTGAGCTGTTTCTTTAGCCGCGTCAAGATTTCCTTTTACCGCAAATTCCTGGACTTCGCCTTTTAGGCAGCCGGATAGGCAGATGAGACCGTCACTGTATTTTCTCAACAGATCTTTGTCCACGCGAGGGCGGTAGTAGAATCCTTCGAGATAGCCGGTTGTGACTAGTTTGATGAGGTTCAGGTAACCCGTGTAGTTCTGTACTAGCAGAACGAGATGGTTATTTCCCCAGCCTCCATCTCGCTTAGGTGTTTTGTCTAACCGACTTCCCTGAGCGACATATATTTCACAGCCGATAATGGGTTTGACCCCTGTTTTTGTAGCTGCCTTATAGAATTCGATGGCTGAGAAAAGATTTCCATGTTCTGTCAGCCCTACTGTATCCATTTTGAGATCAGACATGGTGTCCGCCAATGTAGAGATAGTCTGTGCACCATCCAGTAAGCTATAGTCGGAATGATTGTGCAGGTGGACAAATTCTGATTGCATTTTTTGTTGTTATTTTATTGAGCTACGAGACCTAAAAAGATTAGCAGCAACACCATTAACCAAGGTAAACGGCTAAAAGCCCCGCAAAGATACACGCTTTTAAAATTTGTGCGATCCGTTTACAGTTCGTTATTGTTGGTGATTTCACGAGTATAAGTAACACATAAACGAGTGGAAATTCAATTCCGAAAATGAGAATTATAAAAAATTTTAATCCATAAAGACCGAGAAAATATGGGGCTAGAGCACCAGCACCGATTACAATTGTAAGAATAACAGCAAGAGTGGCAGATTTTTCCTCTCCCGCCAAGATGGGAAAAGTTCGAAGACCCGCAGATCGATCACCTTCCAGATCTGCAATATCCTTCACCAGTTCCCGCAGAAGTGTGAACCCGAAAGCCAGCAATGCCGGTACTATCAATCCCCAAGGGTTGTCGAAGGCAACCCCTGCGAAGATAAAGGCCAGTCCGAGGATGAGTGAGACGACTATATTTCCTATCAATGGCCACCCTTTGAACCAGAGACTGTAGGCAATCATGAGTGGAACGGTGATGAGGCTGACAATTATGAAAGCATCACGGTTGAGGAAAGCAGAAAGGGTAATTCCGGTAACAAATAGTAGAATTGTTGCGATTATAGCAGACTTTTTCGATATTTTTTCTTTGGGCAGTGGCCGGTTGGGGCGGTTAATTGTATCCGTCTCGAAGTCCATGTAGTCATTGAAAGCGTTGGCAGCAGCACTGAGAAAAACCACTACAAGG
>DKQU01000083.1:0-17730 GCA_002471865.1 Fidelibacterota bacterium UBA7300 | reverse complement strand
ACAATTGATATGGCTCCGAGGAGAAGATTTAGTGGGCGAAAAAGTTGAAGGAGTCCTAAGAGCATTTATCTCAAACTATTATTGTGAGAACCCGATCATCTCCGTTGTAATCTTTAAACATTTTTAGATTTTTATATCCGGCACTAGTGAAAATTCGTTCCACTTGCTGAGGATGTTTGCCTCTACCTACTTCCAAGATCAAATATCCACCTTTCTTAACCAAACTCCGTCCTTTAGCAGCAAATCGACGATAAAATGTAAGACCGTCCGCACCATCGGTGAGAGCATGAAGCGGTTCATGATCACGGATTTCCAGTGGCAAGCCAGATATTTCATTCTGTGGGATGTAAGGTGGATTGCTGACCATTAGATCAAATTTATCCTCTAATTCTTCGCGAAAAATATCCAGTTTCTGAAACTTGATCTGTTTTGAAACCCCATTGACATCTCTGTTTTTTCGGGCTATCTCCAAGGTATCTCTATTATTGTCAATGGCTAAGATTTGAACAGAAGGACTATTTACCGCAAGAGATACAGCTATGCATCCGCTACCGGTGCCAATGTCAACAATGTTTTTTGTTTTTCCACTTTGCGCAAAGTCTATAGCGACTTCTACAAGGCGCTCGGTTTCAGGTCGTGGGATTAGAGTGTTGAAGTTAGTATAGAATGGAAGTCCGAAAAATTCAGTCCGTCCCGTAATATATTGGAGCGGTTCTCCTGCGAGTCGACGTTTGGCCCAGTTTTCAAGAGTTTTTCGCTGTTCTGGCGAAATTTCAGTTTCTGAGTTCATGTACAGTTCCATCCGTGAGCAACACAAGAGATCGCAGAGCAGCCATTCAATCTCTCGTTGAGGATTGTTGTTTCCTGCTTGCTGGAGATGATCTTCCCCCCAGTTAATCAGGCCCATGATCTGCTGGTTAAATATGCGGCTTGAAGAAATAATGGTCACGCTGCTTGCTTAAGCTGCTCCATCTGTTCTGCAATGCGAAGTTGCTCAATCAGCTCAGAGATGTCGCCATTCATGATGTTGTCTAATTTATAAAGTGTCAATTCAATACGATGATCCGTAACACGACCTTGGGGGAAATTGTAGGTTCGTATCTTGGCACTACGGTCACCAGTGGAAACCATGCTTTTACGAACCTCAGCTCTTTCACTCTGCTGTTTTTCTTCTTCCTGTGCTAGAAGTCTTGACCTCAAAACTTTCATGGCAGCCACACGGTTCTTATGCTGAGATTTCTCATCTTGACATGAGACCACAAGTCCGGTAGAAGTGTGAGTGATTCGCACTGCCGATTCCGTCTTGTTAACATGCTGCCCACCTGCACCGCTTGCGCGGAAGGTATCTATTCGAATGTCGTCGGGATTGATCTCCAGATCTATCTCCTCAGCCTCGGGCAGAATGGCAACAGTGGCTGCAGATGTATGAATTCGTCCACTGGATTCCGTTTCAGGAACACGCTGAACACGGTGGACGCCACCTTCAAATTTCATTTCACCGAAAGCTCCGTCACCCTTAACTGCGAAGATAACTTCCTTCAATCCGCCCGATCCTGTTGGGCTGCTGCTAAGAGTTTCAGTCGTCCATCCTTTTCTTTCTGCGTAATGGGAATACATTCGATAAAGATCTGCTGAAAAGAGAGCAGCTTCTTCACCACCGGTTCCGGCACGAATTTCTATAATTGTGTTCTTACTATCTCGTTGATCCTTGGGAAGCAGAAGTAGTTTCAACTCATTCTCCTGCTGCTCTTGCTGACTTATGAGGTCGTCAAACTCTTCTTTGACTATAGCTTTTAAATCAGGATCATCTCCGTCTAAAATAGATCGATACTCTTCGATTTGTTCTATGAGTTTAATATATTCTCGTCCTCTTAACACCACTGATTCTAAGTCGTGGTGTTGTTTGGCGATTTCCCTAAATATGGCAGGATTTGAGATAATTTCTGGATCCGAAAGTTGATCGGTAAAATCGTCGTAAGTTTTGATTATTTCTTTAATTTTGTTCTGCATTATTTCATCACATAAGAAAAGCGGCTTCTCCTGTACTTTTGCTCAAGAGAAGCCGCCCAATTGATGTTGATAAAGTTACTGGTCTTCTGCTGTTTCCAGTTTATACTTCTTCCGGAATTTCTCGATTCGTCCTGCAGTGTCAACCAGTTTCTGTTTACCGGTAAAAAATGGGTGACAGGCAGAACATATTTCAACTCGCAGATCTCCGACAGTATTTCTTACCTGAAAATTGTTACCGCAAGCGCAAGTTACTGTACCTACTTTGTATTCAGGATGTATCTCTTTTTTCATGATGTTTCCTTTAGTTTCATTAAACTTGTCTCTATTCTGTTCAGTCCTTCTAAAAATGTCTTTTCGTCCGTTGCGTAAGAGAGACGGATATGTCCTTCGCATCCGAACCCGGCTCCAGCTACAGTAGTAGTCTTTGCCATGTCCAAAATATAATCACTCAGATCGAAAGACGTGTCGATTTTCTTTCCATCAATTTCCATGCCAAGGAAGTGTGTAACATTTGGAAAAGTGTAGAAAGCACCGCCAGGAGTTTGGCATGAAATCCCCGCTATATCATTAATTCGATTGAGCATTTTATTTCTTCGATTTAGGAACGCATCTTTCATCATTTTTACTTCTGATTGATCTCCGGTAAGTGCCTCAACAGAAGCAATCTGACCGATGGAGTTGGCGCAGGATGTTGCTTGGCCCTGAATTTTACTCATGGCTTTAATGATGGTGATATCACCGGCAGCATAGCCGATGCGCCAGCCGGTCATGGCATATGTTTTAGATAGGCTCTGTATTGTTATAACATTTGCACCCGCATCATTTAGTGTTTCAGTACTCTGGAATTCATTATCATAAACGAGCTGTTCATAACATTCGTCTGATATGACAACCCAATTGTATTGTGCAGCAT
Source organism: Fidelibacterota bacterium UBA7300 (assembly GCA_002471865.1). Taxonomy (GTDB): domain Bacteria; phylum Fidelibacterota; class Marinisomatia; order Marinisomatales; family UBA2128; genus UBA2128. The sequence goes on along the minus strand of DKQU01000083.1, from coordinate 14,807 downwards.
AACTCAAAAGTCGTCGTATAGTTTCATTATCCCACACAGCTCCAGTGGGATTAGATGGAGAATTGATGATCATCAGTTTTATTCGTGGATTAATCTGTTTTTCTAATTGATCAAAATCAGGTGTAAAGTTCTTCTCAGAAAATGTAGGAATGACTACAGGTTCTCCGTCGGCCAACCGTATGAACTCTGGGAAAGAGACCCAATAAGGTGAGAATATAATCGCCTGATCACCGGGGTTCAGGATTGCCTGGCAACAGGTACTCAATGAATGTTTTGCTCCATTGGAAACTATAATTTGATCGGGGTTATAGGATAGGGAGTTATCTCTATGTAACTTTTCACAAATAGCTTCTCGAAGGACAAAGAGTCCCGAGCCCGGGGTATATTTTGTAAATCCATCGTCCATAGCTTTCTTTGCAGCAGCTATGATATTATCTGGGGTATTGAAGTCTGGTTCGCCTACTCCAAGATCAATAACATCGACTCCTTGCGAGCGTAATTCTGCTGCTCGTGAAGTCATTTGAAGAGTAAACGACGGTAGAATCTTATCTACTTTATTGGATATCATAGAAATCAGTTATTTGTGCTACCGATCAATGTTTCCGATTGTGGTACTTAAGAGCATTGTAATTAGGCTCATTCGAAATCCCAGATGAAGAACGGTTCTTCTTTTTTATAATTTTATTATAGTTAGGCTTATCTGGCTTCTTCGGCGGTGACGACTTTTTCTTTTTAGGTTCTGTTCTCCGATGACTTTTCGGTACATCTTCCGGGTCCACTCCTTCAATCTTCCATTCCTCAGGAGGTTTATCGGCAACTTGAGGACTACTTTTGTCCTTAAGTTCAGAAATATTGAATGAGAAATCTGATGGATTGAAATGACTGAAAAAGACTCCGTATCCTTTGGTAATACAGTTGCCGACGCCAAGAAAATTTGGCAGCATGAAGTTTGTTTGAAAATCACCTTCGAAAGCACCCATCTGACCATCATCTACTATTTTAGGATAAAACGACTCCAGATGAAGCTGTGTATAGATTTTGGTATCTAATTCGAGCCCCATCTCTCTTGCGAGAAATACGATGTTGTGACTAAGGAGTCGAGTAAGAAACTTTAGACGTTCATCTCCAAATAGCTGTTTGTATTTTAATAGGTTGGCTTCATTTAGAGCGATCCATGGAGTAAGGAATTTGTATCGCAGCATACGATTGGTTGGCATAAACCGGTCATTTTCTTTTTCAACATCTGCACCTAGAACATCAAAAGTGATATTGCCAAAGTCCATTGTTCCCAACTTGTCCACTATAGAAAGTATTGGATCTACTCCTTCAGAAATTCCAACCATATAGATCTGCTCATTGAGGATTTTAACCTGAACTCTCGGATAGAGAAATTGGTCGCGGTAACTCCCATTTATGAGAGGTACTATTGGTTCGTCAGGTAATGCCTTCATGATAACACCCTTGACTTGATAAGGGGTCTTCCTGACGGGTTTATCTGTAACTAATCTGACAACGACAGATTTTATATCATATTTTTTATCGGACATAAATAATTTTGCTCCTTAATTAATATACAGTCAAAAAAAATTAAAGATAAATATTAATGGCTCATAGTGTCTAAAAACTCCTTATTCTTGGAGGTACGTCTCATCCTATCTAACAAAAATTCCATCGCCTCAATAGGGGTCATTTCATTAAGAAGTTTCCTCAGAATCCAGATTCTTGCAAGTTCTTTTTTCTTTAGGAGAAGTTCTTCTTTTCTCGTTCCGGAACGGATAAGATCGAATGATGGGTAAATTCTTCTATCACTGAGTCGTCGATCAAGTACCAGTTCCATATTGCCAGTCCCCTTAAATTCTTCGAAAATTACATCATCCATCCTGCTGCCAGTATCAATCAGCGCAGTGGCAATGATTGTCAGGCTGCCGCCCTCCTCGATGTTTCGTGCAGCGCCAAAAAACCTCTTTGGCTTATGAAGTGCATTTGCATCAATTCCACCTGATAGTATTTTACCACTATGCGGAGCAATTGCATTGTGTGCCCGTGCCAAGCGAGTAATACTATCTAGAAGGATTACTACATCGTCACCAAATTCGACCATTCTCTTAGCTTTTTCCAGAACCATATTGGCTACCTGTACATGACGTTCAGGTGGTTCGTCAAACGTAGAACTAATGACTTCAGCTTGCACATGGCGCTTCATATCTGTGACTTCTTCTGGCCTTTCATCGATGAGTAAAACAATCAGCTTGATTTCCGGGTGGTTCGCCGTCATTGAATTGGCGACCTTCTGTAGAAGTATCGTTTTACCTGTTTTAGGTTGGGCTACTATAACTCCACGCTGGCCTTTCCCGATAGGTGACATTAGATCGAGAATCCGCATGGAAAATCCCTTAGGTTCCATTTCAAGATTTATCTTTTCTTCTGGATAAAGTGGTGTCAGGTTGTCGAAGAGAATGATATTTTTACTTTTATCAGAAATGTCACCATTGACAGCTTCCACTTTTAAAAGGGCATAAAATCGTTCATTTGACTTTGGGGGTCTGATTTGACCTGAGACCAAATTGCCGGTCTTAAGACGGAATCTTTTAATCTGTGAAGGAGATACATAAATGTCATCAGGTCCGGGGAGATAGTTATAATCTGATGACCTGAGGAAGCCATATCCTTCATTCATCACCTCCAGTACCCCCTTGGTGAAAAGTATTCCTTCTTTTTTTGCACTCGCCTCGACTATTTTCAGAATTAAGTCTTGTTTTTTAAGCCCAGAATAGCCCGAGATGGACATCTCCTGTGCGAGAGTTGTCAGCTCACTTATTTTTTGGCTTTGTAATTCGTTTATATCCATAATATTAACTCACTTTAGTTGAAAATTAGCTTGGGTAAAGTAGTTCGGGTCGAAGAAAACAGTTTTAATTAATAGTTGCCGCTATCGGCTCGTAAAGCAGAATATATACTAAATTATCCCATTGTCAAAGGGAAAATCAAATATATTGTACACCGTTTCTGCTATGAAATGTGTACCAAATATGAGCCTAATTTCATTGTCAGCAGTTTTTTGTTTAAACTCCGTGATTGCTTCAGCTATAGAATGGTTTGATACAGAGTTAATTCCGAATTTTCGAAATTCTTCACTAAGGTTGTTCGCTATCCAGAAATCTTCACGATCTATTGAGGTAGTAATGATTTCTTTGCAATAGGTTTTGAGAATTTCCGCTACTGGCGTCACATCTTTCGTTTTTTTTAGAGCGCAAAGGGCATTGATATTATAATCGGGGAAAAGCTCTCTTAATGTCATAAGAGTAGCCTTAAGTCCATGGGCATTATGAGCAACGTCATAAAATACCGGCGGATTATCCAGAAGTTTTTGGAGGCGCCCTGGCCAGCGAATATTTTTTAATGCACTACTTATAATTTTAGTCGTTATTTCCGGAAAAAGAGTTTTAACGGCAGTAATAGCTGTTTGAGTATTTATAATTTGATGCCTGCCAACAAGTGAGATTTTCATTTTACATCCGTCGTAAGAAAAGGAAGTATCACTTTCTTTTAAGCTGATATCCATCATTTCTACTTTTTTCTGAGTAGTGAAAACGTCTGCAGTTTGTACTCTGGCTTCTTCTTCGACGATCTTAGCAACTTCAGGAAGTTGATCCGCCACGACTACCGGGACGTTTTTCTTAATAATACCACATTTTTCACGTGTAATTGAAGTTAGATCATGTCCAAGAAACTCCATGTGATCGAAGTGTATGGGTGTAATAACAGATAGAACACTTTTGGAAACATTTGTGGAATCCAGCCGTCCTCCCAATCCTACTTCAATGACAGCAATATCTACTTTTTCCTGAGCGAAGAAAGAAAAGGCTAAAGCTGTAGTTGTCTCAAAAAATGTTGATTCCAGAATATCGATATCTGGCCGAAAACGATTTAGAAAAGAGGTAATATTTTCATCACTTATTGGTATACCGTTGATTCTAATTCGTTCATTAAAGCAGATGAGATGAGGTGATGTATATAGCCCAACTTTATTCCCTTCTTGGTGCAAGATGGATGCAATAATGGCAGCTGTAGATCCTTTGCCGTTCGTTCCTGCAATGTGAATAACCGGCAGATCATAATGGGGGTTACCACACCTAGAAAGGAGCGCCTCAGTTCGGTGCAGACCAATTTTGATACCTCTTCGACGAAGCTGAAAAATATAATCGAGTGTGGAGGAGGATAGCATATAAAGTGATTTAGTACTTAGCTTTTACCAGTCAAGATGAACAAGGGATACATCGAGAAGAGCTTCTCCTAGAAACCGCCGTCCTAGTTCTTCAAACTTTTGCGGCATATCTGTCACATAACAGGTAAGAGCACCATCTTTTTCTCTATTCGCCTCGTTGTCCTTATCGTGTAATAGTTTTGCCACCGCTTCAGATACCGCTTCGGAAGAATCTATCAACTGAACACCCGGGTTAAGTACAGATTGAATGGTTTTCTTTAACAAAGGGTAGTGGGTACAACCAAGGATTACGGTATCCACATTGTTTGAATTAAAATAATTGAGGTAGGTTTCTGCTATCATTCGGGGGACATCACCTGTTGTCCAACCTTCTTCGGCGAGTGGTACAAACAGAGGGCATGCTTGGTCAGAAGTAATCAGATTCGAGTTTAAATTGCGAATTCTTGAACTATAGGCACCAGATGATATGGTTGAAATTGTGCCAATAACACCTATGACCCCAGATTTTGTTGCATTTACAGCTGCTTCAGCACCAGGTTCAATGACACCAATCATTGGAATATCAAAAGTTTGTTTAATAACCGGCAGAGCCAGGGCCGATGCTGTATTACACGCAACCACAATAAGCTTTACATTTTTATCAGATAAGAAACCTGTAATTTGTTTTGAGTAGTGAGTGACAGTCTCACTACTCTTTGTACCGTATGGAATGTGTGCAGTGTCCCCGAAATAAATAATATTTTCATTGGGCATTAAATCCTTTAGAGCTTTTACTACTGTTAACCCTCCAAGACCTGAATCGAAAACGCCTATAGGAAGCGAATTGGACAATGTTTTACTTATCCTTCCGCCTGAAGCACTCGCTCAGATTTATCTTTAAAGTTGCGGATTCCTCTGTAGATGGCCTCAGCAATGCTTTGGCGATACCCTGGTTTTCTGAGTTGCTTTTCTTCCTGTGGATTTGAGAGATAACCTACTTCGACAAGAATGTTAGGCATGGATGCTCCAACCAGAACATAGAACCCGGCCTGTTTGATGCCTCTGTCAGGTGATGGGATACTCTTCCTCAACTGAGTCTGCACGATATTTGCTAACTCTTCACTCTCTTTCATAAAAGCGTTTTGCATAAGTGAGGCGATTATGAAATTGTCCTCCATTAGATGTTCATATCGGTTTTCTTCTTCTTCTAATTTGATTGCGGCGTTTTCTCTCTCGGCTACCGCAGCTGCTTCACCCGTTTTACCGGGATTCAGGATATAGGTTTCAAATCCTTTGATTCGGCGACTTTTGTGTGCATTGGCATGTATGCTCACAAACAATTTCCCATTACTTTCATTGGCACTTTTAGTCCGCTTCCATAATGGTATAAATACATCTTCATCACGGGTGTAAATTATTTTTACATTAGTATGTTTCTCTAAGAGTCTACCCAGCCGTTTAGTAATGTCCAGAGTGACAAACTTCTCCTGCAGACCATATTTTCCTGTTGTCCCCCCATCTTTCCCGCCGTGACCAGCGTCCAACACAATTGTATCAATATACCAGTAATCCCGTGACCGCCTCATTTTTTCTTCACTCAGAATCAATGGCGAACGGAGAGTAAGGACAATTTCATTTGGCGCTGTATTCTGATGGATATCGTGAGATTCGATATTAGATCTAAGGCGGAAAGCAAGTTGGACAGTACGCCCTGTTTGATCCATTTGAGCTTCGAGTACTATACCCATTGGTTGAGTATTTTGGATGCTGACAGAATCTCCAACACCCCCAACAACCGTTAAATAAAACCAGCCGTTCTGCGCCGCCCATGCTGTCATTTTACCTTCATCGAATTGCCGTGTGGTCTGAATTCTTATGACGGTACCGTTGGATTTTTCTTCGATCTTAATACCGGTGACATTATTAGATAGAATCTCCACAACTATAACATTATGCAATTCATCGTAAGCTACGCCAGGAGCGGCATGACGATTAAAAATGTCTAGGAACATCTTCATTGGAAGGTAGATGTCCTCTTCAACCTGTATTGGATGGGTGGGCATCTGATACGCTTTATCATCTACCAATACGAACCCGCAATTGGCTGAGATTTTTATTCGGTGACCACCGAAATAGATAACCATTTTCCCACGATCAACGTTTTCATATATTCTTGAAGTAAGTGCCTCCCCGAGATCTTTAGCTGAGATAAAGGTTGCTCGACCCAAAATAATTGACTCGACCAAATGTTTTTTCTCTGGTTCGTTCGGGAAATAAACTGTAACTGAGTCAGCCTTTAAGCCGGCAGAAGAAAGAATGGTGATGAATAAGACAGACAAACTCAATCGTCGCATGACACTTAATTTATTCAGCATTATCATCAGAAAGCAATATCCATTTGAAATCCGCTCTTGACTTCAGGCTGAGACCATACTCCAGTATAGCGCGAAAATTCCCACGTACTCCTGACCCGAAAAGATATAGCAGCTCCGAAACGAGTCTCTATTTTTATAATTAAACCAACAGATTGTCCAGTTCCGTAAAACATTTGACTTCGCATCTCACCGGGTAGATTCACATCCCACACGTAAATCCGTGCATCGTAATCATCTATGACAAATCCTGCCCAATGCAGAAGAATTGTGTTTCCGTTCAAGCGGTGATGGAACTTAACTGAAATTCCGTAACCGTAGGCACTGTTATCTTCACTATTTGTCGCAGATTGGTCTGCTTGAAGCTGCATTTTCGTATTCTTGCTGAACTTATGAGTGGATTTTAGACGCCACGACTCCCTTCTGGTTCCAGCCGGGATAGGTTCACCCGGAAAGGCTGGAGTTTCACCATCTGACTTTTGCTCTTCTTTCCATCTTAGTGAGAAAAGATTCCCGCCTCGACTTAAATTTGTTGAAGCGCTCATTTCATATCCTCTTACTGGAGTTATCCCGCTGTCGCTCGATTTTCCCTGTTGAAAAATATCGCCGTAAGCTGCGAATATCCAATCCCCGCGCCGTAACCTGACAGCCTGATAGAACCCAAGTTCATTAAGCGTGCTGCTGCTCCATTCGCTGAACGGTTGGGATCGAGGACCTCCGAAACCGAGAGGGTAGTTTCGTGCAGCGCCTATCCATCTGATATTTTCGTCATTAACAAGAATACCGACGAGATAAGCCGGTGATGAAGTTAGAGCACCTGCCACTTCACCGAAGAACAAGGTCGAACCCACCGGCCATCGACTATAAAAGGAAGCGGCACTGGTGGTGGGTTCTAATTCCTCACCAAATCCGGCAGTTGACCATCTCCACATTGTGGCGACAATGCCAATTTCACCGCCATCGATGTTCTGTATTTCCCAATTGGCGGCAAGAAGTTGCTCTTCTGCGTTGTGTTTGCGACCCAGTGTGGTTTGACTGTCGTGATTTCCTGTGGTACTTATGCTGATGATTCCGGTGGAGTCAAAAGTAGCGTCTTGAGGTGCTGAGGAGAGGGAAGCGGTGAAACTACCCAAATTGGTTTCCGCTCTTACTGCTAATCCTCGGAGCCCCCAATATTCTGTAGCTGAGCGGAACGATCGAAGCCCGGATCCGCTTCGTGCCACGCTGGAAATATTACCTGTTGACTTAAGGGGACGGGCTGAACTGCCAAGTAAAAGTCCATAGCCGGCATAAATACGGTGATCGCCGGCAATAAGCTTCAAGTTTTGTCGCAGATCGAATGCAGCATGCCCGGATAGAAAATCTGCCAGAGACGGCTCGCCCGGATCGCGCTCCATTAGCAAACCGCCTGTGAATGCAGTTTGCTGAAAGCTTAATTGCGTTAGCACTCTTTGGTCATCACCTGAAAGAACCCATCGGTTTCGAAGTGAGCCGTTAAACGGTATCTGGGGAATGGAAGTTGCTATGATCGGCAACAGTAATTCTGCCGTTTGAGAAAGCCCGCCCATATCGATGATTTCCTGAACAGAAGTCACTTTTTTAAGATGCCCACTCCGACCCACGATCAATGCGATGTCCAGCGATGTCAGAAGTGGGACTGCTTCTAACTGGTCTCTTGTAAAATTATTTAAATCGAGAGGATTCCGCGAAAGTTCTTCCAGTAAAAACAGTTCGTCATCGCTCAAAACGCCACCTTCTTCATCCATAGCCACAGAAGATAGAACGTCGTCAATGGATTGAGAAAAGCCCATAGCGCTAAGGTAAACAAAGCTGCAAAGCAGCCATCTTGCTGCATGGATGAGTGGGTTGCCTGGGGTTGACATAACTTACCTTTTGTTTTTCAGGGGAAGCTTTTCGTCAATCTTGGAATGAGTTAACATAGACACTTATTTCTTCTTGGCGTACTCAGTATTCAAAGCATTGAACACAGGTTCAGGTATCAGGATAGTCCTTTAGCCAACCGTTCGTTCCATGACTCTTTGCCAGCAGCAGTAGGAACTTCCTCCATTGTTACACATTCTGGAACTGGACAAACAAGCTGACATAGGTTGCAGCCGATACATTCATCATCATCAACGAAGGGGATATGGGCTTCTGATTTATTTTTATCAGTGTGCATAACAGGGGGCATTATACTCGTGCGCGGGTTGATTCCGTGATCAGCTTTGCCGTGAAAAGCTGAGCATGGACCTTGGTGAGTATGTATGCACTGGTGGCCACCATCCAGACAGGCGATGTAGCATAGCTGGCAGCCGATGCAGGTCTTGGAGTTGATCTTGGCGTTGACACCGAAGTTAAGGTCGAGATCTCCCCATTCAACATAAGTCGACACCGCTCTTCCGATAAGGTCGTTAACCGATTTCATTCCCATCTCGTCCAAGTAGTTATTCAGTCCGTCGATCATGCCCTCTACAATCCGGTAGCCATAGTGCATGACAGCAGTGCATACTTGGACGGATGTGCTACCGAGGGCAAGGAATTCAGCCGCGTCGTACCAGTTGGAAATTCCACCTATACCGGAAATAGGTACAGTAATTCTCTCATCCCTAGCCAAGGTTCCCGCCATATGCAGGGCGACAGGCTTCACGGCTGGACCGCAGTAACCGCCTTGAGTTCCCTCAATTCCGACAGTAGGCTGTATAACCAGGTTCTTCAAATCGACGCCTATGATGGACTTGAGCGTGTTAATGAGAGAAATGGCGTCAGCTCCTCCCTCTACAGCGGCTATTCCCGGGTCCAGGATATTTGTTACATTTGGTGTCAGTTTGGCTATGACCGGTGTGGTGGCGAATTCTCTTGCCCATGATGTGATTTCTCTTAGCACATCCGGTTCTTGACCTACGGCACTTCCCATGCCGCGCTCACACATTCCGTGAGGACACCCGAAGTTGAGTTCCAATCCGTCCGCTCCGGTGTCTTCAGACCGTCTGATTATATCTTTCCATTCGTCTTTGGATTCAACCATAAGAGAGACCACTACTGCATTGTCGGGGTACCGCTTCTTGACTTCATAGATTTCCTTGAAATTGACTTCCAAAGGACGATCAGTGATCAGTTCGATATTATTTAGTCCCATGACTGGTGAGCCTGCATAGCCCACTGCTCCTAAGCGGGAAGAGACGTTGACTATGGGGTTGCCCACTGTTTTCCAGACAGCTCCGCCCCAGCCCATATCAAAAGCACGCATCACCTGTTCGCCGGAGTTGGATGGGGGACCAGAGGCTAGCCAAAATGGATTAGGACTTGTAATTCCACATATGTTGATGGATAGATCTGCCATTACCGACCTCCTGAGGTATCTTTTTGCTGTTGAATTCCATGGTTCGGTTTCGTCTCCATGCCCCAGCTCCTGAGCATAGCAAAGGCTGCTTCACGTCCGTCTTCTACAGCGTTTATGACTTCTTTACCTCCGTTAACACAGTCGCCGCCAGCGTAGATGTTGGGAAGGGAGGTTTCTCGAGTTATTGGATCAACAATCACTCTTCCGTTTTTATCCATTTTCATATCTGCTGAAAGATGAGAGACGTGTTCCTCTTGACCTATGGCTGCCACCACCCAATCGCAGGGAAATTCCCGGACTTGGTCCGTTGTGGTGGGTTCTGCCCTTAGTACGGTTACTCTATTATCATCAAGAATGATTTCCACAGGTCGGAGATTCTCGAACAGGCGTACACCATATTCCCTGGCACCGGTCATTTCGTGTTTGTACCCTCGCATCTCTTTTTCTGTTCGACGATAGACTATTTTGGATTCTCTCACACCTAACATAGCCAGTTCACGAGCGATGTCAATGGCCGTGTTCCCTCCTCCGATAACTACCACGGATCTTATTTCCTCTGGGATTTGGAAGTTCGGTTCGTTCTTGATTTTCTGTATCAGTTCAGTTGCACCCCAGACAGTCGTTCCATCTTCTACAGGGATACCCAGCTTTCGATCACTTCCAAGACCTATACCAATGAAGACGGCGTCGTAATCCCCTAATAGGCTATCCAATTGGAAGTCTCGACCAGCTTCAACGCTTGTTTTCAGTTCCACGCCGTAGCTTAATAGCCATTTAACCTCCTGAAGCCACTCTTCAGTCTGTAGTTTGTATGGAGCCACACCAGTAGTATTGAGACCTCCCGGCAGGTCACTTTTCTCGAAGATAACGGACTTGATACCTTCCATGGTCAGATAGGAAGCACATGCTAGAGATGCAGGCCCCGCGCCGATAAGTGCGACCTTTTTTCCGCAATCTTCTTTAGGTACGAACAGTTGTCGGCTGCCGCTCTGTTCAATTTCCAAAGCTTTCTGGACAACATAGCGTTGAAGCCGACCGATCTGAATTGGCTGGTGGTTCAAGTCATTATAGACACAGGCACCAACGCACAGCTCCTCAACGGGGCAGACACGCCCGGTGGACAGACCAAGCATATTCGCAGTAAGAATGGTTCTAGCGCTGCCTAACAGGTTGCCGCCAGCGATCTTTGTGATAAATGAGGGGATATCGATTTTCGCAGGGCATGCCTTAGTGCAGGGGGCGTCGTAGCAGTAGAGACAACGATTAGCTTCGAGGATCGCTTCCACTTGGGTATAGAGCGGCTTGGCATCGCCGAATTCTATCTCAAGTCTTTTGTTAGCCAGAATGTTTTTGGAAGGAACGCCGTTTGTCACAGCCATGAACTGCCTAAGCTTCTACATCTCCAAATGATTCATCGAGAATCCCAATGGCTTCTTCCACCTCATTCCTGGTGATATTCAGAGGCGGCGATATGCGCATGGTATTCGCGTAAAGTCCACCTCGTCCGATGAGGAGACCTCTCAACTTGGTTTCTTCCATGAGCTGGTCAGCCGCACCTGGGTTCGGGGTACGGTCTTTCTTTGTTTCATCCACCACCAGTTCGATGCCCTGCATCAGTCCCATTCCCCTGACATCACCTATGACTTTGGGATATTTCTCCTGGATCTTTTCCAACCCATTCCTGAGGACTTGTCCCATCTCCTCAGAATTTCTATCCAACTCATCCCGCTGGATAACATCGATGGTTGCATTTGCAGCGGTACAACTTACCGGATTTCCTCCAAAGGTGGAGATCGTATTTTTGGTGAGAGAGTTGGCGATATCGCTGGTGGTAACCACGGCGGCCAGAGGCATCCCGTTTGCAATTCCCTTGGCCATGGTCATCATGTCCGGCTGGACGTCGTACTGCTCTATCCCCCACATTTTCCCTGTGCGGCCAAAACCGGTCTGAACCTCATCAGAAATAAAAATGCCGCCGTGGCTGCGAACAATTTCAGCTACGATCTTGAAATACTCGGGCGGGGGAGTAATAAATCCGCCTACTCCTTGGATCGGTTCTACCAGAATCCCGGCTACTTGACCTGTTGTGGTAGTCTGAATCAACTCCTCCACATCTTCTGCGCAGGCTACCCCGCACTCCGGATAGGTGAGTTTCAAAGGGCATCGGTAGCAGTAAGGAGAGAGGGCATGTTTGATGGCGGAAACCTGGGTTGGCAGAGCTCTCCAGGATGCGTGAGCGGTAAGAGACTGAGCCAGAAGCGACCGTCCTGAGTAGCCGTGCCGAAGTGCAATCAGTTCGGATTTTCCGGTATAGAGTTGAGCCATCATGACGGCCGTCTCGTCCGCCTCCGTTCCAGAAGCGGTGAAGAAACATTTGTCAAGTTTTCCCGGCGCCAGCTTGGACAGTTTCTCAGCAAGCTCCACAATTGGCAAAGTGGGGTAGAGAGATGAGACGTGAGTCAAATTATTAATCTGGGCGATGACTTCCCGGTTTACGTCCTCATTGGCGTGTCCTACGGAGACCGTCAGAATTCCCCCAAAGAAATCGAGGTAGGAGTTCCCATCCATATCCTCAACCCGAGCACCTTTACCTCGAGCTACAGCAATGGATTCCTTATAATAATTCTTGACAGCGGGGAAGAGGTAATCCCGGTGTTTTCTTCTGATATCTTCACTCTTCATTAATTCAACTCCGTGGATTGACTAAGGATTGGTAAGCTGTTTGTAAGATTCGGGACGGCGGTCTCTAAAGAACTGCCATGTGGATCTCACTTCTTCAATCATATCGAGATCGATCTCCGCCACGACAAGCTCATCCTTATCTTGGGAAGCTTCTGCCACAATCTGACCACGGGGATCTACGAAGTAGGAGTTACCGTAGAATTCCCCAAGATCCCACGGCTTTTCGGTACCGACACGGTTTATGCACCCCATGAAGTAACCGTTAGCCACAGCGTGAGCCGGCTGTTCCAGCTTCCAGAGATATTGGGAAAGTCCCGCCACAGTAGCCGAAGGGTTATAGACAATTTCTGCACCGTTCAGCCCGAGTGCTCGAGCACCTTCCGGGAAATGGCGGTCGTAGCAGATGTAAACCCCCACTTTTGCATAAGCTGTCTCAAATACGGGATAACCGAGATTTCCCGGACGGAAGAAAAATTTCTCCCAGAATCCGGATGTGTGTGGGATGTGGTGCTTCCGGTATTTACCCAGATATTTGCCGTCTGCATCAATAACTGCTGCTGTATTGTATAATTCGCCCGGTTGTTCTTTTTCGTATATGGGAACCACCATAACCATCTGATATTTCTTAGCATATTCCTGCATCCGATCGATGGTGGGGCCTGGGATAGGTTCCGCTGAGGCATACCATTCCGCATCCTGGCCGGGGCAGAAGTAGGGAGTGCTGAAAATTTCCTGAAGACAAAGAATCTGAACGCCTTGCTCGCCCGCATCCTCAATGAAGGGGATGTGTTTCTGAACGGCTGCCTCTTTTATCTCATCAATCGTTCCGTCTCCCTCTGACATGGAGATACTCATCTGAATTAGACCCGATTTTACAATTCTTGCCATGATTTACTCCTCAATGAATTACTTAAAAATACCGGTTGAGTACTGCAGTTATTTTTAGTATGTTGATCAAAATACTTACGATTTATCCCGAATACAACCCTCGCTTCAAATATTGTCCATCGCCTTTCCTGCCCACGTATTCACAATTTTCCACAATAATCTTTCCCCGGGAAATAATCGACTCGGAAACGCCTGTTATCTCATAACCCTCATAAGCATTGTAGTCCACGTTCATATGGTGTGTCACGGGATTATTCACACTGATGGTCTCCTTCCGGTTGGGATCGAAAATAACGATATCGGCGTCGCTTCCCACGGCAATGGTACCCTTCTTAGGGAATAGACCAAACATTTTGGCAGCAGCTGTGGAGGTTATCTCAACAAATCTGTTGACTGAAATTCTGCCGCCAACCACCCCGCCGTTAAAGATAAGACTCATTCTGTTCTCGACTCCCGGGCCGCCATTGGGAATTTTTGAAAAGTCACCGATACCGAGTTCCTTTTGCTCTTTGAAGCAGAACGGACAGTGGTCGGTAGAGATGGACATAAGGTCACCCATCCGTATACCACGCCACAATTCGCCCTGATTCCATTTTTCCCGGAGTGGGGGTGTCATCACATACTTTGCGCCCTCGAACCCTTTCTGTTCGGTATGGGATTGATCGAGAAAAAGGTATTGTGGGCAGGTCTCCGCAAAAGCGCTCACACCTCTATCTCTGGCCAGTACCACCTGTTCCAGGGCGTCGGCTGAAGAGAGGTGCACGATGTAGACGGGCACATCCGCCACCTCCGCGATGGCAATGGATCGGTAAACACCCTCGGCTTCCATCCTCGTGGGACGTGTGAGACCGTGCCATTTGGGTTTGGTTTTTCCATCTGCAAGCGCACTTTTCACAATTTCGTCGATGACGATCCCGTTTTCTGCATGCATACAGATGACCGTTCCATCTTCTCCCGCCTTCCGCATAGCTCGAAAGAGAGTGCCATCGTCCGAATACAGCACTCCGGGATACGCCATAAAAAGTTTGTAAGAGGTAACGCCCTCGTCAGCTAATTTTCTCATTTCCGGTACACGTTCGTCTTCCAGATCGGTGATGATCATATGAAATCCGTAGTCAATGGCTGTTTTCCCCTCCGCCTTGGCGTGCCAGGCCTCCAGACCTTCAAGGGTGGAGTGTCCCTTTGTCTGGATGGCAAAATCAATTACCGTAGTTGTTCCTCCGTGAGCTGCAGCGAGAGTCCCAGTCTCAAAATCATCCGCTGATACCGTCCCGCCAAAAGGCATGTCAAAGTGTGTGTGGGGATCAATACCGCCGGGAAT
>DKQU01000035.1 GCA_002471865.1 Fidelibacterota bacterium UBA7300 | reverse complement strand
GCAGCTGTCAACTGCCGACATGCCGCTGGAAAAACAGATCCCGTACTTTCCGCCTTCAATGGCTGCCAGGTTCTCCTCCAACAGTTGCCGGGTGGGATTCGCTGAACGGGTATAATCAAAACCCAAATCTCGTCCCACTTCAGGAAGGACGTAAGTCGCAGTCTGGTACAAAGGGGGTACTATGGCTCCCGTAGTAGGATCCGGTTTAATCGCTGCGCGCACTACTTTTGTATCAAATTTCATTATTCCTCCTCATCCAAAAAGTCCATTTTTTTCATCCATTCGTCATCCACAAACTTCGTCAGATAATTACGGATTGAGTCGGGCAGTATCACCAGGCACCGCTCCCCTTTTCCCAGGCGAGGTGCTACTTGCATGGCAGCCCAAACCGCCGATCCGGACGACCCGCCTACCAGTAAACCCTCTTCCCTTATGAGGCGCCGAGCCGTTATAAATGACTCTTTATCATCTGTTTTCACATATTCATCTACCAGCGAATTATCCAGCACATCAGGAATGAAGTCGTAACCGATCCCTTCCACGTGATACGGAAACACCTCATCACCACCAGCGAGAATCGAACCGTAGGGATCCGCCCCGACGATAATCACATCCGGCAGTTCTTCCTTCAACCTTTTGGCAACTCCCGTGATAGTCCCGCCTGTGCCGGCGCCCATTACCACCATGCTCAGATTGTCCCCCATATCTTTAAGGATTTCCCCGGCAGTATCGTGATAGTGAGCATCAGGATTTCCCGGGTTGCTGTATTGGTCTAAGATGTGCGAATTTGGAATCTCCTCGTTAAGCTTCTTTGCAACTCCGATGTGGCTTTCCGGTGAATCCCAGGGAGCTTCCGTAGGTGTTCGGACAATTTCAGCTCCAAGCGCTTCCAGAACTACCTGCTTTTCCTTGCTCATTTTCTCCGGCATGGTGATGATCATCCGGTACCCTTTCACCGCCGCAGCCAGAGCCATTCCAATACCAGTGTTACCGGATGTGGGCTCGATGAGCGTATCGCCGGGCTTGATCCTTCCGGACTTCTCCGCCTCTTCGATCATGCGGGCGGCAATGCGGTCTTTTACAGAGCCACCGACGTTCAGGAATTCGCATTTACCGTACAGCTCACAGTCGAGATTACTTCCAACGCGTTGAAAACGGACAATAGGTGTACGTCCAACTGCACCAAGAATGTTCTCATGAATCATATCTTTTATCCTTCCCACATATTTATAGGACTGGTTTATATTTGTTGGTGTATTTCATTAAATTGTTGTTCGTCATTGGTAAGATAAATGTCTGCATGTTACCCAAACAGTTGAGCAATTTTACTAAAGTTTGCGGAGGTTAGGAATGAAGAAGTACACTTTTGCCATAGTAGGTGCTTTAGGCAATGTGGGATCAGTCATGCGGGAAATATTGGAAGCAAGTTCACTTCCCATTGGTGATCTAATTCTCATGGACATTCCGGAAAATGAAGGCCAAACGGTAAGATGGCGAGATCGCCATATCACCGTCATAACTGCTCAACCTGAAGCTTTCCATGGAGTTGAAATTGCTCTCTTCAGTGCAGGGAGTACCGCAGCTCTGGAACTGGCACCGAAAGCGGTAAAGTGTGGTTGTGTCTGCATTGACAACAGCACGGCATTTAGAATGGATCCAGAGCATCCACTTGTCATCCCCGAAGTGAATCCTGAAGCGCTGGAAAATCATAAAGGTATCATTGCCAATCCCAACTGCTCTACCATCCAGATGCTTGTGGCACTGAAGCCCATCCACGATAAGTACACTATCAAGCGCGTGGTGGTCAGTACTTATCAAGCTGTCAGCGGAACCGGGCAGGCGGCGGTACAGGAGTTGGAAGATCAGGTGCGAGCTTTCGCTGACGGTAGCGAGATACCGGCATCAGTTTACCCTTATCAAATCGCCTTCAACGCCTTGCCGCACATTGATGTCTTCGAGGAAAACGGGTACACCAAAGAAGAGATGAAGATGATCAAGGAGACCTACAAGATTCTTGATCCTGAAATTCAAATTACTGCTACCACGGTTCGTATACCGGTGGTGAGCGGGCACAGTGAAAGCGTCAACATCGAGACAGTGAAGCAGTTTGAGATTACTGATGTCAAAACTCTCATGGAAAACAGCCCGGGTATTGTACTGGAAGACGATCCTGCAAACAATGTCTATCCCCTCGCCTTGAATGCCGACGGGAAAGATCCTGTATATGTTGGTCGCATCCGGCGGGATGAATCAATTGAGAACGGTATCAACCTTTGGTGCGTTAGCGACAATCTCCGCAAGGGAGCCGCATTGAACACTATCCAGATTGCCGAAGAGCTAATCCGCCGAGATCTTGTGAGGATACCCGGTGCCTGAGACTGTAGTACTAAAATTCGGTGGAACCAGTGTAAGGGATGATTTGTCCAGGGAAGCTGCTGTTGTACATGTACGCCGCTCCGTAGAAAATGGGAAACGAACCGTTGTAGTGGTAAGCGCCATGGGTCGTGAAGGTGAACCGTACGCTACTGACTCTCTCATCAAACTCATGCGCTCTACCGGAGAGCCAGTCTCTCCTCGCGAACTTGACCTTGCCATGTCTACCGGTGAAATCCTCTCCGCAGCATTCTTCGCTCACCTTCTAACCATAAATGGAATTCCAGCTTGCGCTTTCACCGGACAGCAAGCGGGATTCATCACAGATGATACCGCCGGAACTGCGGAGATTCTGGAAGTCCGCCCAACAAAAGTTCAAGAAGCACTTGATTCCGGACTGGTTACTGTGGTTGCCGGTTTTCAAGGAGCTGACGAGGCGGGCACAACTCGTACTTTGGGTCGTGGCGGAAGTGATACCAGCTCCGTAGCACTGGGTGCTGCTCTGGATGCTGCAGAGGTTGAAATCTACTCCGATGTTGATGGTGTGGCTCTATGCGACCCGCGAAGAATTCCTGAGGCACCTTTTCTAACTGAAATCGGCGCAAATCAGCTCCTCGCCATGGCCGAAGAGGGAAGCATGATTCTGCATCCCCGGGCTGTTCGAGTAGCTAAGGAAAAGAAGATGTCAGTCCGTGTTCGTAATACCTTTACTCAAATGCCGGGGACTGTTATTCATCATCGTCCCACAACGAGGAACCCTAATCCTATCTCTCTGGCCCATCAGGGAAAACAGATTCTGGTGCATACCCTTAAAGAACAAAATTCACCTAAAGAACTTCCCGAACTGCTTGACGCAGGAAACGGTCGGTTTCTGCTCCTTGATGATGTTTACGCCGACATACGCTTGAAACAGCTGGGGGAAAAGTACGGTGACATCAGCGAAGAAAAGGGCTGGGGAACTGTCTCTGTTATTTTTGCTGGAAAGAGTGAGGAAAATGCACCTGAGCTTCCGGATGCTGAGGAAGTCCGATCTCCCCCTGACCGATGGCGTTATCTTGTGCGTGAAGAACAGATCACTTCAACGCTCAACACTTTATTCAAGCTATTTTTCACATAAACAAAACAGTGTCAAAACTAAGATGCTAACCTAAATTCTGCCGTGCTACTTGTACCCCAAAAAATCAAGGCATTGGCCCCTTTGACAGTAGTTTCATGATCATCGATCCTAAAGAGCACCGTTTTCAAGACATTTATAAGCTGATGATAGGATCTATTGTACCGAGACCCATTGCTTTTGTCAGCACTATTTCCAAGGATGGAACCCGAAATCTTGCACCATTTTCCTTCTTTAACGGTATCTGTTCCAATCCGCCCACCATTATGTTTGCTCCAGCTCGACGCAGTTACAGCGGCGAGACGAAGGATACTCTCAACAATATCCGGAATACGGAAGAGTTCGTAGTCAACATAGTTTCTGAGGGCTTCGCCGAACAGATGGTGGCCTGCTCTACGGATTTTGATCCGGAAGTGGACGAGTTTGATGTTTCAGGTCTCACCCCGGTTCCGAGCAAGATTGTCGCTCCACCTCGAGTGGAAGAATCAAGAGTAAACTTTGAATGTCGACTAAACCAGATTGTGGATATTGGTGACGGTTCGGCTGGGAGCGGTTTTGTTGTCATTGGGACTGTGGTACTGTTCCACGTTGATGACAGTATATATGAAAACGGACGTATCAATTTAGAGAAGTTCAAGCCTATCGGCCGCCTCGCCGGTAGTTCTTACTCTCGGATTACCGACACTTTCGAGATCGTTCGAAAGATCCGGCCAGATTAATTCAATTCCTCAATTATGAGTCTCAATTGGCAAGATGAAATGAGTGATGCCGAATGGGCTCGCTCTATTCACGGACTCCCTTCTGAAGAATCTATGGTGCTTTATCCGAGCGCACGTTCACTTTTAGAGTCTAAAATTTTAATGCACGAAGATAAATCTTTCATCAAATGGTTAGACGGTGATGAAATACGCTCGGAATCTTATTCCCAACTTCATGCTTTAGGAAAGCAGACTGCGAATTTCTTCCGATCAAAAGGAATCAAGTTTGGCCATACGGTTGTGTTAAATCCCCGGAATGATCTGGAAACAGTGGCAAAACAGATGGGGCTCTGGTTAGAAGGAGTTGTTGCTCTGCCAACTACAGGAGAAAAACCCCAGACTATTCCGGACAGTTTCGATCCTTTTCCTGATGAAGATTTTTTTGAACTGATTTCACAACAGTCAACCGATTATGAACTCCGTCAAAAGGCAAAGCTTTCTGACGACATGATTATCTTTATTGAGCAAAACGATGAAGCTATTGCCCTCTCTCATAATAACGTACTCTCCAGCGCTCTTTCAAACAGTCTTCACTTAGAAATGTCAGAGGAAGACGTGATTGTCTGTCCAATTTCCATGGGCGAAAGCTTCGGATTTATCGCAGGGTTAGTCACTGCTACTTATGCCAGCGCGGTGTTTATTCCATGCAAACCAGAACCGAAGGAGATGTGTAAATTAGCCGCCGAAACGAACGCTAAATGGATGCTGGTAAACAATTCACTCCTGAAGATTCTACTCGAAAATGCCCATGAATATCGTTCTCTATTGCCGAATGGTTTACAATTTCTCACGCCGGCATATGGGCTCTCATCTGAGATGATTCTGAATGTTCTTGATAACCTCGGATGTCAAATCATCACCGGTTATTTCAGCACCGAATGCTCGTCGTTTGCTACGCTCATTTCTATAGATCTCGATGACACTGAGTATAAGTCACTTTTTTCCGATTCTACCGTCCTACCTATCGGAGGAGGACTGCAAACCACAGAAGCTGACATTCATGATAACAACGGCTCGCCCGTTCAAGACAGGGAGTTTGGAGAATTGGTGATCCGGGGGCACACTGTCATGCAGCGCTATGTGGGAAATGAATCGGGAACTGATGAAGCCTTCAAGAACGGATGGCTGCATACTGGGCGGGAAGGCTATAAGATCACAATAGATGAGAATAATGTAAAATTCTTTCTCAAGAACTAATCAGCGCCACTTTACTTCTGACCATTTCATCCGTTCGTCATTTCTGATCACCATTTCGTGAAGTACCTGCAGCGCCTCTTTCTGCTGCCGCCAACTCAGTAGATCACCAGCCGTTTCGTAGCTGCACCATCGAAAAGATTCGTGTTCGTCTGAAAGCTCCACTTCTGCTGAAGAAACTTCTATCCCGAATACTGGGACTAGATGCATCTGGTCATTGTGGCTCTGATAAAATGAGCTGACATAGTCAACGGTAAACATTCGTGTCGGCTCGAACCCTGTCTCTTCTTTCAGCTCACGAACTGTCGCCTCCACTGCAGATTCACCTTCCTCAATATGTCCGGCTACTCCCTGCCAGAGATGACCAAAATGTTTATCCGACGGACGCTTCAGCATCAGATAGACCGGGCGGTTGCCATCCCAGCGGAAAACATAGCTGTCCACATGAGTGGTAACAACTTCAGTCACTGTTCTCCTCCAATCCGGCGAGGAATTCCTTCGACCATGAAGCGAATGTACCAGCTGTAATTTCCGTACGAATGCGATCCATCAGCGAGAGGTAGAAAGTCACATTATGAAGCGATGCCATGCGAAGAGCGAGGATTTCATTCAGCTTGAACAGATGGCGGAGATAAGCCCGAGTAAATTCTTGACAGGCGTAGCAGGAGCACGTTTCGTCCACCGGCGAAAAGTCGTCCTTGTAGCGTCCGTTCAGGATGTTCAACTTTCCATTCCAAGTAAAGAACTGACCATTCCGGGCGTTTCGAGTCGGGATAACGCAGTCGAACATGTCCACGCCAGCCGCAACGGCTCTAACCATATCCTCAGGTTTGCCTACTCCCATAAGATAGCGGGCTTTATCTTCTGGAAGCAGTTCATCGATCGTGCCCAAAATGTCAAACATAGCAGACTTCTCCTCTCCCACCGCCAATCCGCCCATGGCGATACCTACATCCGCCAGCGGCACAAGCTGTTCAGCACTGCGGCTACGCAGGTCGTGATGAATTCCACCCTGGACGATTGGGAAAAATGTGCTCGCTTTGCCGTAGAGCGGCGGATTCTCTTCTAGATAATCTGCACACTGCTGAGCCCATTTAGTCGTACGCACCACTGCCGCTTCCACCTCACTTCTGGTTGCATCTCCCGGTGGACATTCATCAAATGCCATGATGATGTCACTCCCCAGTAATCGCTGAATTTCCATGGAAATTTCTGGTGTCATAAGATGTTCACTGCCGTCTAATGTGGATTTGAACACCACACCCTCATCAGACAGCTTCCGCAGTTTCGCCAGACTAAACACCTGAAAGCCGCCGCTGTCGGTGAGAATTGGCTTCTCCCACGCCATGAAACTATGGAGCCCGCCGGATTGATGAATTAAGTCCATCCCTGGTCGAAGGTATAAATGATACGTGTTTCCGAGGATGATGGACGCTCCGGCTGTCACCAACTCTTGAGGTGAAAGGGTTTTCACAGCTCCATACGTCCCGATAGGCATGAATACGGGAGTTGAGATATCGCCTCTGTCGGTTGCCAAAACTCCGAAACGGGCTGAGGTCTTGGCATCTTGTTCTTGGATGGAAAAGTTCATTCTTCAGACATATTAGACTTCACTAAAAAAATTAAGATGAAAATAGAAAATCGAATGCTTCCCGTACTGATTTCACACCGTGCATCTTGATCCCTTTGGACTTTACCTTCACTTTCTTCGCACTCGCCGCCGGCGCTATGATTGATTTGAAGCCGAGCTGCTTCGCCTCTTTCATTCGCTTGTCTATGTGAGAAGCGCCACGTAGTTCGCCACCCAGTCCCACTTCGCCTACCAGCACTGTATCTGAAGGCAGTGGACTATCGTTAAGGCTCGAAGCGATGGCGGAAATGACAGCCAGGTCTGCTGCCGGTTCATCCACCCGCAAACCTCCTACAAAGTTGACAAAAACATCTTTGGTACTCACCGGAAAACCGAGCCGCTTCTCCAGCACCGCCAACAGCATGGCGAGTCGCCGGATATCGAATCCAGTCACGTTCCGCTGAGGTGTGCCGAAATTGGCGTTGGATGTCAGCGCTTGCACTTCCACCAGAATTGGACGACTCCCTTCCATAGACGGGATTACAGCCGAACCGGCTATATTGGTCTGTCGCTCTGCCAAAAACAACTCTGACGGGTTCTCCACTTCAATCAACCCCTTTTCTGTCATCTCGAAAACGCCCACTTCACTTGTGGAACCGAATCGGTTCTTCACCGCACGAAGAAGTCGAAAGTCATGCCGGCGATCTCCTTCCAAATAGAGGACTGTGTCCACCATATGCTCCAGCATCCGTGGTCCTGCAATAATGCCATCTTTTGTCACATGACCGATAACGATAGTAGACATCTTTGATGATTTACACTGCTCCAAAATCTTCTGTCCGCACTCGCGAATTTGACCAACCGCTCCAGGAAGACTTTCGCTCCCTTCAGAATAAATAGTTTGGATAGAATCTATTATCAGGTAAGCCGGCTTCACTAAGGAGAGCTGTTCCACTATACCCTCCCACCGATTCTCCCCGGTGAGGGTCAATTTGTCGGAGTCAATTCCTAGCCGACGAGCCCTAAGAGCAATTTGATCTTCGCTCTCTTCGGCAGAAACATAGAGAACGTTTTGCTCAAGTCCCGCCACTGCCTGCAAAGCCAATGTGGACTTACCGATTCCCGGATTCCCGCCTAACAAAATCACAGAACCGGGAAGCAAACCACCACCTAGAACACGATCCACTTCCGGAATGTCAGTGGATGCCCGTTCCATTTCATCACCATACAGCACATCCTGCAGAGGAACGGTTTTTCGGGGCTCTCTCCGTGAACGCTTTCCGTTGGTAGGAACGGTAAATTCTTTCACTGTCCCCCACTCTCCACAAGCCGGACATTTCCCGTGCCACTTAGGGAAATCGTTACCGCATTCGGAGCAGAGAAAGGTCAGCTTTGACTTGGATTGTGCCATTATCGTGGGAAACGAAGTTGACCACAGACTTGAGGAAAATCAAGTAAATTTCAGCCGAGAAAGATTAAAGTAAAGTTTAAGAAACAGTAGTATAAAATAGTTTAAAGGCTTTTCTTGAAAAACAACAAGTGATACTCAAGGACATTTACCCAATAGTCCCAAGTATGACCGCCGGGACGCTCGATATAGTCATGTTGTACCCCCTTCTCCAGCATTATAGAATGAGCTTTGCGGTTTCCGGCTAGAAAACGATCATCAACACCACACTCAATCAGAATAGCTAAAGAGTTTTCTGTAAGTTGATCAATGAGGTTCACTACCGAGTGTTTAGCTAAAATCCCCGGATTTTCGTTTGAGGCTCCGAGTTTTTCCAGGATATTATACTTCGAACTGGCTTGATTCAGATCAAAAACACCGCTCATACTGCCGGCAGCACCGTAATTTTCAGGGTGACGTATCGCCAGGTAAATGGCTCCGTGACCACCCATACTAAGGCCTGTAATAGCTCTGCCCTTCTTGCTTCTTATAGTACGGTAATTGGAATCCATCCACTGTACAAGTTCAACAGCCACAAAAGTCTCATATTGACACTCATTGTCAATCGGACTGTCAAGGTACCAGCTATCGTATCCTCCGTCGGGGCAGACGATGATAAAACCATACCTGTCAGCTGCTGCACCCACATCCATATTGCTGATCCAGTCTAGATGATTCCCACTGTGGCCATGCAGCAAGTAGATTACCGGAAAAAGATCAGTATCAGACTGATAGCTATCAGGCATGATAATCACAACAGGAGCTTCTTTCTGCATTGCCTGGCTGTATACAAGGACTGTATCAATTTCAGCCGTGAAAAGAACAAGGGGAAAAGCAAAATAAATCAGAGTAAGGCGTCTCATCTTAAGTTGCTACTTTATATCTTTGAAGAAACCCCTCTATTTGATGTGAAAATTATTATAGACTGGTTCATTTGTCCTGCAATCAAATGAACTAACTCAATCTATTAGACTGCTTCAGCGGTTTTCTCTCTAGATACCAGTTTTCCTAGACACTGAATAACCCGATGATTCGCATCACTATTACCAATGGTGATACGCAGAGCGTTTTTCTTTCCAAAGAATTCCATATCACAAACAAGTAATCCATGATCTGATAGGTGTCTGTAAACCTTAGCCTTCCTTTCATTGTCCGGAAAAGAAAAATATAAAAAATTGGCTTGCGAGGGATTAACATTGTACCCCAGTCGTGACAATTCCTCATACAAGATTGCTCTCTCCCTGTCATTGTGGGCAGCACTCTGTTCAATATATTCCACATCGTCCAAGGCGGCTTCAGCGGCTTTCTCAGCTAAAGCGTTTACGGAACGGAGTAATCGGTTTTTTTCCAGTACTTCAGAGATTTCTCGAGAAGCAATCCCGTACCCAATCCGAATTCCCGCCAACCCATAAATCTTGGAAAACGTACGCAGAATAACAAGATTGGGATAATCCTTCTGAATTTGTACTGAATTCGGGTACGATTCATCAGTTACATATTCAAAATATGCTTCATCCACAACTACCAGTATATGAGAAGATATTTCCTTCAGTAATTTTTGCAATGAATTGTGTGTCACAATAGTTCCGGTAGGATTATTGGGGTTGGCAATAAATATGGCCTTTGTTTTATCTCCACATAGAGGAATAAGATCATTCAAATTGCATTCAGGACCGGTCATTTGTACAGTTGAATATTTTCTACTATTACGTTTGGCACTGTAACTATAAGCTATAAACGTATTGTCAAATGTAAGAATTTCCTCATCTCTGTTTACTAAAAAACGGGTAATAAGATTAATGAGTTCATATGAACCAGCCGATACTGTAATATTTTCAGGAGAGACGTGATATTTTGCTGCCAGTTTTTCCTTTAGTGTTTGAGGAACAAACTTCGGATAGTAATTGACACTTTGTGCGTACTTCCTGATTGCCTCCAGCGCCTTGGGGGGCGGACCAAAAGGATTTTCATTTGATATCAGTTTAACGAGTTCCATTTTTGTAAGATTATGGGGTTTTTCTCTTTATGAATTTAAGCAAAATTATCAAAGTGAATAGTGCTCACTTTTCCCTGAAAAGATTCTAATGTATTTTATTAACACGTATTTGGATAATAAAACACTTGTTTTAATATATGCAATAATATAAAATCTCATAACATTAAAATTGATTTAATAGTAATCCAGTAACAGTCCTTCTCAACAATCTCGAAAGGAACCAAAAAATGAATAACAAGAAAATTTTCCTGTCCGAACAGGACATTCCAAAGCAATGGTATAATATTGCCGCCGATATGCCCACCCCGCCACCACCCATTTTACATCCTGGAACGGGACAACCTATTGGACCTGATGATTTAGCACCTCTTTTTCCCATGGGATTAATTATG
>DKQU01000010.1 GCA_002471865.1 Fidelibacterota bacterium UBA7300 | reverse complement strand
CTCCTCAGTGATGAAGGGTGAAAATGGATGGAGCATCTTGACCACAGATTTGAGCACATAAGTTGCCACACTGATGGCCGTTTGCTTCCTAAGATCATCTTCACCATAAAGCCGGGATTTGATGATCTCGACGTACCAATCACAAAAGTCTGACCAAGTGAAATCATAAATCTTTTTTGCGATGTCATTAAAGCGATAAGCTGAGAAAAGTCTATCTACATCTGAAATTGTCCGGTTCAATCTACTGAGAATCCACCTGTCTGAAGTTTCCAGTCTGTCACTTTCTATATCATCAATGGAAACTGCAGTCGTTTCTCCTGAGCACATTAACACAAATCGTGATGCGTTCCACAGCTTATTCATGAAGTTTCGGCCCACTTCCATCCGATCATCGGAAAAGAGAATATCCTGACCTTGCGGAGCGATAAGCATCATACCGAAACGAACGGCATCAGCGCCGTAACTGTCCATGAGTTTTAATGGATCGGGAGAATTCCCCAGCGACTTGCTCATCTTTCTCCCCTGCATATCACGAACCATACCAGTGAAATAGACATTTCGAAACGGTACTTCTCGTTTGAACTCTTTACTTGCCATAATCATCCGCGCCACCCAGAAAAAGATGATGTCCGGACCGGTAACAAGATCATCAGTAGGGTGGAAATAGTCGAGCTCTTTGCTTTCATCCGGCCACGTGTGAACTGCCATGGGCCAGAGCCACGAACTTGCCCAGGTATCGAGAACGTCAGGATCCTGAACCAAATCCTTAGAACCACATGCTGGGCATTCAGTCGGAGTCTCTAAGGAGACAATTGGTTTCTTACAGTCCAATTGACATTCGTCCATATCATTTCCACGACAGTACCAGACAGGGATTCGATGTCCCCACCAAAGCTGGCGGCTGATGCACCAATCACGGATGTTGGCCATCCAATGCTCATAAGTCTTCACCCAGTGATCAGGATAAAACTTTATCTCACCGTTCCTGACTGCTTCTAATGCCGGTTTGACCAAATCTTCCATTTTCATGAACCACTGCTCGGAAAGATACGGTTCGATAGGGACCCCACCGCGCTGGGAGTAGCCGATGTTATTAGTATAATCTTCAATTTTATCCAATAAATTTTCTTCTTTAAAACGAGAAACCACTCTTTCCCGAGCCTCAAAGCGATCCAGTCCTCGAAATTCATCAGGCACATTATCATTGAGGATTCCGTCAGGATGGAAAATGTTGATCATTTCCAGATTGTGCTTCTTCCCCATTTCGAAATCGTTGGGATCGTGAGCCGGAGTCACTTTTACACATCCGGTACCAAATTGAGGATCTACATAACTGTCTTCAATGACAGGTATTTCTCTACCGACCAACGGAAGAATAATGGTCTTGCCTTTCAGATGGGAAAATCGTTTATCATCAGGATTTATGGCGACTGCAGAATCGCCCAGCATTGTTTCAGGACGGGTGGTGGCTACCACAACATATTCGTTAGAGTCCCTTATCGGATAGCGGAAGTACCAGAGATGACCTTGTACCTCCTGATATTCTACCTCTTCATTGGAGATGGCAGATTGTGTCGCCGGATCCCAGTTTACAAGCCGGTGACCACGATAAATAAGTCCCTTTTCGTATAGCTTTACGAAAGCAGAGATGACCGCCCGGTAATAACCGTCATCCATGGTAAAACGTTCCCGTTCCCAGTCGCAGGAGCATCCCAGTCGTTTAAGCTGCTCGATGATGAGTGATCCGTACTCTTCCTTCCAATCCCAAGCGTGCTTCAGAAATTCTTCCCGGCCTATCTCTTTCTTTTTGATACCTTTCTCAGCCAGCATCTTCTCCACCTTAACTTCTGTGGCAATGGAAGCGTGATCCGTTCCCGGTATCCAGCACGCCTCCTTCCCCTGCATCCGTGCCCGGCGAATCAGGATATCCTGAATGGTACAGTTAAGGACATGTCCAATGGTGAGACTGCCAGTTACATTGGGTGGCGGAATGACGATGGTGTACGGTTCCTTCTTCGGATTGACTTGGGCGTGGAAATGATCTTTGTCAAGCCAATGCTTATACCAACTTCCCTCTACTAATGAGGAGTCGTAAACTTTTGAGAGTTGTTCAGACTTTGTCATTTAGAAAACCCTTGTGGCACTGTTACAGAGAAAATTATATCTTTTAATCCAGTCTTCGCGTTTCTTTGGCAAATAATTATTTCTCCAGAATTAAACTGAAGGCCGTAGTTAGTTTCAGCACATTCTGGTTGGCCTTGATCAGGTTATCTGTTACAATAGCGGCAACATTTCGCATAACGATGTAGCCAAGTTCCGGATTTTCAGTGCATATGGAAAAGAGATCGTCTTTCATTATCACTGCCATCTTGCAATCAGAAATAGCCCTGACACCGGCTGTTCGCTTGTCGTCATTACCAAGGAGCGACATTTCTCCAAAACAGGGTGAGATATCACTCGACAGGCGAATGATAGATTTTTCCCGGGTATCGTAATCTCCTTTACTCAGCTGCATGGTGAGGGCTTGATTAATCTCCACCTCGCCGTCCAGTAGAAGATAAAGGGAATCTCCTACATCCCCCTCTTCGAAAATTGTAGTACCAGCCTTGAACTCTCTGATTTCAACCTTTTTTTGGAACTTGTTCAGTTGATCTTCAGAGAGATCTGAAAAAACGCGAAAATCGCCAAGATTCTTAATATTTTCCATATTTATCCGCCTATTGTATTACAACAGCTTTTTCGTTTTCTTTAATGATATATTCATTTTGAGGATTTATCACTACCGCCATTTTACTCTCTTCCTGTAGGGAGTGACCGGCCTCCTTCAGCTTCCGTTCGATAAAAGCATCCAAGTTGGAAGAATCTGAAGAGAGTATTTCTCCAATACCGATCTGTTCCTCCTCAGAAAACACGCTCACCATTATCATTCCTTTATTGCTTCGAAAATAATCAAACAGATCCGAAAAAGATCGCCCCACATATTCGGCCGGGATCGCTATCCGTCTGAAGCGCGAATCTGACCTGCTGTTCAATAGCCGGTCCACTGTCTGGGGAACGCCGGGATTCATGACATGGGCCGCCAACATGAAAGCGCCGAAGTCGTCAGAGAGCAATACTTCATCTGCATTGGCCCGTTTGATATGAGTCAGATTTTCCCGCTCAGTCAAGTACGCCACCACGCGGACGTGCGGCGCTAGCGTTTTGATGGTCAGTGTACCGAAGATAGTTTTTTCATCAGGGTGACCACCCGACTCTACTATATCGTTCGGCAAAATGATAGCCGTTGATGCATCCTTGAGATTGGCCTGTTCCAGGATCGTCTCCCGAGTAAAATCACCTCTGACGTATTTGAACTTAATCTCGCGGTACTTATTACG
>DKQU01000011.1 GCA_002471865.1 Fidelibacterota bacterium UBA7300 | reverse complement strand
GGATCCCACTCTACCGTGCGCCCCTTAAGGTAAGATTCGGTGGCCATATGGCATGCTACAGCCTCCTCGAAGCCCTCTTCAATGTTACATTTTGGCTCCCCGCCGTAGCGGATACAATCCAGCCAGTCTTTCACATGAAGGTGGGTAGGATCGACCCTTTTCCCCTCGCGATAGGTGTAGACGAGTCCCTTCTGGGCAAAGTATTTCGCCGAGGCCGAAGTGATGCCGTCAATGTCCTTAGAACCCGGTGAATAGCTGAACAGCGGCAGTGCGGTGTTAATAATCCCTTCTTCAATTTTACTTTTGTAGCGCGTGGATTGAGGATCGGGTGTGACCGTAAGCCCGCTGCCCACTTCCATGGTGGCGTCATGACCCATAAACACTTTGCCGCGATGACGACTGTTTGCAAGGGAGGCGCTGTAGACAAGTGTCAACCCTCTGTCAGGATACTCAAAGACGGCCTGAAACGTATCGGGGACATCCCTGTCTTCCTTGATCAGGTCAGGGAATCGCTCTTTGGTGTAGTAATAGATTCCGCCTGATGCGGAGGCGCTCTTCGGAATACCGAGATCCATGATCTGGTTTACGGCGTCGAAGTCGTGAGAGAGAAGGTCACCGGACAGTCCTGTGCCGTAGTCATACCAGCAACGCCAGCGGAAATAGCGCTCAAGGTTAAAGGAGTGCTTATTTGGGGCCGGCCCCTGCCACATGTTCCAATCGAGAGTCTTCGGTGTGGCAAAACGCGCATCCGAGTATTTTAGATATGCATCTTCGATGGAGTTCCACTGTATAGGATAGACCCAGGCCCCACCAGGGCTGTTGCGGTTAGTGGTAACCTCGACCAGAGTCACCTGCCCCAGGATATTATTTTCTATTATCTCCTTTGCCTTTTCATGACTGGCTGACGCCCTGCTGTGATGTCCCAGCTGAAACTTTAGACCACTCTTCTTTACGGCATCATAAACATCGATGGCCTCGCTCATTGTGCGCGTCATGCATTTTTCGCAGTAGACGTGTTTCCCGGCGCGTAAAGCATCAATTGTTATCTGAGCGTGCCAGTGATCTGGCGTTGTGACGATTACAGCATCGATATCATCGCTGGCCAGCAGATCCTGATAGTTGCGGTACTCTTTGGCTGGCTCCGCTTGGATTGCCCCGCCGGGCCGCACATCATTCGTTGATGCAGCAATTCCCTGTTCTCTTCTGGTGTCAAAAACATCACACACACCAGTCAGTGCCAGATTTAGATCTTCCTGACTTAAGTAGGTTTCCAGCCTCTTATCAAGTCTGTTTCTGTTAACGCCTTCTCTGGCTTTCGCTACCCACTCTGGACTGGCAAAGCCAGCTGCCTTCAGATCCTGGGCGCCACGCCATCCGTAGCCAATAACGCCTAAACGAATCAGTTCGCCCGGCTTGCTTGACTTTAGAACAGCTGGAGCTTTTTTACGCTGATTTAATTCAGACATCACCTGAAGCTTTCTCATACTATCCAGGGCACTCTTTTTCATGTAACTATACAGAAAGACGGCTAAAGCCGGGATAGTGGCTAACCCTCTTATAATATCCCTTCGGTTGAATCTTGGTTCGTTTGACGAGTCAGGACTGACGCTGTCTGATTCTTTATTGGGTTTGTCTGTCATACTTTAATCCTCTCTGAATTATTAACTCCGTAATCTCTGAATAAATCTGTCTAGTCCTGTGATATGCCCTGTTGGAAACATAGCCAGAACAAACAGCGCGCACGCTTCAACCAGATTCTTATCAACCAGCAGATAGCTCCCTTCAGTGGGCTTGGAGTACTCTAATCCCACTAGGGGCGGGTGAAAAAGATAGTAGAGCAACAAAAGAAGCGCTCCGGCGAGACTTCCCCAGCGTGAAAATAGTCCGCACATCAAGCTTAACCCGATGGCCGTGAGCCCCCACATATTAAGATGATCCACAATGTTGAGTGTACCGGGGTTGGAGACCAGTGAGTTGGCGATGCCTGAAAGAATCCATTTTGTGTCTAAGAGGTAGGCCGCCGATGACCAGTGCGGATTGGACAACTTGGCTATCCCCTCATACAGGAAGTGCCAGCCGATAAGGACTCGGAGCAAAGACAATCCGATCAGTTGACCGTTACTATATTCTGATGATAATGATTGTGATTCATTGCTCATTAGTTATTCCATGCTTAATTTCGCGAATAGTTGAAAAGTGCCTGCAAGTATAGTTAGAAAAGCCCACAAAAGCAAAGAGTGAAAGCGCGGTTGAATGTTCAAATTTTTATCAGTGAAAAACGGAATAGTGCGAAAAAAATAAAATACTATGATCACGGATCTAAAGAAGAGTATTACATGTCCATTCTCTCAGTGTGCGAACCAGCAGCCAGCGAAGGAGACAATTCAGCAGATTTGTTTCTGTAATCATACAATTAATACTCATCGAGTACCACAAACACTTCAATCTGACAGTTAAACATTAAAGCCATTAATAGGAGTTTTCAATGAGTAATCATACACGATTATCCATAAAAGAAAAGGTCGGATATGGATTAGGAGACACGGCTTCTAATCTTTATTTTCAGATGTACATCAACTTCTTATTGTTTTTCTACACTGATATTTTTGGGATTCCGGCCGCTGTAGTTGGGACGTTGTTTGTGATTTCAAGATTTTGGGATGCTGTGAATGATCCGATCATGGGGATGATCGCTGACAGAACGAATACTAAATGGGGAAAGTTTCGCCCGTATTTAATCTGGATGATGCTTCCAATGGCTATCATTGGTGTTTTAATGTTCTTCACCCCCAACCTAAGTGTTAGTGGGAAAATAATTTATGCATATATCACATATATATTAATGATGATGGCCTATACTGCGATCAATATCCCATATTCAGCACTGATGGGCGTTTTATCTCCCAACTCATTGGAACGAACCAGTGTATCAACCTATCGATTTGTTCTCGCTTTTGTCGGAGCGTTTATTATTCAAGGAGCGACACTACCAATGGTGGAATATTTCGGAAAAGGTAATCAAGCGGTTGGCTTTCCGGTGACAATGGGTGTTTACGGTGTGTTAGCCATGATTCTTTTCTACGCTACATTTGCAACAACAAAAGAGCGTGTTCAACCTCCTGCTAAGCAGGAAACTTCATTGAAAAACGACCTGAAGGATCTTTGGAATAACCGCCCCTGGATGATATTGTTGGTAATGGGAATCTTCACGCTTGGTTATGTTATTATCCGTAGCGGAACGATCATGTATTACTTCAAATATTATATCGGCAATGAATTACTAGCTTCTGGATTTATGGTTTCCGGAACGGTTGCGGTAATCGCCGGTGTTGCATGTACCCAATTCCTGTCGAAAATACTTGGGAAGAAAAAACTATATCTGATCGTGATGGGATTATCCAGTATTCTGACGACACTGTTTTATTATATCCCTAAAGAGCAGATCGTTCTGATCTTTATTGTGAATATCCTGACTACATTTGTCATGGCTCCTCAAGCCCCGTTATTATGGGCGATGTATGCAGATACAGCGGATTATTCAGAATGGAAAAATGGTCGGAGAGCGACTGGACTTGTGTTTTCCGCGGCTACTTTCTCACAGAAATTTGGAATGGCAATCGGCGGCGGGTTAGCCGGTTTTCTGTTAGCTGCTTTTAACTTCGAACCAAATGTAACTCAAAGTCCGGAAACCATCACCGGAATTAAACTTATGATGAGTTATATCCCAGCCGTTGCTACAATCATTGCTACAGTAGCTGCTTTCTTCTATCCGCTTGACGATAAAACAATGGAAAGCATTGAATCTGATCTTAAAGCAAGAAATCCCGAGTAAAAATCAATCTTGGAACTGAAGTGTTCTGTGAAATTCAAACTCATTTTTCCGACACCGCTTTTATTTCATACCAGTTGGGCTTAACATGTCTAACGGAGTAAATGAAATGGAATCAAAAATTGATCGCTTACTCAAAAAAATGTCACTTCAAGATAAAATCGGTCAAATGTCTCAACGCAACGAAGCTGATTCGAATTATGATGGAGTAAAATCGGGTAAAATCGGATCTATCTTGAACGAAGCTGATCCGAAAAAAATAAAAAAACTCCAAAAACTTGCTACTGAAGAAAGTCCACACGGAATTCCACTCTTAATCGCTAGAGATGTCATACACGGTTTTCGAACGATCTTTCCGATCCCACTTGGTTTAGCAGCAACATGGAATACTGAATTGATCGAAAAAGGCGCGCATATTTCAGCCGTTGAAGCGGCATCAACCGGAATCAATTGGACGTTCGGACCCATGATGGATATTTCACGGGATCCTCGCTGGGGACGAATTGCGGAATCATTTGGTGAAGACCACTTCTTAACCAGCCAAATGGCAGTAGCGATGATAAAAGGATTTCAATCAGATGATCTTAAAAAACCGGATGCTATTGCTGCCTGTGCCAAACATTTTGCTGGATACGGAGCCGGTGAAGGCGGACGAGATTATAATACCGCTTACATTCCGGAACAACTCCTTAGAGAGGTCTATTTAAAACCTTTCCGTGCAGGTGTCGAAGTCGGTGTAGAGACATTTATGGCCGGATATCATGACGTAAATGGAATCCCCTGCTCTGCAAACACCTATTATCTTCGAGAAATCTTACGAGATGAATGGGCGTGGAATGGATTAATCGTAAGCGACTATAATGCAATCCATGAAATGATTGAGCACGGATACTGTGCGGATGGAAAAGATGCTGCTCAAAAAGCATTGATCGCCGGTATCGACATGGAAATGGCTTCTGGTGATTATGAAAATTATCTTGAAGGTCTCGTAGAAACCAGAGGGTTAGATGTCAATCTGATAGATGAAGCGGTTAGAAATATCCTTCGATTGAAGTTCAGACTCGGGCTATTTGAAAACCCCATTGTAAATGCGGATCAATTCCCCAGAATGGTTAATGAAGACTACTTGAAGATGGCAAAACAAACTGCTA
>DKQU01000045.1 GCA_002471865.1 Fidelibacterota bacterium UBA7300 | reverse complement strand
ATCGTGGAGAGCGTATTCGACAGTTCGCCGGCAGAACCAAATACTCAACTGCTTCTCAAATACGAGAACTCCCTCGCTTTCGAAAACTTCACTCTCATCACCGATCCATTTGTATATGAGTTTTCTGACATTGATTTCCCGCCCAGCAACAACCCGGTTTTGAGAAGTGCTGAAGCCGACTACTTCACTCTCTTCGAGTTCTCCGCCAAGTATGATCCGGTTCCCTCAATGCTGACACAGGATCACGTGGGAGTTGTTTCAGGCTTCATGGGACAGACTACCGGTTTCCGGCGTGATCTGATCAAGAAGCACGTGGTGATCATGGGTGAAGTGGAAGATGGACAGCAAGTAAAATACATCCACGGTAATTTCGGCAAAGGGACCTTCACCTTCCTGGGCGGTCACGATCCTGAAGACTACCAGCACTTTGTGGGCGACCCTCCAACTGATCTATCTCTCCATCGCAATTCACCGGGCTATCGGCTGATACTAAACAACATTCTATTCCCGGCAGCGAGAAAGAAAGAGAGGAAGACATGAAAATAACCAACATCTACGCTGTAGGCCGCAACTACGCTGCTCACGCTCAGGAAATGGGTAATAAAGTTTTGGAAGAACCCATCTTCTTCCAGAAGTCGTCCGCTTCCCTTTCGGATGATTCCGTTATCACTCTTCCCCGTGGACGGGAGATTCACCACGAATTAGAAATTGTGACTTCCATTGGTAAGGGTGGCAATAATATTCAAGTGGATGATGCGTGGACTCACGTAGATGGTCTCTGTTTGGGCCTCGATCTCACTGATCGTCCTCTACAGCACAAGTTCAAGGAAGGGCGGCTGCCGTGGTTCCTCGCCAAGTCGTTTCCTGGGTCGGCGGTTATTACTCAGTTTGATCCACTTGACCTGAACGTTTGGAGCCGAGATTTCTGGCTCACTATTAACGATATGGAAGTCCAGCGGGGGAACATGGATCAGATGGTATTTGACATCCCTGCCCTCATCGCTTATCTCTCTGCTCGACTTCCCCTCACAGCCGGCGACCTCATCTACACGGGAACGCCCAGCGGCGTGGGACTGCTTGAATCCGGAGATGAAATGATCTTGGGATTGGGAGAGGAGATTAAAGGTAAGTTTCGTGTAAAGTCAGCTGATAAATAGATCAAAATAAGATCCTTTCACAAATGATCGAAGATGAAATGCGATTTCTTGAAGAAGTAGCCAAATAGTTTGCTCCAATTCCGTGTCACCTTTCGTGGCATCTCTTGCTAGAGTGATAATGTAATTATTTTAGGTGGAGAAGCGACTTTATATAAACAGATATTTCTTGACACATCAACGCTAATCGGCTAAATTGATAAAAAGTGATATAAGGGTCTCTTAAATGATATTTTCAAAATCAGCAGAGTATGCTATACAGGCGATGGTTTATCTAACTTCTAAGAATGATCCTGGACACGTCATGATCGCGAAAATCGCCGAAAGCTACAATATTCCAAAACAGTTTCTCGCCAAAATTACGCAGATTCTCAGCAATCACCACTTACTGAAAACAGTAAGGGGAAGGAAAGGCGGTGTAAAATTAGCAAGACCTGCAAGCGAGATCTATCTCCCTGAGATTATTCATGCCATTGATGGACCACCTCCGGCAGAAAACCCATGTATTTTTGGACTGGACGTATGCACTGATGAACAGCCGTGCCCCTTGCATCATCGCTGGGGTCCCATCCGGGATGAAATAAATGACATGCTCTCACGAGAATCACTGGAAGAACTAGCCGACAGAATAACTGAAAAGCATAAGATTATGGAAGAACTTGGGTTGAAATAACTGTTTTTTTTGTTTATACATGATAACACCCTCTAATTCTACCCGGCAATAATAGCCGAGAGTTTAAAATAGGTATCCCGTTAATCTGATATTCTCGTAGTGCCGAAAAGGTCATTCAGTAGATTTTGGGCACCGGCCTCCCCCCTTTTAGTACTTAATCTTTCATCCAAAACGGCTTGATTTCCCTCAGAGTCAAATGTAATTTGATCTGTTAATTCCCAAGGTAAAAGAATGCCATTAAACATTGATATTCGAAATGATATGCAGACCGCCCTTAAGCAAGGAGCCAAGGACAGAGTCCGTACGCTTCGACTACTACTTTCCAAGTTGAAAGAGAAATCCATTGCCACCGGAGAAGATCTTACTGATGCTGAGTCACTAAAAGTACTACAGACTGCCGCCAAGCAGAGGCGAGAAGCGATCGAACAATACCTCAAAGGGGGTAGAGAAGACCTTGTTCGGCAAGAAGAGATAGAGTTGAAGATCATTGAAGAATATCTTCCCTCACAGTTGAACGAAGATGATATGCGTAAGATTATAGTAGCCGTGATTGAGGATATGGGTGCCGCTTCTATGGAAGAAATGGGTAAAGTGATGGGACAGGTCATGAAAAAGATCGCCGGGCGGGGTGAAGGTAAAATTGCTCAGCAACTGGTTCGTGAACACCTCTCATCGTGAGTCACCCTTTCGATTGGCTCAGCGTTCCGGTTTTACTAGTATCAGGATATGTGGGTTACAGACGAGGATTTCTTGAAGAAGTAGCCAGATTTGTTGAACTCATTATCGCTACACTTATTTCAGTTAAATTTTATGGAGTTCTCACTGCCTGGCTCAAGGACTTTCTTGCCGCAGATGATGTGTTTCTGAGAGTCATCAGTTTTCTTATCATCCTGCTCATCTGCCTTTTCGTGATTCGCTATTTCACTCGATGGATTCAAGATACAATCCTTGATAAGGGAGTTGATTTGGCCAACAATGCGGTAGGATTTCTTTTTGGTCTTCTCCGAGGCTGTGTGATAATTTTATTATTTCTATGGCTTGTAGAAATTATGCCTACAAAAACTGTTGGAGATTTCAGAAAACGTTCTTATCTATTTGAACATCTTAGTGGTTACAGAGAGTGGGTTATGAACTATTCAGGCATAGAACCGATAGCAAATAAAAGCGAAAAGTGGTTAGATAAAAAGCTGGATTAAAGGGTACCCGAAAGACCTCGAATTTTGATCAAGGACAACTAATTTAATGGCTCTAATTCCGCAGGAAACTATAGATCAGATCCGAGACACTGCTGATATTTTGGATATAGTTTCAGATTACGTTGATTTGAAGCGGCGTGGTCGTAACTTCTTTGGACTCTGTCCATTTCATGCAGAAAAAACCCCATCCTTTAGCGTAGCACCTGAGAAACAGATTTTTCACTGTTTCGGGTGCGGAAAAGGAGGTAACGTAATCTCTTTTGTCATGGAGTACGAAAAAATTGAATTCGTAGATGCAGTTCGACAACTTGGAAAGCGATATGGAGTTGAGAT
>DKQU01000107.1 GCA_002471865.1 Fidelibacterota bacterium UBA7300 | reverse complement strand
GATGATGTTGGCGGTCTCCAGTTCGATGTTATCCAATCCCCGAATATGTTGCCACTTACTGATGTGGTAGCTGTCGGTCGAGCGGAAGGATTTGACGTCTCTTTTAACGATTTTGGCGAGGGACACATCCGGGTTCTACTGATGAGTATTGCCGGTGATAATATTGATGCTGGTGACGGCGCTATTCTTGAGCTACACTATGATGCCAGCGATTATGGCTCAGCAGTAGTTACCCTTTCTCTTTCTGACCTTATTGTTTCTGATCCAGATGGAAATGAACTGGATGCTAGTGTTGGTGATCCTGCTATCATCGCCGTTGGAACCACCGTCTCTATGTACGTAGAGGGCGGAACGGCAGATGCAGGGGAACAAGTTGATATTTCTGTAAGTCTGACTAATGATACGGGTGTAGGCGGCCTTCAATTTGATTTGGTAGACACTCCTAACGATCTGACTATAGATGCTGTCACAGCTACGGGTCGGGCTGAAGGATTTGATGTTGAGTGGACAGAAATCAGCGGCGCTTTGAGAGTTATATTGTGGGATCCGGATAATGAATCTTTAGTACCAGGGGAGGGAGAAATCGTCAGCATCTCTGCTTCAATCGGTGATTATGTACATGCTGGTGATATCGATCTGACTTTTGATGGTGTTGTTGTTTCTGACGAAGTTGGCGGATTCATCTGGATTGCTGAACTGGGTACTGGTGTCGTGACGGTCTATCCCGGTTATCTCGAGCCGCCAGTCAATCTCATGGCTGAAACCGGACTTGATGGACATGTTCCGCTGGTTTGGGAGGAACCCACTGGCGGAGGTGGTGGCGGAGGTAATGGAGACTTGTTTGAGCTGAGTCAGCATGATGGAACTCCTACAAATGGATTTTACCAACAGTTTGACTTTGGATACGGTGTGGTTTATGACTTGAGTGGGTTTTCCAATGTGACTGTTGAGATGGTTGATTTCCGTCATTCACCTTGGGGTTTTAATGGCATCTGGGATTACAAGATTCATATTGTTGACTGGGATACTTATACTGAACTTGGTGTTGTTGAAGGACTTCAGAGCACTGGAGACGATCAGTGGGAGGAAGGTATTAGTCTAGGGTCACTACCTGAGAGTGGACTAGTTGGAATTTTCTTGGAACCTCTTGGTAATGATGCTGCTGATGCCTATCCATGTCTTGATGGTGATGCTGCTATGGATGGGGCGTCATATATGGGTGCCTTATCAGATTATTCAGCCATGGAACTTAACGGAATCATGGATTTCTTAATGGATTTATGGATTATGGCTGATGGTTCAAGAGAGTTAGTGGAGGCGCCAGTGTTTCCTGTTGGTTCAATTAATAATGAAGCAGCGTCTCGTAAAGCATCCAACCCATTTGATGGCGATTTTATTGAAATAAACCAGACGGTTTCGGCACAGTTTTCATTTGTGACAGAAGAGGAAGTTCGCAGTATTGATTTGCGGACATTAGATGCGTACAATATCTACCGTTCTACTACTTCCGGTTCTGGTTATGAGTTGGTAGATGTGGTTGATGCCGGCACATTAAATTATGACGACGTAACTGTAGAAAATGGAACATGGTACTATTACGTAGTGAGTGCCGATTATGGTGAAATGGGAGAATCTGGTTATTCCAATGAAGCTGCGGCTCTACCTGCTGAGTGGGTCACTATGAGTCTCAGCAATGGTGCAGCTATATCCGGATATGTAGATACAATTTATGTCAGTTTGGAGAATGCCTCAACGGTAGCTGAATTTTCATTTACAATCAATGATATTCCAAATGCGGTCGTAGCACAAGATGTGGTTACTACTGACCGAACCGCTGGATTTAACGTTGAATTTTCCGAACTGGCCGGTGGTATTATGACTGCCAGTTTCTCCGGAGGCGAAGTTACACCTGGTGAAGGACCCGTGGCTGCAATTGCTTATCTGGCATCCTATACTTCTGAAGTCGTGGCAGATCTTGTCTTTACAGAGGCAGATGCTGTTGGTCCTGATGGTAATATCTTTATTGTGGCGACGGAAGATGGTTCGTTTGAAATCTTCATAGAAACGCAGTACGCAATGTTGGGCGGCGGTTACGCAGATCCCGGTAGTGAAGGGACAGTGGAACTTAGTCTTACAAATACTCAACCGATTTATGGCTTTGAGCTTTTCATCGTAGATAATCCGGACGTTTTGGAAGGAATTTCCGTTCAGGCAACTGACAGGGTACCAAGTAGCATAACTATTGACGGTGTTGAAACCAATGGTGTTTACTGGGTGACTGCAGTAGGATGGGCGGATGATGCCATTGAACCTGGGACTGGACCCATTGCTGAGCTCACATTCGCTGTTGATCCAAACGCTGAGATGGAGACTGTAGTAAATGTAGAGTTCGGTTCCTATCAATTTTGGGGTCCAGGTCAAAGCGAAATATACACTCTCGTATCTGCTGGCGATTTTGCAATCGGTACACCTGAAGCTCTCTTCTCGATCGGCGGCGGTAGTGCCAATGTTGGCGGGGAAGGGACTTATACCGTGGATCTTGCGAACACCGTTGACGTTTTCGGCTTCCAGGTCTTCATCGAGGATTTCCCCAACTGGCTGACTGTGACTGATGTGACGATGACGGATCGAATCCCGGCTGATGCCAGTATGTCGTGGAATGAGTTTACTGATGGTAGCTTGCGGGTTCTTGAGTTTGATATGACTCCACCAATTGAGGCGATTACACCAGGTGAGGGACCGGTTCTTATTGTCACAGTGAACGTTTCTGCCGGGGCTGAAGAAGGTGCTGTTGCACTGAATTTTACTGAAGCGGCAGCGTCCGATGCTGAAGGAGAACCCACTATCTTCACGTTTGGAATGGGTGATTGGTTTACAATCGGTGAAGTGGGAATTGGAGATGGGTTCGTTTATATCGTTCCTGACCAATATGTTCTTCACCAGAACTATCCTAACCCATTCAACCCGATGACAACCATTGCGTATGATCTCTCTCAATCCGGCCATACTAGAGTGAGTGTGTTGAATCTGTTAGGTCAGGAAGTTGCTATTCTTACGGATGGATATCTTGATGCTGGTCAATACCACATCATTTGGAATGGCAGGGACAGTGCAGGGTCACCTGTTAACAGCGGAGTTTACTTCTATAGGGTGAAAAGCGGTAACTTTGCAGATACAAAGAAGATGATCCTTTTGAAGTAAACATTACTGCTTATAGATATAATGAGGAAGAGGACAGTTTAGGCTGTCCTCTTTTGTTTTAAGGTATAGCTGTAATTAGCTAAATTTACGTGTATTGTTGCCGCGGTGGTGGAACTGGTAGACACGTCAGCCTTAGGAGCTGGTGGCCATCTGGCTGTGCGAGTTCGAGTCTCGCCCGCGGCACACTTGAAAAAAGTTGCTACATGCCCCAGTTTTATATTTGCTGTAAAGACAGCTAAGTATGTATATTTCCGATTCAATTTATTATAGATAAATAGGATAAACCTCTTGGCTAAAAGTGAAGAAAAAAAGAGCACTCTCCGGGTAATAGTTCACTCGTTTTTCGTGGTTCCATTTTTAATTGCTGCATTTGCGGTTCTTGTGTATGGTCTGACCCGGCTGATTACTTACGATGGAAGAGATGCCTATGATCTTTTAACACAAATCAGAACGGGTAGTCAATCGCAGAGATGGCAGGCGGCTGTTGATCTATCCAAATTCCTCCAGAATCCTGATCTCATCCCTCCAGGAGATAAGTTTGTATCCGAGATGAATCTCGCCTATCGTGAAGCTAAACATGATGATCCACGCGTTCGTCAATATTTAACACTGGCTATGGGAATGACAAAAAGAACAGAATTTGTACCCATCCTATTGGCAGATTTATTGTCTTCATCTGGAGATAACCAATTAACTTTAATCCATTCTCTTGGGCTTTTACGCGATGAAAGAGCCATGGTACCGCTCATTGAGCTGGCCGAAGCACCCGATGCACGCATTCGGCTTGAAGCGATTATTTCTCTCGGGAATATTGGCTCTGAAGCGGCTATTCCTGCTCTGGAGAAGGCGCTCTATGATAGTGAACCAAACGTCCGATGGGATGCTGCCATTGCTCTTGCAAAAATGGGAAACAGTAGCGGAAGCCATATATTGCTTGATCTACTCAATCGGGATTATCTAAAAAGCTACAGTGAAGTTGATCCAGACGAAAGAACTGAAGCAATTCTTGTTGCAATTGAAGCTGCAAAATATCTAAGTAATGATGAATTGAATGAAAAAATAAAAGATTTAAGTCGGAATGATCCTGTTATGAGAGTTCGAGATGAAGCTCAGAAAGCGTTACAACTTTAATACTTATGACTGAAGAAGAAAAAAAAGAACAGGAAAATCAAGAATCTCCTGAAGAGAAACCAGAGGAAGAAGCTGCTGGAGCTGAACAAAAGCTAGAGGCAAAAGAGGACAAGAAACATCTCCCGGCATCTGTAGGAGAAGGTTCTATTTCTGATGAAATGCCGCGCCGTTCTTTTTTTTCATGGCTGACGGTAGCGTGGCTGGCTTTTGCTGCAGCCACGGGTGGATTCTTCGCTATGACCGTAAGATTTTTATTCCCTAATGTTCTTTTTGAACCGCCTCAATCGTTTAAAATTGGCTTTCCGGATGATTATCAAATTGGACAGGTTAATATTCGATGGAAGAAGTTGCACGCAATTTGGGTGGTGAGGACATCTGAATATATTTATGCACTTTCTACAGTCTGTCCACATCTGGGATGTACTCCTAACTGGCTTGATAATGAAAGGAAGTTTAAGTGTCCCTGTCACGGCAGTGGATTTAGGAAATCAGGTGTTAACTTCGAAGGACCAGCCCCGCGGCCGCTAGAGCGGTTCAAGATTACTTTGGCAGATGATGGACAAATATTGGTGGATAAATCAAAATTATTTCAGTATGAAAAAGGGCAGTGGGATGATCCTGAGTCATTCCTGAAAGTGTAACAGATGAGTAAGAAGAAAAACATATTTCAACGGCTTGGCGAATCACCTGTTTGGAAATCTATTTTCCGCAGTGGTGTTCCTCGAACTCGCCGTCAGAGGATGATGTCGGTATTAAACAGTGTATTCCTGCATCTTCATCCCGTAAGACTCCCTCGTCATGCTGTAAAGTTGAAGTTTACCTGGTGCATGGGCGGACTTACGTTCTTTCTCTATCTGGTGCTTACCATCACCGGTATTCTGTTGATGTTTTATTACCGACCAACGGTGGAATATGCTTATACAGATATTATTGATTTACGTGAACAGGTACCATTGGGGATCATGAGGGAGATTCATCGCTGGGGAGCTCACGCCATGGTAATAACGGTCTGGCTTCATATGTTCCGTGTGTTCATGACCGGTTCTTACAAACCGCCTCGTGAATTCAATTGGGTAGTAGGTGTGATTTTGCTGTTCTTGACTTTATTACTTAGTTTCACAGGTTATCTTCTTCCATGGGATCAGCTAGCTATTTGGGCTGTTACTGTTGGAACCAATATGGCTCGAGCAACTCCCTTTTTAGGTCACGAAGGTCCGGGTGCAGCACTCCTGAGTTTGGGTGATATTAATTTTGTGCACGCTGCCAGTGATATCCGCTTTGCTCTATTAGGCGGCAGATTTGTTGGCGAGTCGGCCTTATTAAGGTTTTATGTGCTGCACTGTATCGGTCTTCCCTTTATTATTATGATCTTTATGGCTGTTCACTTCTGGAGAGTGAGGAAAGATGGAGGAATCTCTGGGCCGACCTGATGCAGGTCTGCTAGATAAGAGTCGTGGTTGAACTGAAGCATTTCATAAATGGGATTTCTCATCCGACAGTTATTTTAACTGTAATCCTGTTCATTTATCCGTTTATTTTTCCACCTACGAATTGGTTCGAGAAATGGAACAAACGGCTGAAGTTTGACTTCTTCTGGACGAAGAAAGGGTTGATTACTGTTTATACATTCTTTATCGGTTTCATGATTATTGGTGTCCAGGATGAGAATGCCAAACACATTTTACTCAAGCCAGATAATGTTCCTATAGTCGGCCTGTTGTTTCTCGTTCACTTTTTTCTCTGGCTCAGTATGAATCAGGGTATGAAAAATGATAAGCTGATTGATGCCGGAGAAAAACCAAATGAATACCACGATCCCAAGGATAAAGTACTCGTTTGGCCGGACTTGGTTTATATAGAATTAATTGCACTGGTTTTGCTCATGGCGTTCCTGCTTGTCTGGTCTATTGGCTTAGAGGCGCCACTTGAACAGCCGGCCAACCCAACCAATTCACCAAATCCCGCTAAGGCACCATGGTACTTCCTGGGCCTCCAGGAAATGCTAGTATATTTTGATCCTTGGCTCGCTGGCGTAGTTTTCCCAACACTTATGATTATAGGGCTCATGGCGATTCCATATATTGATATCAACCGTGAAGTAAGTGGGTTCTACAGTTTCAAGCACCGGAGGATTGCAGCGTCAATCTTTATATTTGGCTGGCTCTGGCTTTGGATTAATTTAATCATGGTGGGCACATTTCTCAGGGGTCCAAACTGGAACTTCTTTGGACCATTTGAATATTGGGATCTGCATAAACTGGAAGTTCTTACTAACATAAATCTCTCCGATCTGATTTACATCAAATTGTTAGGAGTGGGACTGCCGGAAAATATTCTTCTGAGAGAGATATTTGGATTCATTGTATTTTTCGGTTATTTCCTTATCATGCCTCCTCTGCTGGCGAAAACAGTTTTCAAAAAGCTTCACCAATCAATGGGAAACTTTAAATATGGTGTATTTATCTTTTTAGTACTCAGTATGGTGGCATTGCCGATTAAAATGTATCTTAGGTGGATTTTTAATCTCAAATACATCATCGCTATTCCTGAATTTTTCTTAAATATATAGGACGACCATTGGACAAACAGGAACGACACTATAACATTTTTAAACTGAACAGGGTTTTCGCTATTTCCAGTATTCTCTTTTTGTTGCTTTTGATCTGGACTTTTGCCGATGATTACAGCAGAAGCTGGAGAACTTACCAAAGTGAATTTCGGGAGATGGAAATTGTCCAAACAGATAGCCTACTGAAGCTCGAAGAAAAAATGCTCAACGAA
Source organism: Fidelibacterota bacterium UBA7300 (assembly GCA_002471865.1). Classification (GTDB taxonomy): domain Bacteria; phylum Fidelibacterota; class Marinisomatia; order Marinisomatales; family UBA2128; genus UBA2128. The sequence goes on along the minus strand of DKQU01000107.1, from coordinate 10,711 downwards.
ATGTCAGAATATCAGGAAGCACTATCCTTACTGAAAACTGTAGAAGAATCCTTGACTGAGAAAGATGAGGAACTGGAACGTTTTGAAGATGAACTTAGTTCACTCGATGATGATAAATACGCTGCATCTCAAGAATATATTTCTGTTAAGGCCGAGTACGACGTCGCCAAATATCTTTATGAAGAAGCAGTCGCAAAGGGTCACGGTGATCCGGAAGAAACAGGTAGTAAATTAGAACGTTTGGAAGCGTCACTTCTTCAGCATCGTCTCAAGTCTGAAGAAGCAGAACAGAAGTACGAAGACATCGAGGAACAGATTCTAGGTATTAAGGCGGACAAAAAAGCAGCGCAAGATCAAATTTCAAGGTTAAGACGTAAAGCTGAAGTCCTGGGGAAAAAACTCCAAAAAGTGGATCCTGATGAGATGACGTTCGGTAATCGTCTTGGTAATTCAATTCGGGATTTACCGGTACTCGATTTTCTTGCTCCCTACTATAAGATAGATCAGATTGTAATCAAGGATATTACTGAAGATCTGAACTTCGCAAATGTGCCTAAAGTTGATCGTTGTACGACCTGTCATATGGGTATCGCCACTCCCGGTTATGAGGATGCACCTCAACCCCACACAACACATCCTGATCTTGAACTCTATCTCTTGAGTGAATCACCTCACCCCAAGGAATCTTTTGGTTGCACGAGTTGTCATTCCGGCCGGGGCAGAGGTACAGATTTTACTTATTCCGCTCATACTCCCAGGAATGAAGAACAGGCCAAGGAGTGGGAAGAGAAGTATGGCTGGCATGAACTTCACTACTGGGATACACCCATGTTTCCAGTTCAATACACCGAAGCAGGCTGCTTCAAATGTCACAATCAAGAGATATATCTGGAAGGTGCTGACAAACTTAGTCTGGGTACCAATCTAATTGAGAGGGCTGGCTGCTTCGGGTGCCACACGATTGAAAGATATCAAGATAAGCGCAGAATTGGCCCAGATTTGAACAGGATAGCATCCAAGGTCTCGAAAGATTGGACTTATCTCTGGATTCGGGATCCCAAAGCGTTCAGGCACAACAGCTGGATGCCGAAATTCTTCGAATTGGAAAATAACAGCAGCGATGAAGATGTAGCCAGGACAAATCAGGAACTACATGCCATTGTCCATTATTTATTCAATAACAGCGAAGATTTTTCGCTCAATGATGTTCCGCGCTGGGGAGACGTAACTCGTGGTGAAGATCTGGTGAATTCGTTGGGTTGTCTGGGATGTCATCGTATAGAAAATGAACCGACTGACGAAGTAACTTCCTTGCAGTCTTTGCGTAGAGATCACGGTCCTAATCTGGTAGGAGTTGGAGCTAAAACATCGCGAGAGTGGATCTATAACTGGTTGAAAGAGCCTAAGCGCTTTTCTCCGGAAACAACAATGCCAAACCTCAGACTATCTAATCAGGAAGCAGCTGATATTGCTGCATACCTTATGACATTGGATGGGAATGGATTCAAGGGGCAGGAAGTACCTTCTCAGAATAACCTGGAACTAGATAAAATCGTCCTCAGTTTTTTACTCCAGATGAATTCAGACTACGATTCGCGTATTATGCTTTCAGGTATGGAAGAAAAAGAAAAGCTGGATTACACCGGTGAAAAGCTGATCCGGTTTTATGGCTGCTTCGGCTGTCATAATATCTCAGGGTTTGAAGATGAAAAACCTATTGGAATAGAGTTAACGGAAGTAGGAATCAAGCATGCTGATAAGCTGGATTTCGGACTTCTGAAAATAGAACATACAAAACTGGCCTGGTTTACTCAGAAACTGTTGCATCCTCGCAGTTTTGATAAGGATAAGGTAAAGACTGCTTATGAAAAGCTTAGAATGCCGAACTTTGATTTTGATGAAGCGGAAGTGGAAGCACTTTCCACAGCACTCCTCGGTTTTGAGAAAGCTTCGTACGGAGTAAAGCCTGCTCGGTCAGTTAATCCAGATGTTCATGAAGGTCAATGGCTGGTACGAGAGTTTAATTGCCAAGGATGTCACTTTGTTGAAGGCGATGGCGGGGCTGTTAGACCCACAATCACAGATTGGCTGAGAAGTGCTAACGGTATTGATCAGGAAACAGCAGAAGAGGTTACTGCTGATTTCAGTCCGCCTGACTTGAACAGTCAAGGTTCAAAAACTCAACCTGATTGGTTATTCGAATTCTTTAAGAAACCATTTATAATTCGACCTAGTTTAAAAGCAAGAATGCCTACATTTCATTTCACAGATGATGAATGGAATTCTATTATTAAATACTTCCAGTTTCTGGATGGACAGGAACTGGCCTACGAATCTCCTCATCATGTTGACATCACAACTTCTTCCTACAAGGCAGGTGAGAAACTGCAGGAGCTGGGGGAGTGCAACAAATGCCACTTCTATGGTACGACTTTCCCGTCTCAGACAGCGGATACCTGGGCGCCGAATTTAGCTCTGGTGAAGGAACGGCTGCGGCCTGAATGGGTTTCGGCTTGGCTCGATGATCCTCAATCGATGATGAAAGGGACTAAAATGCCGGCACCTTCCATACCAACACTTGAAGAAGTTCAGGATCCTGATGTCCTTGAGTTCGTAGGTGAGGATGTGGCTGCTCTGGCAGGAAACAGAAGTGTCCTAATCAATGGATTGACTGACTACCTTTACACAATTCCCGGAAAGATTGACATTTCCAGGGAAGTCCTCGGCTATTTTAGTAAAAATGGTTACAACTTCCTTCAGCCTGTAGAAGATGAAGAAGGAGATGAATGGGATGATGAAGAGTGGTAGAAGCAAAGGTTTTTATCAGCTTGAAAGCTTAAATATACTCAGTTACATTAGGGTACAGTTAAAGGAGGAGATATTATGAATTCAAAGACACTTAGGAAGGTTTCTCTTTTCGCGTTAGTATATTTCTCTATGTCATTTTTGTTTGCCGGTGGAACTATCACCGGCACTGTAAAGTATGAAGGTAAAGTTCCACGGATGAAAGCTCTTAAAATGGCAGCCGACCCTATATGCGATGGTAAACATAAAGATGCTCCCGCCAGAATGGAATGGCTTGTAGTCAGCGATAGCGGTGAGTTGAAGAACGCCTTTGTGTGGATTAAGGAAGGAGCGGATAACTATCCTGCACCTGAAGAACATGCAGTTCTCGATCAGAACGGTTGTATCTATTCACCTCATGTTCTGGGTGTTCAAGTCGATCAGGTTGTTGATATTTTGAACACGGATGGTACACTTCATAATGTGCATTCTTTGTCTAAACGTAACCCTCAGTTTAATATCGCCATGCCGAAGTTCAAGAAAAAGAAAGAGGTGACCTTTACCAAGTCGGAAATGATGTTTCCAATTAAGTGCGACGTCCATCCTTGGATGAAATGCTATGTTGCTGTAGTGAATCATCCTTTCTTCGATGTCACTGGCGAAGACGGCAACTTCAAAATTAGCGGTCTGCCGGCTGGCACGTACACACTGGAAGTGTGGCACGAAAAGCTTGGAACAAAAACCGTTTCTGTAACTGTTGCTGATGGCGCCACCGAGACGGTAGACTTTACGCTTACCAAACCGAAGAAGAAAAAGTAATTTATAAGAGGCAGAGGTTTCTCTCTGCCTCTTATTTTATATTATAACAGTAATTTAATATCCTTCTTTCTTATATAGTGGAGTAATTTACTCCACTATATATCTTGACATTATTTAAATTTTGGCATATTTTGTTTATGGAGAGTCATTCATTTCACGCTTTAATAAAACAAGAAATGCTCTAATTTCTTTAACCGGAGGATTTCATTGGGCATAAGCAAAGCGGCAGATTATGCTATTCTTACGGTAGCTTACTTGGCTACAGTTAGCCGTGAGAGTAACGGTTTAAGGAGTAAAGCTCACCTGTCTCGTCAATTGAAACTCCCAAAAGAGTTTCTTTCCCAAATTCTCCAAAAGCTCACCCGAAGCGGAATCCTCACTTCGGAACGGGGTGTAAAGGGAGGTTATTTCCTCAGCAAATATTCAGATGAAATTACATTCAAAGATGTCATTGAAGCTGTGGATGGTAAAAAGACTCTTGTGGAATGTCTTTCAGAAGATTTTGAGAATTGCGGCCGCTTAGATATGTGTAGATCGCTAATTCTCAAGATGCAGGAAGTGCAAAAGAAGGTAGATGAAGCTTTGGACAGTATGCATTTCGGGGAGATAGTTGTAAGTCAGTTATATGAATCTGTCACCAAAACTAGTACTTCGAATAGATAAATCAAATCATGGAGTTGCACGATGATGATAACTGTAATAAGTTGTTTAGTGATGGGTTTATTCTTTGGTATGCTCATCATGGGTATATGTGAGAGACATCCCCTCGATCTGTGAATTCTAAATCAAAGAAGATTGACCTGAAGATAAAACTCAAAAGTTTCTGGGCACTCACCAAACCAAACGTAACAGCGTTGGTTTTGATAGCAACTTTTATCGGTTTTAAAATGGCAATGAAGCAGCAAGGTGAATCCATCTTTGACCACGGTTTATTACTATTCAACGTCCTTTTGGGATCGGCGTTTGTATCAGGCGGTGTGGGGACATTAAATGAATACTTGGAGCGGAATTATGATTCATTGATGCACCGCACTCAATCCAGACCATTACCTTCAGGGATATTGTCCCCTCGTAAAGCACTTGTGTTCGGCATCGGGATTTCTTTTTTTGGGATGATTTACCTGTACATGACAGTTAATCTCCTAACAAGCTTTCTCTCTCTTTTAACTCTTTCCTTTTACTTGTTCGTTTATACCCCGCTGAAAAGGAAGACTGTTTGGAATTTATTTTTCGGTGCAATACCGGGGGCAATCCCCCCAGTAGGCGGGTGGATTGCAGCAGGAGGTGACCTTTCTCCTGTTGTGTGGATGCTGTTCGGCGTTCTATTCTTGTGGCAGATTCCTCATTTTCTTTCCATTGCCTGGATTTACCGGAAGGATTATCAACGTGCTGGATTCAGAATGATTGGAATGACTGGGTCTCCCTTGATGATAACTTTCTTGGGGACAGTCGGCTGTAGTGTTGTTCTACTCGTGCTAACTCTGGGATTTTTCTATACTGGAATTGTGGGAAAAACCTATCTGGCTGGAACAACAGTTATAGGCGTTTCATTTCTAGCCCTGACAATAGGTATGGCAGTTAAAAGATCAAACCGGTGGGCTCACCGATTGCTCTTAGGTTCTGTATTGTATTTGCCTGCTTTGTTGTTGTTTATGATGATTGATTGAAACTTTGAAAATCATAGCAGACTCAGGCATTCAAACACTTGCATTTACCGACGGTAAAGACTATATTCGTTAACTTAATCTGGATTAAATTAGTCCACTATACCCCAGACCAGAAAAAATTAAGAGAAATAATAGACAAAAACAATATGACTGAAATAAGCAGAGAATCTATCTGGACAAAATATATCTTTTCCCAAGACCACAAGGTCATTGGTTTACAGTATGCTTTTACAGCGCTCTTTTTTCTGCTTTTCGGTTTTGCTTTGATGATGATCATGCGATGGCAGCTTGCTTACCCTGGAAAGCCCATTCCTGCAGATGGTTTTATTTGGGTGATCGCTTTACTTGGTGTTGTTATTACACTGATTGGATTGTTTCATTCTAAGAAAAATTTGATTACCCTTTCTGGTATTATCTTCCTTTTCATGACATGGATTTTAATATATCTCACATCTGGCGAGGGAAGGATGCCGGAAGGTATCATGACGCCTGATTTTTATAATTCTCTGGGTGCCATGCATGGAACGATAATGATTTTCCTTGGGGTTGTACCTTTGCTTGTAGGTGGTTTGGGGAATTATGTATTACCTCTACAGATTGGTGCACCGGATATGGCTTTCCCCAAAATTAATATGGTTAGTTACTGGAGCTATTTTTTGGGTGGTATTACCATGCTCGTCAGTTTTTTCGTACCGGGTGGTGCGGCCAATTCAGGATGGACTTCTTATCCACCACTCTCTGACCTCGCTACCACAGGTCAAACAGTCTGGCTTTTTGGAATGGTACTCCTCATTACATCCTCTTTACTTGGTTCAATAAATTTCATAACAACTGTTATCCAGCTCAGGGCTAAAGGTTTAACCTGGATGAGATTACCATTTTTTGTTTGGACCCAGTTTGTGACGGCTTTTCTCCTGCTTTTGGCTTTCCCACCTCTGGAAGCGGCGGGTGTTCTGCAACTCATGGACCGGCTGGTTGGCACTAGCTTCTTTTTGCCGAGTGGTCTTTATGTGGGAACAGGACCTTTACCGGTAAGTGGTGGCGGGAGCCCACTTTTATGGCAACACCTTTTCTGGTTCCTGGCTCATCCTGAAGTTTACGTATTGATACTTCCTGCAATGGGCATTGTAGCAGAAATTATTGCGAACAACACACGAAAACCTCTTTGGGGGTATCGATCCATGGTTTTCGCTTCAATCTTCCTAGGTATTATGTCCTTTATCGTCTGGGCACACCACATGTATTTGACAGGAATGGGTACCACTATGACGGCATTTTTTCAAACAACGACAATGATTATCTCTATTCCATCCGTCATAATTTTATCTGCTTTTTTCATTTCTTTATGGGGAGGTTCCATCCGGTTTAACACTCCAATGTTGTTTGCACTGGGATTTCTACCCATGTTTGGCATCGGTGGCTTAACTGGCCTGCCACTTGGATTGGCATCTTCGGATATATATTTACATGATACTTATTATGTTATTGGACATTTTCACTATGTTGTTGCTCCGGGAACGATTTTTGCGCTATTTGCCGGTATATATTATTGGTTCCCAAAGGTGACTGGTAAAATGATGGATGAACTGTTGGGCAAAATTCATTTCTGGGGGTCAATGATTTTCATAAACGGCATTTTCCTTCCAATGTTCATACAAGGTTTAGCAGGTATATCCAGGAGGCTTTATGATGGAGGAGAATCTTACCTACATGCTCAAGATGTGTTATTCTGGAACGAGGTAATGTCTTATTCTGCGTGGGGATTGGGTCTGATGCAGATTGTTTTTATTATCAATTTTGTGCTAAGTCTGCGTAATGGGAAAGATGCTGGCTCTAATCCTTGGAAGGCTACCACATTGGAGTGGTCTGCTGCGTCATCACCGCCCATCGAGCATGGAAATTTCGACAAAGTGCCTGAAGTTTACCGGGCGGCTTATGAATACAGCGTGCCTGAAGCATCTACGGATTTTATTCCGCAGAATCAAAAAGAGGTTAAATGAAGGATGCAGATACCTTACACAGTTGAACCCAGACCCGATACTGGCTTACATAATGCCAAGATAGGGATCTGGCTCTTTTTAGCATCGGAAGTGATGCTCTTCGGAGGTCTGTTTTCCGCATATGTCCTTCTAAGAACCGGTTCAATTGTATGGCCGGAAGGTTCCTCTATACTAAGCGTACCTATTGGAACATTCAATACTATGGCTCTAATTGCATCAAGTGTTACTATGGTTCTCTCATGGGCTGCATTAAAAATAAATAATTTAAGCAAGTTCAAGATGTACATGTTTCTCACCTATTTTCTGGGTCTGGTGTTCTTGATTGTAAAGGTAGTATTTGAATATCTACCCAAGTTTGAGCATCATCTCTATCCAAGCGAGAGTACGTTTCTGGCTATTTATTTCACACTGACTGGATTGCATGCACTTCATGTTCTGGGAGGTGTAATAGTGAATATTTATTTCTGGGGACCAGGAAGCAAAATGTGGGAAACAGAACCTGAACGTTTTACGAACAGGGTAGAAGTTGCTGGGCTTTATTGGCATTTTGTGGATCTTGTATGGATATTTCTGTTCCCCGTACTTTACCTGTTATAGGGAGGAGCAATGGATAACATAGAAAGCATTCAGAAAAATATAAGAAACTATATAATGGTGTTTGGGGCTTTAGCCATACTCACTGTTATAACTGTAGGCGCTTCCTATCTTCAAGTAGGTGTTGTGTCTGCGATTGTGATTGCTGTAATAATTGCCACCGTAAAAGGGTCTCTAGTCGCGTCGATTTTTATGCATCTTTTATCTGAAAAGAAATTTATTTATATCTTGCTAGGTGTGACAGCATTACTCTTTCTAGTGTTGATGTTTGTTACTCTTTTCACGGTTAATGATCAAGTGGGGATTCATGTCTCTTAAAGCGTTTCACATATTCTTTATTGTCTTGTCCATAATATCTTGTGCAGGATTTGCCGCATGGAGTTTTGTACATGCAGCTGAAAATTACACTGTTTTCGGACTATTCTCTTCTCTAGCTGGTTTAGGACTCATGTTTTATTTGTTCAATTTCCTGAAGAAGCACAAAGGGGTGGGTTATCTATGACAAGAATTGTTTTTCTAACTTTACTTACAATTACTCTGTTAATGGATAATCTTTCTGCTTGTGCCACCTGTTTTGGTGCTTCCGATGCACCCATGACAGAAGGGATGAATATGGCTATTTTGACTTTGTTGGGAGTCACAGGTAGTGTAATGGGTATGGCTGGGACGATGTTTTTAGTAATTCGTCGGAGAGCCAGGATTCTTAGAGAAAAATTGAATGATAATTCGATAGAGGAAAGTGAGGGCTAAAGTTCATGTTAGAACTACTGCATAAACTCGGTCTGCCGGAGAATTTCTCAGTTCAGGGAGTGGGAATTGACGCCACTATCGAGTGGATTCATATTTTGATGTTTGTTCTCTTCTTCATCTGGGCGCCATTTTTTATTTATACACTGATTCGTTTTCGTCGTTCACGTAATCCAAAAGCAGACTACAAGGGCGTCAAGAGCCACATTTCAAGTTATCTGGAAGGCGGCGTAGCGATTATTGAGGCTGCCATACTTATCGGATTTGCTTTTCCAGTGTGGGAGGAGAGGGTAAACGATATTCCAGCTCCGGATGACAAAGATGCCGTTCATATACAGGTGGTAGCTCAGCAGTTTCAATGGAATATGCACTACGCTGGTGATGATAATATTTTCGGACCTTCCCGAATAGATCTCATAAATGATGAATCTCAAAATTTCATCGGATTAGACCGGTCTGATGCTACAGCACTTGATGACATTATGCTCTTTAATGAGATTCACCTACCAGTGAATCGAGATGCTGTTATATATCTTTCATCGAGAGATGTAATCCACAGTTTATTCCTGCCTATATTCCGTGTAAAACAAGACGCCGTCCCCGGCATGAGAATTCCCATTTCTTTCAAACCTACCCAGACTGGCTACTCGGAGATTGCATGCGCCCAGTTGTGTGGGAATAGTCACTATAGTATGAAGGGATATCTTTATGTTCACACTCCCAATGGTTATGAGTCATTCATCAAAGCCAGCTCTAAATTAGCAGTCCTGGATGACTATGATTATGGTTTTGAGGCTGAGAAAAAGCTCAAAGCCGCCAAAGAGGCGATAAAATCAGGTTATTCCATTTCTGCAGAAAAGCTTGCAACTGAAGCTTATGAACTGGCCGTCATAGCTTTGGAGGATAAAGAATCCAGCGACGGTGATGAATGGGATGACTGGTAAAGCTGATCTTTTTCTTTTGTAAATTATCTCTGTGCCCGATAATCCAATTTTAGATTCTTCACATTATAAGAAAAATCCCAGTCCATCTGTGTGGCTTCGGCGCTTTGCCGGTATAACTACCTTTGCCACACTGCTCCTTATCTTTGTCGGCGGTCTTGTAACCAGCACCGGCTCCGGACTCTCCGTCCCTGATTGGCCAAATACCTACGGTCAATTCATGTTCACATTCCCATGGTCTGATATGGTAGGGGGGATTCTCTATGAACACACCCACCGGATGATCGCAACAGTAGTGGGTTTCTTGATGCTAGTTTTGGCGTTTTGGCTCTGGAGTAAGGAATCTCGCCAATGGTTAAAACGCCTGGGCTGGATCGCTTTGGTAGTTGTGATAGCTCAAGGAATTCTCGGTGGTATTACGGTGCTCACGTATCTTCCGCTGGGGGTGTCAATGACCCACGGAATTTTGGCACAGACTTTTTTCTGTATGACTATCGCCATTGCCTATTTCCTATCCCGGGAATGGACCGAAAGAGTGGCGAAGATTGAACACGAACAAAATCAATCGCTCTTTAAATGGAGTCTGGTTGTAACTGGGCTAATCTACCTGCAGTTGATTCTGGGTGCTCTCATGAGACATTCGGGTTCAGGTTTGGCAATACTTGACTTTCCTTTGGTGGATGGAAGAGTTATCCCTTCATTTGGAGTTGCATTAGAGTCTATCAATTCCCGGCGTTGGTGGCATGGGTTGGATGAAATAACCATGTCTCAGATTATCATTCATTTTCTTCACAGAGTAGGTGCTGTTGCGGTTAGTATTGGAATAATAGGCCTTTTTATCAAGGCACTACAGTTTTACAGAGATCATAAAAAATTACTATTGCCTCCTGTGCTGCTTCTTGTATTGTTAGTTGGCCAAATTACGCTTGCAGCTTTTGTGATTTGGTCTTTTCGGAATCCTGTGATTACCACATTCCACGTTTGGGTAGGTGCACTTATGCTTGGAAGCGCCTCGTTTCTTTCCCTGCGGTGTTATGGATTGCTTAATCTAATACGAACGGAGCACTAATAGTTCTTCTACACTAATTCACTGAGTATGAGAATTCTAAGAAATATAATTTATGGGGTATTGTCTATTATTCCGGGGATTATATGGATT
>DKQU01000033.1:31120-35196 GCA_002471865.1 Fidelibacterota bacterium UBA7300 | reverse complement strand
AAAAAGCCGACTGTTAATCTGGGTTGGAGTGGGTACCCATGAGATCCGACCGTCTCTGGTAATCTGCATTCCTTTGGGTGCTTTCAACAGCTCGTAATTAAGCTTCTTGTCTGAATTCTTATCTTCCACCACCACCTGATATTTGTAGAGCTGATCTACCCTGGCCAGTTTCGGCGGTGTGGAGATGATGGTAGGCGGGTGATTGATGTAGAGATCGAAACTCTGCTCATCTTTGGTATAACCGTCAGACACCATAAAGGTGACGGTGTGGGCGTCATATTGCTTTGTGGTGGGCGTCCACGTGATAGCTCCTTTAATTTCATCAATAAACATCCCGTCAGGGAAATCCAATAGAGTGTAGCGGACAAGCGGAACGCGCTCCACATTGACCTTCGGCGGCTTTCCTTTGTTGCCCTCAAAGAAGTGCCACAAAATGTCTTTTACTTTGATCCATCGACCGCCTATCCGTTTGGAAATGAGAGTAAGCTGCCCGTCTTCGAAGAAAATGTCTTCAACAAAACGTTTAAGATTCAAGCGTGCCACCACTTCCTCACCATCTGCCCCTTTTTCATCAATCTCAATAAGGATGGACTTCTTAGCTTTGAAATCACCAATGTACCGCTCAATATTTTCTGAAAACACCTCATCTTCAATCACCACTGAATATATTTTAGTATTCTCCACATCGTGTACTGAAGTTATGTGGTCAAAAGTCATCAGTGACCCACGGTTCAGGTCATTGGTTTTAATGGGATAAGAAAAGGTTTTTCCCACAGCACCCAAGACTGGTGGTTCTGAAGTTATTTGAATGGTAGCGTTCACAAAATATTTAAACGATTGCTCAATGACAACTCGACCATCGGTAATTTCTATATCCGCTGTAGAGAAGTCGAGGTTTTCCTCAGTAGGAACCCACACCAGCCGCCCCGTAGAGGGATCAATACGCATCCCTTCCGGCATGGAGATGGGCTCGTATCGAACTATGTCGAATTCGTTAGGATCTTCAACCATAAACTGGAACTCTAAAGTGTCGCCTAAGCTGACCAGTGTCATGGGATCGGGGGTGGTCACAATCACCGGAGGGTGATTCACAAACAGAGCCACATGCTGGCTGTCAGCGGCGATGCCGTGATTGGCGACGATGACGAATTGCTGAGTGTCAATCTGTGTCACCTGCGGCTCCCAAGTGATAAGCCCGGTGTTGTCCACCATCATTCCGTAGGGAGCTTGGACAAGAGTATATTTTAGCTCACCGGCTTTGTCCTCCGGGATCTGGACATCTACCTGGTACTCATACCGTTCTTCCGTAGCTGCTTCTGTCTCCGGCGCAGAAGTGATGACTACTTGTCCCCTGGAGTAGAGCTTCAGGGACTGTACATCCCTGTCGAAACCGTCGGATACGACAATGCGAACATCGTAAATATCCACATGAGAATCATCTGTCTGCCAAAACAGTAGCCCATTATTGTCTAGAGTCATTCCAGCCGGCGCCTTCTCTAGAGAGTAGCGGAGGTGGGCATCTTCATTGGTGTCGTGAGCTTCGAGCTGATAAACAAATTCGCTTCCGGCAACAAATTCAGTCTCCTTAGGTTCGGAGAAGATAGTCGGCGGATCATTCACGTAAATCCAGAAGCGGGATTCAAATGTGGCCAGTTCAGGAATTACCTGATAGGTGACAGAACTGTCTTCCGGAGAAGTGACAATCTCCACACTTTCCCCAACCTTCATTTTTAATAGAAACTCCAATTCGTATGCACCTAACTGCGACTGATCCGGCACCCATTCAATAGAGCGTGTATCGTAGTGGAAATACATTCCTCTTGGTGGGGCCTCCACCCAGCGGAAGCTGAAGAATTCCCGGTCTTCATCCTCTGGGACGGTGTAGGCGAAACTTTGGTTGACCGGCAGTATATATGTGGGTAGAATCCCGGGCGGCAGAGGTATCCCTTCCATGGGAATTGAAGGTTGCGGTTCAATCACAGGTTGTTCTACTTTTGCTTCCGGAATGGTTGTTTCCGGCACATAGGTGTCCACTAGGATTTCTTCGGGGTATTCTGGCACACCACCCAGCTCGAAATAAAATATCTCTGTAGCCTCTCCGGTCCACCCCCCAGCAATCACGGTTCCCAGATAAATCCCGTCTACAATTTCCGCCACCACGGAAAAAATCTGAGTTCCGCCATCCTCGCTCGCTACCGAGAAAAACTCCTGCAATGGCGGCCCGCCGCCTGCCCCGCCGTAAGCGGTGGTAATCAACCCCTGCTGACCACTGACTAGGACCAGATCCGGGAAGTGGTCCTGATTGAGATCAGCTGTCTTCAGATCTGAGAGCGGCCCGCCGTCAATAGCCAAATCCAGTACATTTATTTTTTTGTCCACTACCGACAGCTTGACCACATGTCCGGAGCGAAACGGGACCAGCAGATCATCCCGGCTGTCACCATCCCAGTCCAGAGTAACCATAGAACGGTGCAGTGCTTCGGACATTCCGGTAACACGGTGTAGAATGCTTGATGCGGGGGTTAGTTGACCTCCTTGGTTTAAAAATGCCTGCAACCGCAGGATATTACCATCAGGACTGAAGGCAATGAGATCTGATTGGCCATCACGGTTATAGTCGAAAGTTCCGGCATAAGTACGTCTAAACTCACTCAGCGGATTATTCCATACTTCACGAAGGTAAGATGTATTTTCTTCTGTTTTGAGACCAAAGACGGAAATGGTGGACTGCTGGCCCTGCAGCCCAACGGCGAGTTCGTCCATACCGTCGCCTTCTAAATCCAACAAAATAAGATTGTTTACTGTATGGGGGTTGGTTGGGTCGCCCAGAGAAAGAGTCAACGTAGGCTGGTCAGGGAACTCGCCCTGCGTCCATTGAAAAACAAAGATTGTTCCTGTTTCCATTTCATTGGGCGAGAAGACGTTCGCTGCAATAACAAGTTCAGCCGTACCGCTGCCGTTAAGGTCGGTGATTGCAGCATCCACCAGTGCTCCCGTAATCTGAAAGCGACCCCCGGCGCCCGGCTTGGATGGAGTAGATCTGGAGGAGAGATGCCAAAGGAGCTGAGGATATCCCAACTCATCAATTTCATAGTAACCAACTTTCCCTGTTACTCCACCGTCACCCTTACCCTCTTCGATAGTAATAAACTCCACAAGGTCGTCATTGTCCAAGTCGAACACACCATCCATGTGGACAATCTTTAGATCAGCTCCATAGGAAAAAGATAAAAAAGCAATCGTCATGATGGTAATAATTCGGCAAACCTTTAATGAGAACATGTTCATTATTTCAGGCCACCGCTTTCGTCTTTTCGTTTAGCAACGAAAAAGTATAATTCTACAGTTTCTTCTGCTTCTCTGGAGCGGGCTGTTACGCTTTGGCCTCGGATTTCTTCCACTTCTACCTTATCTTGAACTGCAAAGCTTACGGTGTAACTCATTTTTCTTATGCCGAGTTGTCCCTCTTTCGGTGTCCAGTCAATTACCCTTTTTACTGGGTCAAATTTAGCACCATCAGGGAGATAGTCAGGAGAAAATTCTCGAAGCTGCTGAAGATTTTCATTTAATACCGCCGTTAAAACTTCGTCACCTACGTACACCGTATCTGAAAGAGTCTTACCTTCCGGTAGTATATCTTCCGGCGATACAAGAGCTTCTTCTTTCTTTACAGAGGCCAGAGTAATCTTCCGAACTTTCCGCGGCTCAAACCCTTCTGTTTCCGTTGCCGCCAACTGAAGCTGGCGTACCCTACCTAAGTTTGCAGGATTGTAACCTGTTTCTCCAATTGATTGGGCTCCGGCTTCACCTGTTTCCTCAATATCGCTGGTTAGGGTTGTATCAGCTGTGATTGACTCTAAAGAAACTTTTTCATCCCCTAGACTCTCTCCACTACCGAGAGCTTGTATCTGAATCTCCCGAACCCGCCCGCTAGAAGTTGGTGTTTCCTGGTCGGAGGACATTGTTGCAGTTGACCGGTCTCCAGTTCCGCTGGTTCTGCTGGTTCCATCTATTTCGGTTGGTTGAGCTTCAGTTGTGCTGATCTCGCCATTTTCGTTGGTTACACTGGTTGCGGC
>DKQU01000033.1:30600-30721 GCA_002471865.1 Fidelibacterota bacterium UBA7300 | reverse complement strand
TCTGCCGCACTTTTCTCAAGTCCACAGGTGTAATTGCTGTCTCTACAGATAGTTCATCGGTGGCTGGCCCCACCAAAACGCCTTCATCTGCCTTGCTCTCTGCTCCTTCAGCAGTTTTCAT
>DKQU01000033.1:7413-30277 GCA_002471865.1 Fidelibacterota bacterium UBA7300 | reverse complement strand
TGAAGTTTCTGTACCCGCCTACCGGAAATGGATGTTCCCTTGCTGGGGGACAGAGTTTCGGTTACGGATTCAGTGGCGCGGGGTTGTAACTTTCTGGCTTTAATCTGAGTGACCCCAGTTTCAGCTCTGGCAAGCAAGATTTCGTTCATGTCTGCGGTTTCCAGTCCAGTATCAGGAAAATTAAATAGGCTTATCCCCGGGGAATCCATCTCTTGAAGCTCTACTTTATATCCAGAGGACAACTCCACCAGCAATGTTTTTTCCGCAGTATGGGGGAGTAATATTTCTTTCACACCGTTAAAATCGGAATCTATTTGTGAAATAGCTGAGGGGATAATTTTCTCTCCGAGAACGTTAGATTGAGTAGCAGTTGATGTTGAATGGTCAATTTTTAGTAAACCACCTTCATTAAGATAAAATTGTATATGCAGATCGTTGGCTTCCTCTGATATTGCTACCAAGTCAATTAGTCCATCGTTATTATAGTCGGAAGGGGAAACCACAAGCAAACCCATGCCGTTTTCTAAAGAGCCAGCCGCAAGCGACTGTTGTTTTTCTATTACACCATTTTCTCCCATTGATAGTAGAGTAATTCCCCTAGCAGGACTTCCCATAGAAATTGCTATTTCATCCCACCCATTATTATCAAGATCTACTATGGCGAGATTAGTCGGGCGGGAAGAAGCAGCACCCCAAGAGGCGCTTGCCTCACTTGATGGAGCTCCATCAATCCAGGAGAAAATCCTAAGCCACGGTTCAATCGTTCCTCTTAGACCACCTCTCGATAAAACAACAATTTCAGGCGAACCGTCTCCATTCATATCTGCGATTGTAATGTCTCTAACAGGCGTGGCAGAGTTATAAGACCAAAGAAGAATGTGTTCTCCTGTTTCGCTTATCTCATTATAAGAGCAGAGAGTGCCATGCTTGGAGGTGGGGTCGCTTTTCTCAACACTGAGGAACTCACTCAGTCCATCTCCATCAAAATCAAACGTCCCTTTTATTGAACTCACAAATTTGGTTTGAGAAAAGAGGAAGAAAGGGGCGATAAGAACCAGGGAAATTATTGATAGTTTGTTGTTAGAAATGTGCATGTTTAATCAGTTTGTAAAACGATGGTTAAAAAATTGGATGTCATTCCTACCTCGGTTTAGTCACGGCCGGAAGCCGCCCAAGCAGAGCAAATATATTCGGAGGTCTTGGGAAAATCAAGCGAAAATCAACGCCAATGTTTCGGGATTTCGCTTGGCAGTTAGAACCATCAGCTATTAAATTAATGGAAACCATCCTACTGGAGGTACACAGTGTACCAATTCTTAAAAACTGTTTTAGCAACAATATTAATCCCTTTTGCCCTTTGGGCACAAGACGATTTTTACCCATCAGAGCCTTACTATGGCGGTGGCGTGGGCTTTAGCGAAATGTTCCTGTTCATAGATGTGGGGAAACTGGATGGGTTCGAGTTGCTCGGGACGGTAACAGATACGTCCGGCAACAGTACTGGCATGGGTTTTAACACAGCTGATTTTAGCACTCCCTTTGTGGTGTATGGAGGTGAAGGATTTTCACAAGTTACCGGTAGATGGAGAATCGGCGGTTATGCAGGTGTTGGGAATTCATCCATCGGCGATCGAAATGAAATAACCCTATTCCTAGATCAAAACAGTGATGGAGTGTTTGATCTTGATGAGGCAATACAAACATACGATGGTGATGTTCCAGACAAGCAAGTCTCTTTTACACTGCTTTTTAGTGGGGCCATTGTTGAATACACAATTCCCGTTTTACGCGGATTAGAACTTAACGCCGGAGCACTCATGGGACTGGGAAGTGTAACGGCGAAAATTACTCAAAGTTCAGGCGGCGGCGGTTGGAGCGACCAATTTACAGATATGTATTCTTTGGGTCCGGACGGTTATTATGCTGTTGGAGACCTCGACACGAGTGGAACCATAGATACAGACGATTTCGCTTTGGTAGAGTTTGAAGCTTCTGCAACCGGATCGAGTATGAGATCATTGAAAGGGTCGTTCTTCAATATGCAGCCATACGCCGGGGTAAAGCTCCAATTCCTCGATAGGATGGGACTCAAAATGACGGTGGGCTATAACTTAGGTTCAGTTCAGCAGGGTAAGTGGATACTTAATGATTTGGAGAAGATTAGCGATTCTCAGGCAACGCCCTTCAATGGGTTGGCTGTCAGAGCAATGATATATTTTGGGTTGTAGCTGTTACCGATAGCTTTGTTCATAGTTTAGGAAGCATCACGTTTTCACAATAGTATATTAGGATATGTCGCAACTGAAAAAACGGCTCATCTTTTTTACTTCCACCGTGATTGTATTTTTTGTGGGGGCATCTTTTGTCGTACCCGCTCTTTCCACCCGATCCGGCGATATTTATGAGAAGATCAAGACCCTTAATCAAATCATTTCCATTGTAAATGAGAATTATGTAGAGCCAGTGGATTGGGATGAGGTGCTTGACGGCGCTTTCCATGGTATGCTGGAAAAACTCGATCCCCACTCGTCTTATATCCCCCAAAAACAGCTAGAGACCATCTCAGAACAGTTTCACGGGAAGTTTGAGGGAATTGGGATTGAGTTCGATATTCTTGGTGGATATATAACTGTCATCTCACCTATTGTCGGTTCACCCTCTGATCGAGCAGGCCTTCAGCCGGGGGACCAGATAATTGAAATTGAGCACGAAAGTGCCTACAAGATTACCAAGGAAGAAGTGTTTGAAAAATTACGAGGCCCAAAGGGGAGCAGTGTAAATATTAAAGTTTCCAGAATAGCTGATAAAAAACCGTTCGAAGTGGTGATTATCCGAGACGAGATACCTATTTACAGCGTTACGTCATCATTTATGCTGGACAATGAAACCGGCTATATTCAGCTTCGCAGATTTTCTTCCACCACATCTAAGGAAGTAAGTAATGCACTAAATCGGCTCAGAGGAGAAGGGATGACACAGCTCATCTTCGATCTTCGCACTAACAGTGGCGGATATCTTGAACAGGCAGTGGATGTCGCAGATAACTTTTTTGTAACCAAGGACACAATAGTGTATACAGAAGGACGCCGCCCAAGATCCAGAAAGGCCTATAAAGCCTCTCCCCGAAAGGGGAGTGATGATTATGCGCTAGTAGTTCTAATTGATAGGTGGTCTGCAAGCGCAAGTGAAATTGTGGCCGGTGCCATTCAGGATTTGGACCGCGGCCTAATAGTGGGAGAGACCAGCTTCGGAAAAGGATTGGTACAGCAGCAATGGATTCTAAATGACGACTCAGCTCTTCGCGTGACTATCGGGCGGTACTATACACCTAGCGGGCGGCTAATTCAGAGACCTTATGGTGATGGCACTCACGAATATTATCGTGAACTTGCAGATGAACATAGGGAAGAAAAACTCGATTCTTTAATTGCTGATCGACCCCGCTATCAAACAAAAAGCGGCAGAGAAGTCTATGGTGGCGGGGGGATAACACCAGATGTTTTTGTTGCGCTCAAAAATAGAACCCCCGAAGTAAGTAAACTCCTAAGAAACGAAAAGAGGATAACATTTAACTGGGGGACTGAAAAAGCGCCCACCATAAGAAGTAACTGGTTATCAGCAAATGACTTTATTAAAAACTTCCAGATTAGTGAAGATCAGCTATCTTCCTTCTTTGAATATGCGATCCAAGAAGGAGCTCCCCCCATTAATAATGAAGAACTAGAAAATGATGTTCCTTATTTGAAGATTGTGCTAAAAGCCGAGATTGGAGGAGCAATTTGGGGAAGGAGCACCTATTTTCAGGTACTCGTAAGCGGTGATTCTCAGGTAATTGAATCCCAAAAGTTATTTGAAAGAGCAAAGAAGCTTTTAACCACAAACAGTGGATGATCAACTGTTTTTAGGGTTGCAATGGTTCGTTGACTTTACAGAGGGTTTTGATTAGCTTCGTGAGCACTTTTAAAATGCAAATAGCTAGAAGGAGATAAAAGATGGTTCAATATTTCTTACAAGGCGGTAGTTTCATGTGGCCAATCCTTATTCTGCTTTTGTTTGGGTTGGGGTTTGGCGTTGAGAGACTTATTACGTTGTTTAGTGCATCTATCAACACCAGAAAGTTTCTCGGTTCCGTTCGCGGCGCGCTTCATGACGAAGGATACGATGCCGCAGTAAATGTATGCAGCAAGACCCCAGGTCCCGTTGCCGAGGTCTTTCATGCCGGCCTAACCCGGGCACATCGGGGCATTGATGCGGTGGAAAAAGGTATCGAGAGCGCCGGAGCCGTTGAAATGGCATTTCTGGAAAAGAATATGGTCTGGTTAAGCACGGTTATAACATTGGCTCCCATGCTTGGGTTTACTGGGACGGTTTATGGTATGATCCAGGCTTTTGATGATATTAAGGCAGCCAACGAAATTTCCCCATCTGTAGTTGCCGGAGGTATTTCAGTTGCCTTGTTAACTACGTTATTTGGTCTTGTTGTGGCGATCATTATTCAGTTGATCCAAAACTTTCTTATTTCTCGAGTAGATAAGCTTGTAGTGGAAATGGAGGAAAGTTCTGTGGTGCTTCTGGATGAGCTTGCTGAGCTAGAACAATCTGGAAAGTTGTCAACAGCCAAACCCAAGAAGCCACCAAAAAAGACGACGCGAAAGACTAAAATTACCCCTAAAAAGGAATAGTTATTAAGAAGCGCATCAAGCCGGGGGAGATACCGACTGCCTCCATGGCAGACATAGCTTTCCTGCTCCTGATATTTTTCTTGGTTACTACTACGATTGACATGGACAAGGGATTAGACCTTGTCCTACCGCCGATGGGCGAGACCAAGGAAATCCCCAAAAAGAATATCGCAAACTTACTAGTGGACGCCAAAGGAAATGTTCTTCTAGACAAGAAACCGATTAATATTAATGATGTTAAAAAAGAAGTAATGAGAATGATAGCAGAAAACGATAAATTGATTATATCAGTTAAAACCCACACAAGCACAAAGTATCAAGCATACATTGATGTGTTAGATCAATTAAAGTTGGCGAACGCAAAGAAAATTTCTATTGCTGAAACGAAAAAATGAAGTTCAAGAAGAAAACTAAAATTGTAGCCGAGATACCAACGGCTTCCATGCCTGATATTATTTTTATGTTACTGATATTCTTTATGGTGACCACGGTATTGCGTACTTATGAAGGGTTGAATGTGTTCTTACCTCAGGCAAAAAAAATTCAAAAACTGGAGGTAACAAAGCGGCACATAGCCCATGTTTTTGTTTCTAAAGATGGGCTGATTTCAATTGACGATAAGATCATATTAAAAGAGCATGTTGATCGTGTTATGCGGATTAAAAGAACAGCTGACCCAAAGCTGGTGATATCTCTGAAAGCAGATAAAGATGCTTCCATGGAACTCATTAGCGAAATACACACAGAACTTCGGGAAGCAGATGCCCTTAAAGTAAACTATTCCTCTAAATCTAAGGCCCCCCAATCGTGATTATCAGGAAGGACTATAAAGTTTCACTTAAGTATCGTTATCCGGTGATGGTTCGCGGCTCTATTCTGTTTAGTCTTTTGTTATTAGTGGGGCTTTCTTTGGCCTTTCCCCGGTTTGTGGCAAATCAATTTATAGATCTCAGTGCGCAGCGAAATGATGACGATTTAGATGTGGATATTCCACAAACAGAACAGTTTGAGCAACCCCCTCCACCCGCCCGCCCGTCTATTCCTGTAGCATCAGATAGAGAAGATCTGGCGGATGACGTGACAATAGAAGATACAGACTTTGAAGATTTTATCGAGTGGGACGCACCACCCCCACCACCCTCATCCGGGCCAAATGTTAAATTTATTGCATATGATGATCCACCGGTGCCAGTTGGCGGTTATGGAGCAATACAGAGAAATATTGTTTATCCCGAAATAGCCCAAGAAGCTGGAATTGAAGGGAAGGTTATTATTCAGGCATTTATAGATGATAAAGGTCGTGTTCAGGGAATGAGCGTCCTACAAGGGATTCCAAACACAGGCCTCAACGAAGCCGCTATGGCTGCAATTAAAAAGACGCGATTCAAACCTGCACAGCAACGTGACCGCCCGGTGGGTGTATATATTTCTATTCCGGTTAATTTTAAGCTCAAGGGATGATCATTCCTAAAAACACCCCCAATTAATCTCTACTAAATATTCCAAAGAGTAACTGCTGCGACGATTGTTCCAGCAATCGCCCCCCCATAACAAAGGATAGCAATAGGTGTGCTTACGGACTTCAGCCCGACATCTACAAGGGTGAAGCGAAAGCGGTGAGCCCAATGGAAAAGCGGCAGTGAAATTACGGCAAAAAGAATCAGTTTGATGAGCAGGTGGGACACAGCGGAATAAATTTTTTCAAAGTTGAGAGGATTATCACCCACAAGATCAAATGGTATTAGAATACCCGTGATTACGATTAGTATAGGGAGTACCATGGCTGCCACCATGCCGCCGGCTGAGAAGAGTGACCACCAGATCGGTTCGTTGGACTTTGCCATTTCTACACGGTTAATACCAGCCAGGCGACAATAACGGAAACCACAGCCCACCCGGCGTAAAATGTCCCCGCCACCAACCATTGGGGAATCCGCTCTTCTCCTCTGTAAAGCACGAGAATCTTAGGTGTCAAGTTAAACCAAGTAATGGTGTGGTAGAGTACGAAAACGAGCGTGATAAGATGCAGCGCCACACTACTGGGTGAATTCAAAGCAGCCATGAAATTGTCATAGGCGTTGGCTCCTTGTGTTAGTTTGTAAACCAAGACCAGTAGAAAAATACAATACCCCGCAACGAAGACACTGGTTAGCTCCCTAATCATGAATAAAATGTATGGTTTTCGCTTAAGCCACAATGTGTTCGACACGGGTCTGTGGTAGGTACTCATTTCTTTTTTCCCCACGGGATCAAAACATCCTTAAACCAGTCAATAGTGCTGGAGACTTTTGCCCGCTGGATTGTCGCTGCCGGATCCACATGCTTCGGACACACCGCACTACACTCACCTACAAAAGTACACTTCCAGATTCCCTTATTACTAGCGATGTGTTCCTGACGGGCATCCCTGCCATGATCCCGGGAGTCCATGTTATACCTCTGGCCCAGAGCAATAGTAGCAGGTCCAATAAAAGAGGAATCGAGAGCATAGACGGGACATGCGGCATAACAAAGTAGGCAGTTTATGCACATAGAATACTGCTTAAAGTGAGCAAGCTCGGTAGGGGATTGAAGATATTCACCTTCTTCCAAGGCCTTCTCTTCTCCTTCCTTCGGGATGATGTATGGCTGCATATCTGTCAGTTTTGTCATAAAGTCATCCATTTCGAAAACAAGATCCTTTTCTACAGGAAAACTCGCTAATGGTTCCACCCGTATCTTATCTGGGTAGTAATCCTTCAGGAATGCGGAGCAGGATAGCTTCGGAACGCTGTTGATCATCATACCGCAACTGCCGCAGACCCCCATCTGGCAAGACCAGCGGTAGGAAAGCGTTCCGTCAATCTCGTCCTTAATGTGATTAATGGCGTCAAGCACCGCCCAATCTTCACGAAACGGGATTTCATATGTCTGGAAAGCGGGTTCACTATCTTTTTCAGATTGGTAGCGGAAGATTTCCAGTTTCATGGTTTCTGCCATTACTGTATCTTATTCTTTCTTGCCATAAACCCTTGCTCCAGGTGGCCACTTAGTAATCACCACATCTTTATAATCGATGCGTGGCTCAGCATCACTTTGGTATGCCAAAGAATGCTGTAAAAATTTTTCATCATCCCTTTCTGGGAAATCGGTTCGCTGGTGGGAACCCCTGCTTTCTGTTCTTTCCAGTGCGCTGTAGGCGATGGCTTCCGCCACATCCAGCATAAATTCGAGTTCCAGCGCTGAGGTTAGTTCTGTGTTAAAATTGAGACTTTTGTCTTCCATGTTAATATTAGAAAAACGATCTTTAAGCTCTTTAATTTTATCGCATGTTTCCTTCAAGCTTTTCTCCGAGCGATAGATGCCGGCACTTGTTTCCATGGTCTCGTTCATTTCCTTCCGGAGTATAAATATCCTTTCTGTTCCCCCCGCTTTTCTGAAGAAGTTTCTGCCGATACGTTTCTGTTCATCAGAAGCTTGCAGTTCCAGAGAAGCCGTGTCGATAGCGGTATTTTCCAATGCAAACCTAGCTGCCGCCGTTCCTGCCCGCCGTCCAAACACCAGAAGTTCTGTCAGAGAGTTCGATCCCAAACGGTTTGCCCCGTTGATAGAGACACAAGCACATTCCCCTGCAGCGTAAAAACCAGGAAGGGCGGTAGCCCCGGTGATATCAGTATCAATACCCCCCATCATGTAGTGAACGACAGGCCTTACGGGTATGGGCTTGTAAACAGGATCAATACCAGCGTAATTTTTTGATAGCTCACGGACGAAAGGAATCTTTTTATCAATTTTCTTTTCACCCAGGTGGCGAACATCGAGATGGACTACATGACCATATGGGCCGGAGATAGTTTTTCCCTTTTCTCTTTCCGCTACAAATGCTTGGCTCAGGCGATCCCGCGGGCCCAGTTCCATGCTTTTCTTTACCGGATGATTTGGATCGTTAATATCCAGAGGTTTGCCTAGCTCGTAATCCTGTAGATACCTGTAACCGTCTTTATTCACCAGAATTCCACCTTCTCCACGGGCCGCTTCCGTGATGAGAATACCCGTGCCCGGGAGTCCAGTGGGGTGGTACTGGATAAATTCCATGTCTTTGAGAGGTACACCGGCACGGTATGCCATGGACATCCCATCGCCGGTTTTGATAGCACCATTGGTTGTGAACGGAAAAATCCGCCCAGCCCCACCAGTGCACATTATCACCGATCTACCAGCAATTGCCTCTACTTTTCCTGAGCGAAGTTCGATAGCAGTTACACCTTGGCACCGCCCATTCTCTACTAGAATCTTTGTGGCAAACCATTCATCGTAGCGGGTGATGTTGTTGTATTTGAGGGAAGTTTGAAAGAGGGTGTGGAGCATATGGAAACCAGTTTTGTCGGCAGCATACCATGTTCGCTCAGTTTTCATCCCGCCGAATGGACGCACCGCCACAGTCCCATCAAGTTCACGGCTCCAAGGACAACCCCAATGCTCCATCTGGGTTAATTCTCTGGGAGCTTCATTTACAAAAAGTTCCACAGCATCCTGATCACACATCCAGTCTCCACCGGCGATAGTATCGTTGATATGGTTTTCCAGGGAATCGTTATCTTTAATAACAGCCGCTGCGCCGCCCTCAGCTGCCACGGTGTGACTCCGCATTGGATATACCTTGCTTACAACCGCAATACTTAAGTCAGGATTGGTCTCTGCAACAGCGATAGCAGCTCTGAGGCCTGCGCCGCCACCACCTACCATTACGATATCGTGACTGGAGTTCATTTTATATTTAGTTAAGCGGGAAATATCCTCAAGGAAAAGTTACAAAACAGAGCATAAAATACTCACCACTTTTTATAATGAAATATCAAAAAGGTATCAGCGTTCTGTGATATTCAATTTAAACGACGCCCACAAGCTCACCAAATAGAGAAAGATCAGTCCATATATAAGGTATACGAACGGTGAAATGGGAATTCTTGTTACAGCAAGATACAGAATCAGCAATAGAAACACACCAAGCACCCCTAGGAGAGAATTCCTTGCCCGGGATGTCCCCATAAAGGTGACCAGAACGTAGGCACAGATTAGCAGCCCGATACCGAGTACCCACAAGCCGAAGAAGCGATAGATGGTAGTTAGGTAGTCGGGCAAGTATGCATTCTGCCCGCCGGTAAACAGTTCCTGAAAGCTGAGTTGAAGAGTGGCTTCATTGGCGGCTTGATCCAAGAGCCACGGCTCATCCACAATCATCCACGTGATACCAAGTACTACAGCAGCAAGACCGATAAGGAAGGGAGGAATCCAGGAGAGATTGTGGAGAAGTTTAGGGTTCATAGCGGAAAGGAATATACGAAAGTTAGTGAAATTGCATTAATTAATGGGGTAGGGGAAAATTTCTTCCAGCGTTTTTACTTGTCCGTATTGATCTTTATAAATGACGTGGTTCCTTTCAAACTGGGTGTAATTGTTTAATCCCGCTGCGGCAGCTAGAGAGTTTAGTCCGTTTCTGAGTGTTATCACATAGTTAAGGACGCGCCACTGTTTTTCATCTACGACCAATGCTTTCTGATGGTGGGGGTCGGTTGTTGCCACACCAACCGGACATTTGTTCGTGTGACATTTCATTGCACCAATACAGCCCACAGATACCATCATCCCCCTGGCAATATTGACCAGATCCGCACCCATTCCCATGGCAATGGCAATTTTGTCAGGGCTGAACAGTTTTCCGCTGGCGAAAACTTTAACCTTATCGCGGACCCCATATTTTCGTAAAGCACTGTCCAAATAGAGCAACCCCGATTTCACGGGGAGCCCCATAGTGTCGGCCATCTCTTGATAAGTTGCGCCTGATCCTCCTTCGCCGCCATCTACGGTAATTGCATCGGGGCCGCGATTGGTTTCTGCCATAGTTTTACAGATATCATCCGCAGAATCGGGCCCACCCATCACGATTTTGATACCGACAGGTTTTCCACTTAATATCCTTAGTTCATCAACGAAATCAAACAAGCTTGGAATATCATGAAATTGAAGATGCCGGTTGGGTGAGTCCACATTTTTCCACGGAGTTACACCCCGGATGGCAGCAATTTCTTCATTCACTTTGCTTCCTTCCACATGACCACCACGAATTTTTGCACCTTGAGCCAATTTTAATTCAAACATCTTAACTTGTGGGTTAGAAGCTTTTTCCTGGAATAGCTCAGGTGAGAAATCTCCGTTTTCATTTCTTACCCCAAAGAGCCCGGGACCAATCTGCATAATTACATCTCCGCCGCCTAGTAGATGATGTTCTGCCAGCCCACCTTCACCGGTATGTACCCACGAACCGGTAGCCCTCCCCAAGCCCAGGCTTATTGAGCTGATTGCATTTTCCCCCAACGCACCGTAACTCATGGCACTCATACCGACCGGCCCGATAACCTTCCAAGGCGTTTTGCAGCTAGGCCCGATTATAATAGAATCTTCTTCACGAAGCACCCAGGGTTGAATGGAGATTTCCTCAAGTTTTTCTTTTCTCGAGAATAATCCCTCTGTACCTACATATCTTTTTGTTTTAATTTTTGGTTCACAAACTATATTCATCTCTTCTGCTAATTTGGGAAACATAGAGTTACGCAAATACCACCCAGGCTTTTCAAAATCCCTTTTAGAGCCAAATGCGATAAGAGTCTTAAGATATTTCCCTGCTACGACAATATTTTGAAAGTCAGTACGACTAAATGGTTTGCCCTCATGGTCTGAATCAAACATGTACTGCCTGAGTTCCGGCCCCATCATTTCAAACACATATCGGATTCGACCTAATAGAGGAAAATTTCTAAGGATGGAATGTTGACTCTGGCGTTTATCAACTATGTACAACAAGACAAAAACAATGGGTGGGATGACAATTGCTAAAATCGCCAAGCCGATGAGAATGGTCAGTCCAATTTCGTTGAATGTTGTCATTTCAAAATCAAAGTCGAGTAGAGATAATCTTCCATAACTTCTGGCAGTTTACTATCTGTAGGTTTTAGTGAAAAGGACTTTTATTAAAGATAGTAAAGCTTCCAATAATGCATTGCACCATTTAGCCAATTCTCTTGACTTCAACCCACCCCGTCAGTTATTTTTTAACACATCTAATACGCTTCACACCTTCTACACCATCATGAAAAATGTAATTGCAGCTGGAGATAAAATCACAGTAGATGCCGCCAGGACTATTCTGGAAGCGGGTGGAAATGCTTATGATGCTGCCGTGGCAGCGTGTTTTACCGCCATGGTAGCAGAGCCGGCATTAACAAGCGCAGGCGGCGGTGGATTTCTAAATGCTTTCCCCTCATCAGAGAAACCCATTGTATTTGATTTCTTTGTTAATACACCGAGCGGAACAATTGACTCAACCAAGCTGGACTTTGGACCTGTGCATGTGGATTTTGGTACTACCAAGCAAGAGTTTCATATAGGTCCCGGATCTGCCGGTATTCCCGGCACAATCAAAGGATTGCTACATACGCAGGAACAGTTAGGAGCGGTACCAATCAAAACGGTTCTCGAACCAGCAATTATTGCTGCCAAAGATGGGATTGTCTTATCTAATAAGCAGGCATATTTGCTTTCATTATTAGAGCCTATAATGGGATATGAAAAGGTCGGCCGCGATATTTTCTTTCGGGATGGAGAACTAATAAAAGGCGGCACACAATTGATAATGTCAGAATTTGCTGATTTTCTTGACGTGCTGTGGCGGGAGGGCAGTGACCTTTTTTACCGGGGAGAAGTGGCGAGGCTGTTGTTGGAGTCGATGTCCCCCGGCGGGCTTGTCACTCAGGAAGATCTGAAGAATTACGAGGTCATTGAACGCAAGCCGTTGGTGACCCCTTTCAACGGCTATACCGTGTTGCAGAATCCTCCTCCTGCCTGCAGCGGGGTTCTAATTGATTTCACTCTCCGATTGTTGGAAGAGGCTGGCTGTACTTCAAACCACCCCATGGATCAGACGCACATAGCAACGGCATTTGAGCTGACAAATGACATGCGGTACCACCATCTTGAAGGACACATATACGAACCGGGGCTTGTCAATCTTTCCGATGGACCGTTTTTTGAGGAGTACCTCCAACGTTTCCAACATATTCTCTCATTACCCGTAGAAAGATATAGTGAGCCAACGGGGAAGGGTTCAACCACACATATATCTGTGCTCGATAAAGAGGGAAATGCTGCTAGTGTGACCACATCCAACGGCTCAGGTGGAGGCGTCATGATTCCGAAGACAGGTATCATGCTCAACAATATGCTAGGGGAAGAGGATATAAATCCTGAGGGATTCCATCGCTATAAACCGGGCCGCAGGATTTCCTCCATGATTGCACCTACCATCGTACTGGATGACGGTAAACCGATTCTGGTGACGGGCAGTGCCGGCAGCAACCGAATTCGTTCTGCAATTGTACAGGTTCTGATAAATGTACTGTGTAATGACATGGGTATTGCCGAAGCTGTAGAGGCGCCGAGACTTCACCTTGAAAGGGGTGTTCTTGATGTGGAGCCCGAATTCTCAGAAATAGATCTGGAATGCTTAGAGAAGAGGTATAAGTTGCAGCGGTGGGGACAAAATAATCTCTATTTTGGCGGTGCTAATTCAGTTACACCAGAAGGGGGACATGGTGATTCACGTAGAGGGGGGAGCAATACAATATTCTAAAAGAAGGTGCTGTTGGTCTTAGGGTTGGGCAGCTTCTTCGACCATCCACCGAAAGAGACTAATTTGACGTTTATCCTCCTGCATTAATTCGGGATGCCACTGGACAGCTACAAATTTACTATCACCATTTACAGGCTCGACGGCTTCGATTAGGCCGTCGCTGGACCATGCGGTTGGCTTCAAGTTTTGACCCAGTTTTCGGATTCCCTGGTGGTGAGTACTAGTGACAGGAATGTCTGCTTCATCAATAATATCCCCAAGGAGACTGGTTCTATCTATTTCAACAGGATGAACGACTACGTTTCCCTTGTAGGCACCGTGATCAATATAGCCGGGAAGCTGTGAGGGAATATCCTCATAAAGCGTCCCTCCGAAAATAACATTAATGTGCTGGAGCCCGGCACAGACACCCAGTATGGGTTTATTGCTGTCTAGGCAGGACTGAAAGATCTGACGATCAAACTCTACCCGGTTGGTATGCATGGGTTGTTCCCCATTCAGGTCATAGGAACTTCCACCGTAATAATTGACTGGCAGGTCTGGTCCTCCAATCATGAGGAGAGCGTCAATGGATTGTGTAGCATCAGAAATAGTTCCATGGCCATTAGGATATGTGAGGATTACCGGTATGCCCCCCGCTTCCCATACGCAGTGGCCATAGGCTTCCTTGGCCATCAGCCACAAGCGGTTTTCCCTTGGAAAATAGCAGGGCGCAATTCCTATTATTGGTTTTCTGATAGTACTGTTATTTAAAGTCATCTTAATGGATTTCAGCAAGTTAATTGCCGCAAATTTGAGGAAAATTCAGACACGAAACAAGCTCAGTTGTTCATGGTAAGCTCTTCTTTTTGTTCTTGCCACCTGCCATGAATAAAATTTTCCAATGTCTTCCCTGACGTCACAAATTCCTCCTGAATCTGCATGCTAAATGGTCCCTTAGCAAGAAACTGTTCGGCGAACGGTTCCATATATACCCGCTCGCTTGGGGTGTTTGACTGCACAGCCCTCTTATCCAGCCCTTTCATGCTGAGCTCAAAGAGGAGCTCAATCCAATACCAGAATGATTTACCGCTAAAGGCAACCTGAGAAAGGTCTAGGGTTTTTGATTTTTCTACTGCTTTCAACCTTTCTTCTAAAGCCCAAGTAGCAACCATTTCACCCACTTCATCCAGACTGCTCGGCTCTTGCAAAAGTCCGGTAATAAAAGCGGCCGGTGCCAGTTCATAACCGAAGGGGGGACGGTCTGGTGTTCGGATTTCCAACACATCCTTAAAGCGGACATGGGTGAAGATCTGATGGAGAGCTGTCAACCCGTCTTCGTTTTGAAGTTCCTGGGAAGTTGAGATTGATTCAAGCCAATCGCCAATGGTTCCATCGAATTGGCCGACATTACCGCTGTTGTTTTTCCCAAAAATAGCTGGAGCCTCAGCTGTAAGTTTTGCGAAAGCCGTAAGCAGAGCCACTTCAGAAGTGATACCATGAGCCAGCAGTCCGCCGCAACGAGATGGGTCTGTATCTTCCCAAATATCGAGCCTCATATTTCGTGTGCCAGTTGGTTCTCCCTTTATAAAGGGAACATTGGCGAATATGAGAGAAAGAAATGGCTGGAGAGCGTCTGACAGGAACGCCAATTTTGTTCCCTCTTCTTTTGAACTATAATCGAGGTTGAGCTGAACGCTGGTGCTCATCTTCATCATCCATTTTCCGAGAGATCCCGTCGTTATAAAACGGTCGTGCATCAGGTTGTACTTGGTTTCGTCAACAATAGTTACATCATCTGGTTCGTAAATAGGATCGAGAGCGAAATCCAAGAGGGTGAGATCTTTATCGTGGCAAACATTTAATAATTGTGCTAAGTATTTCTGCCATTCGGTGTTGACTTCATGTAGGCTGTAAAAAGGTGACCCGCCAAACTCAATCTGCCCCCCCGGCTCAATTGTAAGTGAAGGCGAAATCTCTGCTTCTGCACACACTGTCTCAAGGATGTTTCTCAGTTCTACGGCAGATAAATATCCACCAGGATTTACAGGAAGTCGTGTCAGATCAGAGCGATAGATGAGATTTTCTACTTCCACCCCTATGCGTATCTGGAACGGTTCCCGCAAGCGTGAGAGAATTGTGTTCCTAATGTGCTGAATAGATTGGCTCATAAAAAATTTATGGTGTGAGATAAGTTATAGAAAGAACAAGACCAACATTTTCACACCAACACCACCACCTCAGTTCTTTTTTTGGTTCAATCATTTAGTCGTTTCCATCAACCCCGATCAATGACCGTGGTATGTATTCTCCGCTTCAAATTAATTGGTTAAAAGAGTTGATTGTGGAAAGTCGCGCGAGGGAGGGGTAAATTGCTAGTCTGCCTTGACAGCAGGAGCTTTTTTCTTCGAAAAGAGATTTTTTAGATTTGGAATAACTGTCTCTTGAATGGGGCGTTCATCTCGAATCTTCTCTTGAAGATGAAGCAAGCCTTCTATAAGAGCTTCAGGTCGTGGTGGACACCCAGGAATATAAACATCTACGGGAATAACTATATCCACACCTTTTAGAACATGATAACCGTGCTGCCAATAAGGACCTCCGCTTGTTGCACAGCTTCCCATGGCAATGACATACTTGGGATCTGCCATCTGCTCGTAGAGTCGCTTTACTCGGAGCGACATCATCATGGTGACTGTACCGGCGACAATCATTACATCTGCTTGCCGTGGAGAAGAACGGGGCATCATACCAATCCGCTCCAAGTCGTGGCGGGAGGCTGCCGTAGCCATCATCTCGATAGCGCAACACGCTAAACCAAACTGGAAGTACCATGGAGAAGTGGAGCGAGCCCAGTTGAGAAGCTTGTTCAAGGGTGCTACGATAATATTTCCAGAACCGTCCTTCATTTTTCAGGGAGGGTAATTTAGATATATCCATTATTATGACAAACTTGTTTACTCATAATTATTTATTTTTTCATGTCACTTTCATTGCTCTATTAGTTAATTCCTCCGTATTTTTCCACTAGCAAGCAACCTCCTTTTATGTGCTTAACGATCACTATTTCAACCTTTTATAATCTGTTAAACCATGTATTTCTCAAGAGGGAATAGACATGCTTACCTCAAAAAATGTTTCCGGCGGTGTTGATCTTCTTCATGATCCTACGCTAAACAAAGGGACTGCCTTCACCGAAGAAGAGCGGGATAAACTGGCGCTACGAGGGCTCCTCCCGCCCAGGATATTTACCGGGGAAGAACAGAGCAAGCGGATTCTCGAGAACTTTCACAACAAAACAAATGACCTGGAGAAATACATCTACATGGTGGCTTTACAGGATAGGAACGAAACTCTTTTTTACCGGACGGTTATTGATAATATAGAGGAGATTATGCCCATCATTTACACTCCCGTTGTTGGTAAGGCGTGCCAGCTTTTTGGGCATATATGGCGTCGCCCCCGGGGACTTTATCTTACCATAAATGACAAGGGGTGCATTGCCGATGTTCTGCGCAACTGGCCCATGAAAAAGGTTGGCATTATTGTAGTAACCGATGGCGAACGGATTCTCGGCTTAGGAGACTTGGGCGCCAACGGGATGGGAATTCCTATCGGGAAGCTCGCTCTCTATACCGTCTGCGCCGGTGTTCATCCATCACTTTGCCTTCCGATTACAATTGATGTGGGGACGAATAACGAGGAACTTCTTAAAGATCCTCTTTACATTGGGCTACTCCGAAATCGTATCCGCGGAGATGAGTATGATGAACTGATTGACGAAGTTGTCTGGGCAGTGCAGGATGTATTTCCCGGCGCACTCATTCAGTTCGAGGACTTCAGTAATTTTAACGCTTTCCGTCTTCTGCGGAAATATCAGAAGAAGGTTTGTACCTTTAATGATGATATCCAGGGTACAGCCAGTGTGACCTTGGCGGGAATTTACTCCGCTCTCCGCATAACCGATCAGAAGCTTACTGATCAGAAAATCCTATTCCAAGGTGCAGGTGAAGCGGGGGTTGGGATTGCTAATCTCATCGTTTCTGCTATGGAAGCTGAAGGGATGTCTCACGATAAAGCCAAGAGACAGTGCTGGCTGGTGGACTCCAAGGGGCTGGTGGTCAAGAGCCGCGAGAATTTACAGAATCACAAACTGGCTTATGCTCACGATCACGAGCTTGTCCCCGATCTTTTATCTGCAGTGGAGACTTTGAAACCGACCATTCTTGTTGGTGTGTCTGGGCAACCGCAGACTTTCACTCAACCTATCGTGGAAGCTGTGGGTGAAATCAATGAGCAGCCGGTAATCTTTGCTCTGTCGAATCCCACGTCTAAAGCTGAATGCACGGCGGAACAAGCTTACAGTTGGACAAATGGAAGAGCCATTTTCGCCAGCGGCAGCCCCTTTAAGCCGGTGACACTGGATGGTAAAACCTACATCCCAGGGCAGGGCAATAACGCCTATGTATTTCCCGGTGTTGGTCTCGGTGCAATCGAATGCGGAACCAAGCACGTGACGGACGAGATGTTCTTTGCTGCAGCCAAGGCGTTAGCCAATGAAGTAACTGAAGATGACTTGGTGAGTGGTTGTATCTACCCACCGCTTACTCAAATTCGTGATGTGTCAGCAGTGATTGCAGCGGCTGTGGCAGGGGTAGCGTATGAGCGAGGTCTGGCTACGGTAGAACGGCCAGACAACCTGCTGGAATATATGAAATCTCGACAGTATGAGCCGAATTACGAGTCGTACGTGTAGAGAGGTTTTAAATACTGCGTATAAAAAAATGATGGCATCTTTTATGTCATCTTTTTTATTTACCCCGCCTGCCTCCGGTCAATTTTCATCTTTGGATCCAGCGCATCACGCAATCCATCTCCTAGAAGATTGAAACCCAGAACAGTCATGGCGATAGCGATGCCGGGGTAGAGGCTCATCCACGGTGCTACCCGAAGAAAATCTTTTCCATAGTTGATCATGGCTCCCCATGATGGCGTGGGCGGTTGGGCACCCAGCCCTAGAAACGAGAGGCTCGCCTCAGCCATAATGGCGCCGGCGATCCCCATGGTGTAAGCAACAATAATAGGTGCCAGACAATTAGGCAGGATGTGTCTTAACAGAATACGGATATCACTGAGCCCCAATACCTTTGCTGCCTGAATATACTCAAATTCCTTCACGCTCAATACTTGTCCACGCACGACCCGAGCCATGGATGGCCAGCTTACGAAGCCGATGGCGAAAAAGACTACCGTCAGGCTTGGTTCGAACGCAGCCGTGATGCCGATGAGGAAAAGCAGCGCCGGGAAGCCAAACATGATGTCAGTCAGCCGCATTATGATTGTGTCTATCCAGCGCCCGTAATAACCTGACAGCAACCCCAGAATCGTTCCGATGAGGAGCGACAGTGTACTGGCGATGAAGCCCACTTCCACGGAAATGCGCGCACCGTGGATAATCCGCGACAGAATGTCCCGGCCGAAATTGTCTGTTCCAAGCCAGAAGCGGGGTTGCCGGTGCCAATTATTTTCCGATGTTCCATTTAGCTCACTCTTATGTACAGAAGCTGATCGTCCCAGTAAATCTGTATAGCTGAGTGAGTCGTTTTTCACGGTGAATGACTCTATCGGTACGATGGGGCTCACCATTAGCTCACCCTTCTTCAGTACGATAACATTCCCCCTAAAGCCGGCGGGCTTACGCTGATATTCGAGTATTTGAATATCAGGATCCATTGGCGCTAACCATGGTCCGAACAATGCTATCACAAGAATAATTGTTACCAACCAAAAGCCGAACATGGCTGTTCGATTTTTTTTCATCCGTACCCATGCGTCGAACCACAATCCTTGTTTTTGTTTACTCATTACTGCGCTCCAGACGAACCTTTGGATCCACTACACCGTACAGCAGATCCACAATCAAGTTAGCAAAAATGAACATCATAGCAGTAAAAAGAACAGTTCCTTGAATTACCGGGAAGTCCCGCTTCAGGATGGCATCGAGCGCAAACCGACCAATCCCCGGCCAGCCAAATATGGATTCTGTCAATACTGCGCCGGAAAGATAGCTTCCAAAGTCAACCCCTATGATAGTAATAATAGGAATCAACGTATTGGGAAATGCGTGCTTCAAAATCACTTTCCATTCAGGGAGCCCTTTTGCCCGGGCCGTTCTAATGTAGTCTTGCTGGAGTACATCTAACATTGTTGAGCGGGTAACACGAGCTAGAAAGGCAGCTGATCGTGTGCCCAATGCAATTGCCGGCAGGATAAGGTATTCAACGCCGCCGTAACCAGTGGGTGGCAACCACTTGAGATTCACCCCTACTATAAGGATAAGAAGAAGCCCTACCCAAAAGACCGGCGCCGAAATGCCAGTGAGAGCAAGCAGCATAGTTCCACGGTCGAGGAGTGAATTGGGCTTTAGCGAGGAGATAATTCCCACTGCCAGTCCCACTACTATTGACACAATCATGGCGGAAGAGGCAAGAAGAAGAGTAAAGGGGAATTTATCCATCAAATCATTTGCTACGGGACGCATAGTAATGAAGGAATTACCAAGATCTCCCTTTAAGAGATTCCCCACGTAATTCCCAAACTGTTTCCAGAGAGGATCATCAAGGTGAAGATTATCTCGCAGTCTCTGGATAGTCGCTTCGTCGTACCGTTCTCCCACCATGGAGAGAACTGGATCACCGGGGACTACATACATTAGTATAAATGTGAAAACAATCACCCCAAATATGACGGGAATCGTATGGAGGATTCTTTTAATGAGATAAGTTGTCATAATTAACTGCTGGAGGAGATACTAATCCGCATCAAGTTATGTCGATTCATTAATACATTTCCTTACTTACAGTTGTATATCGCTGAGCATTGAACATCAACTTCGGTTCAAAGCTCGATATCCACGGCTGTGTAACCACTTGGCTCACGGAGTGCCATAGAAAAACCCATGGAGCGTCATAGAAGATTAGGCTGTCCACTTCAGTCATTAATCGGTTGCGCTCAGGTGAATCAGCTATAGATTGAACCTCTTCGATACGCTGATCCACTTCAGGGTTGGAATAACGGTTCCGTTTGGTCATGGATTCAGATGAGTGAAACAAGGGAAAGAGAAAATTTTCTCCATCAGGGTAGTCAGCAAACCAGTCGAGGTAATAGGCGTCAGGCTTTCCATCTCGGATGGCGGCTTTAAATACATTCCAATCGTTACGGATAATGGCGGCGTTAATGCCCACCGCTTTCCAGTAAGATTGAAACGCCTCCATCACCTGCGCCAGGCCGGAAGCTTGACTTTGCCAGAGCTTCATGGTGAAGCCGTTAGGATGGCCGGCTTCAGTTAAAAGTTGTTTTGCTTTGGTCGGATTATAGGGATACGGATCCTTGGTGTGATCGTAGCCTGAGATACCGGGAGGGATGGTGCCATGAGCAAGTGTTCCATTTCCCGATAGAACGAACCGTAGAATTTTCTCCCGGTCCACCGCCAGATTCATGGCTTGTCGTACGCGGGCATCATTAAATGGTGGACGGGAACAGTTTAGCCCAATGTAATAGGTGTTTAACTCCTGTTGTTCATAAATCAACCCCTCCCATCGAGGGTCCTTCCGCCACATTTCAGTTTCAGCTCCGGGAATGCTAACAATGTCCAGATTCCCCGCCTCAAACTCTGCTGATTGTGTCATTTCCTCTGAGATTATTCGTAGCTTGAGTTTCTTCATCCTAGGTGGTTTATGGAAATAGTCATCGTTGGCAGAGAAAAGCATGTGCCCATCCCGTACCCACTCTTCCAGCACCCAAGGACCGGAGCCGGCGGCCTCAACTGTCAGATCAATGGAACCGCCTTCAATAGCTTTTCGGTTAACAACTGCAGCGGCAGGCATGGCCATAAATTGTATAAAGGGAGAGAAAGTCTCTTTTAGAGTTATTTTCACTTTATATCCTTCATCACCTTCCGGTAGTAAGATTCCTGTAATGTGAGAGTTTTCTTCAGTGAGGAATTTGTCGGAGCCGGCAATGCGAGTAAAGAGCCAGCTCTGTGGTCCTTGAGCTGCGCGTTCAAAAGAATAACGTACATCTTTAGCTGTGATCTCAGTGCCATCGTGGAAGCGAAATCCTCTGTGAAGGTAGAAAGTATAAGTGAGACCATCGTCAGAAAGAGTCCATGACTCGGCAATGCCGGGGACTAGTTCCGTGCTGTTACCGAAGTGAACGAGGTTGTCGTATGTGAGGGCGATGATCTGTCCGGAGCGGACATCTACCGCCAGAGCCGGGTCAAAACTTTTGATATCTCCCGTGCGGGCAAGGACAAGCATTCCCGGATCCGGCTTCTGCTGACAAGCAATGAGCAAGATAAGTATGGACAGTAATAGGCGTTGAAGTAATTTGGGCACGGACTGAGTATAGGAGAAATGTGAGTCAATTACAATAGGTCAGAACCTGATTTTTTCTATAACGAAATAAAATTGGAACTGTCATAACGAGATGACGTAAATTGAAAAAGCTGGTAACAAGGGAGATAAAATAATGAACAGAAAATTATTACAGGCAGGAATTATGCTTTTTCTAATCAGTTGTGCGCCACAATCTCAGGCTGACCGTATGACCCTCGGCACAGTACAATCCTCAATCCATACGGGGATGACCGGCGGTGAAATTCAGGAAGCACTCGGCGCCCCCAATATTATCTCTAAGAACAACGATGGTAATGAGATATGGACGTATGATCGTGTGTCCAAAGAGTCAACGAGCCGTGGCTTCCTTTTCTGGAGTTCAGAGGAATCAACCCAACGTACCCTCACCGTGCTTATCACATTTGATGGCGGAGGTCGTGTTGCTGACTACTCATATCATTCAACAGAATTTTAGGTGAAGAGTTTCAGAGAACCCAGAACCCGTCTAATGAGGACTGCGAGTCTTATTCTTAAACTCTACCTCATCTCTTTTATTGCCGGCTGTGCTCCTACAAAACCTCCGGCAACGGTAGCAGAGGCGAGAAGTATGGAGACCCGGATTGTTGGTGCGGAGTACAACCAAGTGTTTAAATCGTCACTGAATGTTCTCCAGGATCTTTACTACAGTATGGATGTGGTGGAAGCGGATCTCGGACTCATTCAAGCCAGTCGCCATACAGAAGGCAAGCAGGCCGACACTATTGAGGAAAAGGGTATTGATGAGCCTTTAGACTGGAAGAAGATCTGCGGAGTTGCCGCGGTAGCGGTTTTGTTTGTCGGTTTTATAGCTTTACTGACAAGTGGTGGAAGCGATGGTAACGGTGATGATGGTGATTCAGAGCAACACCACTTTATCCACGATGACGATGGACCGAGCGGTCCTGTTGTCTACAATTACAAGGTGACAGTAAATCTAGAAACTGTCGGCGAAGATCAGACTAAGGTGCGCGTAAGTGCTCAGGGAGAGAAGTTGGTTGGAGGGAGTGTGGTTTCAGCCGGGCCAGTTCAGGAGCCGGAATTCTTTCAACGCTTTTTTGCTAGTCTCGATAAATCTCTTTTCTTAGACAACTAATTTTACTTTG
>DKQU01000033.1:5781-7078 GCA_002471865.1 Fidelibacterota bacterium UBA7300 | reverse complement strand
TTTGGTATATTTTTGTCTGAGAATTATTCGCTAATATTGGCTTCAGGACCTGAGTTAGGTTCCTCGCTGATCCTGTAAGTTTGTTGACTGCTTGATGTTGCACCGTAAGGATCTGTTACAGTTAGTTGGAATGTATATTCACCTGGACCAGCCTCAAAACTGTTAGAAGGAGATTCTGGGTTGTCAATTGTAACCTCGCTACCGCCAGTCTGTTCCCATTTATAAGTGAGCTTATCGCCATCACTATCAAAGCCGCCACCATTCAGGGAGATGGTCATACTTGCTGTCTCAGGATCGCCATCATGCTCAATTTCATTTTTGATGATAGCATCATCTATGGCCTGCAACTTTGCCTCCTCAGCTTTCAACGCCTCTTGAGTGGCTCGATCTTCTTGTTCTTTCTGGGCTTTTTGATCTTTTAAGTAGATGGGACCGCCAACGGCAAGAACTAAAAGTAAAAGGAATGCGATTAATTGACCAAAACCATTGTTCATGGGTTACCCTCCTTTATTTTGTTTAACTCTTCAAATAGATATCTCAAACCATAGCCTATACTGATCTAATTTTGAACAAAATACTAACGGTTCTTCTTGGTTGCAATCATTTTCGTAAAGAAAGATTAATCATTGTTCTTCAAACAAATCCAGATCACAGTTTTCACAGAGTGAATTATATAAGCTTTCTATGGATTCAATTACATATTACCGGCCCCACATAAATAGCACTTTAGTCAAATCTCGTTAAGGCTACCTCCCCGATATTAAAATTGAGAAACCTAGAATTATTCGAAACTCTTTTTGCAGAATTAACACCACGAGCCACCAAAGTTCTCTGCTTATGAAATAAGTATCATTTTTTCTTGCCATTTTCATCAAGCAATCATAGACTTTCCTATGCCATTTGGCATCCCTTTAATCCAGGGAAAATCCGAGGTAGTAATTTGAAGACAACGTATAAAGCAATTCTATTATTCATTGGGCTGTTACTTCTACAGCAGCCTCTTTCCGCAAAAACAAAGAAATACACCATAAGGGGCACTGTTGAAGATATTGACGGTGAAGGTGTTAAAGGTGTCTTGGTTGTACTCCTTGATTCCGACGGGAATGAAGTAAAAGACGACAAGACAAATAGGAAGGGAGCCTTCAAAATCAAAAAGATTGAAGAGGGAAATTATTCTCTGGTTGCTGAAGATGATGATTTTGGCTCTGCCTCAAAGGAAATAGAATTGAACGATGATTTTGATATTATCTTAGTGCTGTCAAAGACTAAAGCCTCTGATGCAGTTGTTCAGTCTGAT
>DKQU01000033.1:0-5459 GCA_002471865.1 Fidelibacterota bacterium UBA7300 | reverse complement strand
TCTGATACAAGTGTAGAAGGAGACAAAACTCCAGAGCGAATTCCCCAGGAAGATTACATTTCAACTGAGGTAAGTTTCGAAGTAAAGAAGTTACAGGCAGAGCTTGATCACGTCGGTTCTCAGCTTAGAGACCTCCAGGCAAAGAGCGAAATGTGGGTGAACCCTCTATCTATATATAGTAAAGAGATAATAATGAGCAACGGTAGCACAGTATTTGGGAAAGTTGTTTACCAAGATGAGGAAATCCTCAAAGTAGAGACGTTGCTTGGATATTTGGTGATTGAACGTGAACAGGTGGTTCGGATTATTGAGAATGCAGCTGGGAAAGAAGATCCGGAATATATCCCCGAGCAGATTCGAGAAACATACAGCCCACCCCCAATGCCCAAATTAGCTGAGCCAAGATATGTTGCCTCAGATCCAACTGAGAGATTATCTGACAAGCAAAGATCTGCCAATGTTGTCCTTGTTGGGAATATATCTGAGAAGAGGGATCGTTCAGAGAATGTTACTTTTACTGGTCAGGTGAAAAATATA
Source organism: Fidelibacterota bacterium UBA7300 (assembly GCA_002471865.1). Taxonomy (GTDB): domain Bacteria; phylum Fidelibacterota; class Marinisomatia; order Marinisomatales; family UBA2128; genus UBA2128. Next base: position 4,922 of record DKQU01000033.1, on the reverse strand, counting down.
GGAGGTCGCAGGTCTGATTTTGTAAAGGTAAATTTTGTTTTTCGTAAAAACTGGAGTGGAGAAACCCAAACCCTGACCACATTTGTTTCGGGAACTTACCACACATTTGATTCAGGAATTGTCACAGATTCGTCTCTTCTGCCGGGTGCAACGGGAAACTTTGAGCTAGTTGTGCCTGCTAGTTTTGGGCAGTTTATAGGATATTCTTACACAATTGATTGGGAAGAATACGAGTGACCCAATCAATATCTCGACAATTTTTTGTTTTATTGGTTATAATAAATATTTCAGTTCTTCCTATTTTCTCACAAACCACATCTAACGGTGTCAATGATGACTTTTTTTTAGACCTCGGCATTGTAATTGAACCGTCAAATGGAGACGAAGAGATCAATAGGCTTGTCAAGGCACCGACAGAAAAAGTTAAGCTTTTCATCAACAAGTCACCCAGCGGCTCTGTTTATATGGCTTCAACAAAGGAACTTCAGGAATCTCTTTCTCGCATTAACCACAAAATTGAAGGTCTTCAACTTGCTTTCCATCGCCAAGCGGAAAATTTACAAAAGGAGAATAGTGAGCTTCGTGTCATGATCAATGACCTGATGGAACAGGTGGAACCGCCAGCGAAAGAATTGGCTGGAGCCAATGAGACTGAAGAAACCTCTCCGGGTAATTTGGAAGAAACGATCGCCATTGTTCCTAATACTCATCCTGCAGGCACAGTAGATAACTCCCCTGAAGAGGAGTTAACTGAAGTGCAATCAGCTCTCCATGAAGTAAATCCGCCATCATTCAACCGAATGCTTTACATGAATGCTGTATTTGCGTATCAACGCGAAGATTATCAAACTGCTATACGCCAATTTTCAGATTTAGCGTTAGACGATATTGATGACATTACAGCAGGCAATGTTCTCTATTGGATGGCTGATTGCTATTTTCAACTGGATCAGCCATCCAAGGTATTAGCTGTGCTGACGCAATTAAACATGTTCAAGAAATCTGACAAACTGGACGATTCATTGATTCTTCAAGGCTTGGCATTTCGCCAGCTTGGGGAAATGAAAAAAGCAGTAGCAGCTTTTTCCGGGGTAGTAGAACTCTACCCGGAGAGTGAATACTACCGTCTAGCTCAAATGGAATTCAACAGATCGTTGAAATAATATGAGATTTCACCACAAGACAGTCTTTATTATTTTTGTCACCATGATATTGGTTGTCTCTGTGAGCGCTGTGACTCGTGTGTCGTATACTCATCCTGGACAAATGATAAAGATTCCTACTACCAGTACCATCAGGTCTCCTTACCTTTTTAGTGCTGGGTTCGGCACGGAGATTCACAACTTCTCGCCCTTCAATACTGCCAGAGGGGTTTATTTTTCCATGGATCTTTCTAAAAATTTCACCCTGGGTTTTTCATCAGGACAAGGAGCTGATACAACTGCTTTACTGGATGAGTCAGAATACATTCCTCCGGTTGAATTTGGGTTCCATGTGCAGCAGCGACTTTATTCTCAGGGGGACATTTCATTTTCTATTGGTATCCATGATATTGTTTTTGAGAATGCAGAATCAGGCGTAAGCCTGGACCCCAAACAGCTGTCTTTCTTTGGCGTGCTGGGGAGCCAAAAACCACTAGGTGACTATGAGCTGAGTACATACATGGGATTTGGAACAGGTGGTTTTGCACAACAGCCTGTTACTACAACCACCACTTCAGATCCTGATAGTACAGGTACGAACGCTGGAGTTTTCGCGGGATTTATTCTTCACACACCCTTTTTACCCAATTGGGGCGGTTTAGATTTTGTGGGTGAATTCGACGGTACGGGCATCAATGTGGGACTCCGCATCCCCCTTACCTCGGATTATCGCCTGAGCCTAGGATTCACCCACATACAGAATTTACCTGATTGGACCGAAGCCTACGGCGCCACCCATCCGGGCTTTACACTCGGCCTGGACATGTCCGTCCCTCGCAGTGCAGGGGAAAAAGTACCGTCTTTGCCCTCAGTCGAGGGAGGCCCCTATCCATCACCGGAGGAAGGGATGTATGATTCAACGATGGTCGCAGCAGATATTGCTGTGTCTTCATTGCGAGATTCCTTGCGGGTAAGCGATCACGAACTTCGTAATCTTGCGACACAGATTGCTCAACTCAAACAAAAGAACATCTCGCTTGAAGACTCAGTAAAAACCATAATGTTGGTAAGAAATAAATCACAAAAGAATATCAATAGGGCTATGCGCCACCTGTCAAGATCTTTAAGATATTTTTATTCAGGAGATTATCGCGAAGCTCTCCAGGAAGTAGAAACCGCGTTAGAATTAAATCCCAATTTGGCTTTGGCATATGCTAGGCGTGGGTCTATTTATTATAAGTTGGGAGATGCTCAGCGAGCCACGATAAATTGGAATCTTGCTCTGCAGATGGATCCGGAATATGATGATGTGCGAAATATTCTTAAAGCATTGCATGAAAATCGACTGAAAACAACAAGCTTCAGCCAAGATTAGGTAAGGAGAGAAATATGGACATTGCAACACTTATAGGAATTCTTCTGGGTCTTGCGTCTATTTTTGGTGGGATATTTATGGCCGCCTCGGCAGCGGGGGCAAGTATGGGTGGATTTATATCCGGGTCCAGTTTCGCGATTGTATTTGGAGGTATGGTGGCATCAGTCTCCGTTGCATTTCCTCTTGCAGAGGTGTTGAAGCTGGGAGCCGCCATCGGGGCCGTTTTCAAGGGCAGCAAAGTAAAATTGGGCCTTATGGTAGATGATGCTGTGGAAATTTCCAATGTTGGCCGAAAAGGAGCAGCGGACCTAGAAAAAGGAATTGAAGGTATTAAAAATCCGTTCTTCAGAGATGGTGTACAGATGGTAGTGGACGGTTATTCTGAGGATGAATTGATTGATATCCTCGAAACGAGAATAGATTATCGTGAAATTAGAGAACGTTCTCAAGCCAGTCTTTTCCAAACCATGGGTACCATGGCGCCAGCTTGGGGAATGATCGGTACCCTTATTGGTCTGGTTATTATGCTTTCCGGGTTTGGCGGTTCAGAAGGTGGTGGTACGGAGGCCCTCGGTGCCGGTATGTCTGCAGCACTTATTACAACATTCTACGGCGCTGTGTTTGCGAATCTATTCTTTCTTCCTATGGCGGCGAAACTTAATACACGAGTTTCCGCGACCAGTACACAACAAGCGATGTTCATAGAGGCGGCAAGACTGATTCACCAGAGAAAACACCCTTTGATCGTACGAGAAAAACTCAATTCGTTTATTCCTCCCAAGGAATGGAAGAAGGAAGAGGGCTAATCTGAATGGCATCACCGGCAGAAAAAAAGTCTTACAAAAAAGGGTTCAAAGCGGGTGCTGATTCTGTAGAAGAGGGGCTTCCAGGTTGGTTTGGTACGTTTGCCGATATGATGACGTTGCTTTTCGCTTTCTTTGTTCTCCTTGCAGCTATTTCGACCATTGATCCCGTGAAACTCCAGGAGATGGCAGATTCCATGGGGAAAAAGGTTGGTAAAACGTCAAAAGAAGGCAAAGCCATGAATTTGGCTGATATCAAGAAAGCAGCAGATAAAATGGTGAAAGATATGCCCGCAGATAAGACGGGTAAGAAACCAGTAGAAGTAAGGACCGGCCCCAAAGGAGTAACTATTGGTATATCTTCTGATATCAGCTTTGCTTCGGGGACAGCTGATCTTCAGCAGGGGATTATTGATGTACTAAAGAAGCTCGTTCCAACTATCAAGGATCCAAACAACTACTTTCCTGTAGCTGTAGAGGGCCATTCAGACAATGATCCGTTGCCAGAGAAATTTCATGATAAATATCCCTCTAATTGGGAATTGTCTGCAGCTCGTGCTTCTGCTGTTGTTCGTGAGCTCACGACACTTGGAGTGGACCCCACCAGACTTCAAGCTGTTGGCTATGCCCACTATCAGCCTAGGGAAAAACCAACCGATTGGATTCCAACAGAAAAAGATATTCCAAAATTTAACGAGACAAAGGAGGAAAAAGCACTTAACCGTCGTGTAGAGATAACATTCTTAGCACGATGAGAACTTTATATTTGACCGAGGTAGGGAAAGAGGAGAAGTTATGAGAAAAAAGATACTATTACCCCTAGCACTAATGGTGTGTTTAGTGTTTTACTTGAGCAGCGCGATTGGTCAGGAGTCGACCTTTCTTTCGCAGAAACTAATGTTGGAGAAAGATTTGCATTCACGCATAGAAAACGCACTGAGCAAGATTTTGGATGACCAGCGTTATGTTTTAGATGTCACGGTTGATCTAAAATTCACCCCAACCATAAAAGAGGAAGTTACTTTCCGACCCGGAACCGAACGCCCTTCTGGGATAGAGCCCGAGGCAGACCCACCCAAAGAAAGTGTCTCTGCTGTGGATGACAAAACATCGCGTATTACTGGTCTTCCTATTCCAGGGTTTGAGTTTGGGCGTTATGATGAAGATGAGCCCGCCGCTGAAGTCCCAGTAGACAGCCCCCCCACACCAACCTCGGGGGAGTCTAATATTGTTACTCAATCATATACAGATATTAAGTCTTCGCTCCCCAAAGTTGAACGAATGGAGATTGGTTGCATATTGCCAGAGGGTTCTGCACCCGAACTAATTGAAAATGTTCGACAAATTATTATGGTTGCATCAAAATTTGATAGAAGCCGAGGAGATGTACTGTCCATAATGACAGCGTCATTCAAAGAGCGGAAAGATGAAAAAACTGCAGAAGCAGTAATTCTTCGAACCATTGCCCACAAAATTGATTCTTTAGAGAGCATTCAGTCCCCAGATAAATCTGCAGAAAGCGACATGTTAATGGAAGAGTGGCTTCGCTGGCAGGAAGAAGAACGTTCGCGGCGAGAAGAAGAGGTAGGATTATTATCCTCA
>DKQU01000040.1 GCA_002471865.1 Fidelibacterota bacterium UBA7300 | reverse complement strand
TACGAGGTGCAGTCCGTAATGACTCAAGATGGAGTGATTTTTGCCGGGCTATCCAATGATGGTGGGTGTCATATTGCCCAAATAAACAGCAGTGGCGGAATTGGTTTTGAGACCCAAATTGCGGAAGGTTACACTGTCAATGGCATCCACCTTAAAAGTGGTATCTTGGCTCTAGCATGCGGTAGTGATGGTCTGTTATTGTATGAATGGAACGGATTCGATTCATCATCACCGGCTGCAGAGGTGGGACGACTCGATTCGGATTATGCTTATAATGTAAAAGTATTCGATGAAAAAAACATTTTCGCAGCCACCCGGGCAGGTGTGCAGCTTTTTCAAATAGGAGACTGAAATGAAATATTTGTCGTTTATTATATTGTTTTTTTCAGTTGCGGTCTCACAGTTTGATTGGCAGGATAACGGTGTACCTCTTCGCCAAGGTGCTCATATTGAGTGGCAGAGGACCGGCACAGTGGGAGAGAACGGAGAAGTCATCCTGGTCTGGTCAGATACTCGAAACGGCGGACGCGATGTGTATGCTCAGAAAGTTGATGAACTGGGGCAAAATGTATGGAGTGAAGGCGGTGTGCCAGTGGTTTCAGCGGAAGGACGCCAAGAAGATCCTCTGGCTATATCCGATGGCGCCGGTGGTGCTTACATTGTGTGGAAAGATTATCGCTATGAACTAGACGACGGTGATGTCTTTGTTCAGCATATACTTTCTGACGGTTCCTTGGATTGGGCAGAAGAGGGGATAGCCCTTTCAGACGTGGAAGGACCACAGGAGTTCTTAAACATGTGTTCCGATGGGATGGGAGGAGCCTTCGTAATTTGGAACGACCGGTCAACCGGATCTTCTACCGGAGGTGACATTTATGCAACGCATCTTTCTTTAACAGGTGAAATTGTGGATGCTGGTACTGGGAAAGCAATTATTACAGACGGAGGTGATCGAGGGAGTATAAGTCTCGAAACAGGCGGGGCAGGTTATGCCAATCTGGTTTGGAGCGAGGCGCCAGACACGGATTGGGACGTGCTTATGGGTCAAAGAGTGGATTTGGAATGTGAGACACTTTGGTCAGAGCCAGAGGAGGGCGGTATGCTTCTCATTTCGTCTTCGTCGGGTGATTTACAAGCGCCAAGAGTTACATATGTCAGCGGAGACACAGCGGCTGTTGTTTGGGAGGATTACCGCAACAATTCTATAAGCGCCGATGTATTCCTCCAATTCATTGATGGCAATGGGAATGAACTATTAACTAGCGGAGGTATTGCTGTCTGTATTGACCCAGGGAAGCAGAGCGTCCCTCGGGTAAAAGCTGATGTAAATACAGCGTACGTGGTGTGGGAGGATTTCCGCAACCATCCTCTGTGGGGTGATATATATGGTCAGGCGGTAAGTTTAGATGGGACAATTCTTTGGGAAGAGGACGGAAAACCTATCTCGCTTGCACTTCAGAAACAGACAGAACCGCGGCTGGTGGTGGATGGCATCGATGGTGCATATTTCATCTGGATGGATGAGAGAAATGCCGAGTATCCGCAAAATGATATTTTTTTACAGAACATAAGTCGTGAAGGTGTTGAGATTTTTGAAGAGGATGGTCTGGCTATCTCGCAGGCGACGAATTACCAGTTCAATCCACTAGTACGCCCGGACGGAAACGGAGGTGCTTTTGCCTGCTGGGGCGATCAACGGACAGGAAGTATCGGACTCTATGTCCAGCACGTGATTCCGGAGAGTGGTATCACTCTGGAAGAGGATGGATTAGAAGTATATTACGGTATCGGTGGAGATGCACTCTATCATCAGGCAGTGACACTGGATGATAATAAGACTCTCATCTACTGGCAGGATATGCGCGCAGGTGGAGAAACTCCCCAGACATATGGTGTGATCGTCACTCCCGATTTTGATCCTGCAGCATCTCTTAATGGAGTCCTACTTTCAACCAATCCACATCAATTGTTTCCACAGGCTGTTGCTACTGATAATCGCATATTTTTATCATTCCAAGGGAAGGATGAGGAAGGAGCGCTAAATCAGTACTACCAGATTCTCGATTTTGATCTAAATACCATAAGTGATTCAACTGGTTTACCAGTGTACGAGAATCTTTTCGGTTTCAATCAGGAGTACGCAGCTTTAACTGCCGGTGAAGATGGTTATATCTATTTTGCTTTTTCAGATCTCCGGGAGTCAGACTACGACATTTATTTGCAGAAGTATTCAACTGAAGGCGACCCTCAGTGGTTAGACGGTGGAATCCTTGTGGGCGGGTTGTCGAATGATGATATTATTCAGGCGGTAGAACCTTTTCCGGGAGCCGGCTGTGTGGTCTCATGGAATGGGGGACCCTGGAATGACTTGAACATCTTCGCCCAAGCTGTGGATGAAAACGGAGGGGTAGCCCCTGGATGGTCTGAGGAGCCCATGGTTGTCTCCGATGCAGAAGGGTATCAGCTAAATGTTCTGATGCATCGAGCAGGCGACAGTTTGGTTTTCATCTGGGAGGATACTCGCAATCAGAATAGCGATATCTTTGCACAGGTCATCAGTTCAGGTGGGGTTGTTTTAGGAGAAACCGATGGATTTGTTGTTACCGAGAAGCCGAACGACCAGAACGTAGCGTCAGCTGTTTTTAATCCTGCCACGAATGAAGTATTTATTTGTTGGGAGGATTTTGAATCTGGTTACGATTTTGATCTCTTGGCTGTGACGCTGGAATTAAGCGACCTATTATTAAGTGAAGAAATTTCTATTGCTTCTGAATCCGGGGATCAACTCGAAACTTCATTAGGGTTGAGTAATGAAAATAACTACCTAATTGTCTGGCAAGACTCGCGAGGCGGTGGCGAACCAGATCTTTATTATCAGCAGCTTGGACCTGAGGGTGCTGTTTACCCCGAGGGGGGAACAGTAGTATGCGATGAACCTTTTGCACAGGGAACTTCACTAATCGTCCGCTATAACAGTACCGATGATTCCCATATTATTGTCTGGCAAGACATGCGCAGTTCAGGAAAGGAAGAGCTCAGAAACGTTTATGCACAGTCCGTTACGATAGAAGAGTCAACAGTAGAACAGGGAGATCTGTATCCCGAATCAATGGTGCTTCATCAAAATTATCCAAATCCGTTTAATCCTAATACTGCGATTAAATTCACTGTTCCTGAAAAATCTAACTTGCGAATTTCGATTTACGATCTGTTAGGCCAGGAAGTAATAACGTTGGTAAACGGTAGGATGGAAGCTGGAGAGTTTAAAGTAGATTGGAACGGGAAAGACAATTTGGGTCACCCGGTGTCCTCGGGAATATTTTTCTGTAAATTAGAAAGCAAATCTTTGGTTACCGGACAAAAGTATCGTCAAACTATCCGGGTGACTTTTATTAAGTAGACAGTTTTTCGTTGCACTTTCTGAAGACGCCGTCTATCTTCGTCTATCATGTATGTTGACATCTCTTTCCCGATTTCCAGTTATACTGTGTTCACTTACAAGGTGCCAACGGAATTATTGGATTCTGTACAGATTGGTGTTAGGGTAAAAGCCCCCTTCGGATCGAGAGGATCTGCCCAGGGTGTAGTAGTTCACCGCCATGAAAGACCGAACTTTGAGGGTCGTATCCGGGCCATAAAGGAAGTAGTGGATGAGACCCCTATTTTTGATGCCAAGTTATGGGAGCTTCTTAACTGGGTCAGCCGCCACTATCTGACTCCTTTAGGTCAGGTAATGCGTACCGCCGTTCCGCCAAAGCTCACTCAATCGTATTCACCGCCTGAGCAACTCATGGTGAAGGCAAAGGCGCTAAGTGACAGTGAATTGGCTGAACTTGAGGAGAAGGCGCCCCGCCAGTACCAAGCGGTTGAATTATTATCTCAATCCGATGGCTCAGTACCCGTTGCGTCATTTCAATCGGTGATTCCTAATCCCTCGTCAGTTTTTAGAGTATTGGAGAAGAAAGATTTCGTTATTCTGGAGAAGATACCGAGACTTCCCGATATGGCTGACTTAACTCTCGATCCTGTTAAGAAGGAGATAGTATTTTCCGAGGAGCAGGATGCAATAGCTCGAGACCTGACACGGGAGTTGGCTGAGAAGCGGTTTGTTCCCTATTTATTTCACGGAGTTACCGGGAGTGGAAAGACGGAAATTTACATCCACCTTGCTCAAGAGGCAGAAGCTATGGGCCGCAAATCCATTCTTCTTCTGCCGGAGATATCCCTGACTCCCCAGATTGCCGCTCGCTTCCGATCCGTATTTGGTGAAAGGGTAGCCCTCTGGCACAGCAGGATGTCATCTGCAGAGCGAGCATGGACATGGAGGCAGATTTGCCAAGGTACCTATAGTGTTGTTGTTGGTGCTCGCAGTGCTGTTTTTGCTCCACTTCAGAATGTAGGACTTATAATTGTAGACGAGGAACAAGAGGGTAGTTATAAACAGGAAAGCCCTGCACCTCGTTACCATGCCCGAGACGTAGCACTTATGCGGGGGAAACTAAGCGGAGCTTTGATAGTTCTTGCCAGTGCTACACCGAGTTTGGAATCTTATTATAATCAAGCTGTAGGAAAATACGAATGCACCAGACTCAAGGTTCGCTACGGTAAAGCAAAATATCCCAAGGTATACTTGGTGGACATGATGAAGGAACGAGAAGAGACTGATGATTACAGCGTTATCGTTTCGAGTTTGTTACGGGATAAAATAACTGAGCGGCTGAAGCAGAATGAGCAAGTCATCCTACTTCAGAATCGAAGAGGCTATTCTCCAGTAATGGAGTGCAGGGATTGTGGTTGGGTTGAGATGTGCCATAATTGTGAGATAACACTCACTTTTCACAAGGCAGGGAATATGCTCCGTTGTCACTATTGCGGTCTTGAACGTCAAGTGATCGCGACGTGCCGAGAATGCAATGGAGCAAATCTGGTGTTGGCAGGTTTGGGGACTCAGAAAGTTGAGGACGCTTTGAGAGACCTGTTCCCGGAAGCTCGACTGATAAGAATGGACTTAGATACCACTCGCCGGCGAGGTGCCCATGTGCAAATGTTGAAAAAGTTTGGCCAAGGTGACTACGATATTTTGCTGGGAACGCAGATGATTGCCAAGGGTCTGGACTTTGAGAATGTCACATTGGTAGGTGTGATCAATGCAGATGCGGGATTGTTTCTTCCCGATTTCAGAGCTGGAGAGCGTACGTTTCAGCTTATATATCAGGTGGCTGGTCGTTCCGGCCGCGGGAGCATACCCGGCGAAGTGGTAATACAGACCAACAATGCAGATCATCCAGCCGTGAAAATCGCAGCTCAGCTTGACCTGGAAAAATATTATAACATTGCCATGAATGAACGTCAGGAACTCAAATATGCCCCTTTCAGTTGGATGGCAAAGATTGAGTTCGCCGGTAACAAACAGACAATTGTCGAGAAGCGGGCAGAATCTATCACCAGAAATCTGCGGAATAAGCCCCGGTTTATTGAGGTGCTCGGACCGGCGCCGTGCCCATTGGAACGAATCAGGGGGAATTATCGTTATCAGGTGGTATTGAAATCGCCGAAAGAAAAAGATAAGAACGGTTCAGCTCTCCACCGGTTCTTAGAAGTCAATCTGTTGAAGAGAGATAAAATGAATACACAGAAAGGAGTTTCCGTCCATGTGGATATGGATCCGGTATCGCTTTTATAGCGGTTTTATCACAGCATGCCTTTTGCTTGTAATTGTTGCTCAGGTGAGAGGAGATGGAGCTTATTCTATTTTGGAGGTGCCGTTTCACACGCGATCACTTAGCATGGCAGGAGTCGGAACCGCAGATCCAAACGGACGAGATGCTTCTGCGTTCAATCCCGCACTTTTAGCTTTAGGTGACAGTGAGTTGCAGCATTTTTTTCTTTCGTTTCTTAGCTTCCCGGCGGGAATTAAATCAGGAGCAGTTGAATGGAGAAAAAACTGGAGAGGATTTCCTTTTGCCATTTCCGTACGGCATATCAATTATGGCGATTTCACAGAGCTCGATGAGGATGGAAATACGACTGGGGATTTTGGTGCAGACGAAAGTTGGATTTCTGCTGCTGCCAGCTATCCCCTGTTGCCCGGAGTTGCACTGGGAGGCTCAGCAGGACTGCTTGTGAGTCAGGTTGAAGACGTTTCCGCTACATTGGGACTGATTTCTGTCGGCACTGCAATAGAAATCCCGCGTTATGATTTACATCTAGGATTTGCCATCAACAATCTGGGTATCACGCTTTCAAGTTATACGCAGTACAACGAAACAATTCCAACAAGTGTGGCAGTCGGTATCACAAAGAAGTTAAAGTATCTCCCTATGGTAATTTCAGTAGATGGCAGTTGGTGGAGCAAGGAAGAGAGAGGAGTAATCCGAGCGGGAGGAGAATTTAAACTGCCACATGATTTATACCTGCGTTGGGGAACAAGTTCGTATAAGCTGGGACAGATGACACAAAATCTTTATCGGGATATCATAACGGAAACAGCTCTAGGCGTTGGACTGAAAATTGACAAACTGATAGTTGATCTGGGGATTAATTATGGAGGAGTAGCAGGTGTTATCCTGGGAGTTGGGACATCTTGGAAATTTTGATGTATAAGTAGTGAGTTTTTTAATTTTATTTTTTACCTTACCGTTCAAATACAATCTCCTCTTTTACCTTTCATATATTCGAGTTTGTGCTGAAACTCCCTTTTCCCTAATGGACGATTGAAGTGCTGTCCGTGGAATAATTAATGGATATTACAGGAAAAAAAGAATCACGCCTGGAGGAATTTAAGGCAAACCCTCGACGGGCTATCTGGGTTCTTGCTCTACCCATGATGATTGGACTGGCGATCCAGACTGCCTATATGGTGGTAGATATGATATTTGTTGGGCAGGTTGGAGAAGAGGCCCTTGCAGCTGTTCAGTTTGCTGGTCCTCTCATGTTTTTCGGTTTAGGAATTGTGTTTGGGCTCGGCTCAGGAATTACCGCAGTTATTGCTAATTTTATTGGAGCAGAAGACAAGAAAGGGGCTGACAACAGTGCTGAGCACGGTGTGGCACTTGGATTGATACTTGGAGCAGTTGTAACTACGGCAGGGTTCTTGTGGGGGAAGGATCTTCTTCTATTGGCAGGTGCTTCAGAGAACACTATCGGTCCGGCTTGGGATTATTTCAGTATAATCGTTATTGGTTATATGTTTATGGTATTGTCCGTTTTTTTCCGCTCTATCCTGACAGGAGAAGGTAACGTGCGTACACCGGTCATAATTCAAGCTATGGGGACAGTAGTGAATATCATTTTAGATCCTATCTTCATGTTTAGTTTGGATATGGGTGTGAAAGGTGCTGCTGTGGCTACTGTTGTCAGTCAGACGGCAGTTTGTTTCGTATTTATTTATATGCTCTTTGTCAAGGAACATGCGTATGTCACTTTTGCCATGAAAGATTTTTCATTTTCAAGCACAATCCTAAAAAAAATATTCCTGATCGGATTCCCTGCATCCTTTTCCATGGTACTCATGTCCAGCGGGAACTTCGTCTTTAACAGGATTATTTCAGGGATGTTTCCCAGTGAGACTCAAATGGGTGATCTTGCCGTTGCAGCGTATGGAGTAGGCAGTCGAGTAGATCATATTTTTCTCATGCCGTCCATTGCTATAGCCACTGGACTGGTAACAGTAGTAGGGATGTTTCACGGTGCTCGCCGGATGGACCTGGTCCGACAGGTTATCTACTACGGTATGAACCGCGCAGCACTTATAGGTATTGTACTTGGAGCAATATTTTATTTTAATGCTGAAGTTATTATATCAGTTTTTACGGATGACACGTATGTTATTGTGTTTGGAAAAGATTACGTTCATATATTGGTATTTGCATATCCGTTCATCGCTATCAGCATGGCAAGTGGTCGCATACTGCAAGGATTAGGATTCGGTATGCCAATGCTGGTAATTACGTTTTTGCGAGTCTTTCTCATTAGCGTAGTGCTTACGGTAATTTTCGTCTATTGGCTCAATAAACCTATCGAATGGATTTGGATTTCAATGGTGATTTCAATGATTTCTTCAGCAATTGTAGCTTCTATTTGGCTTCAATGGGGTTTGCGCAGAGTAGAAAAGCGCATTAGCCAAGTGGCACCTTCTCCGGCATGAATGAGAAAAGCCTTCAGCTAACATACGCACCGGAGAGTATCTGTTTCGGATGCGGTCCAGCTAATGACAGCGGATTACGTATTAACAGCTTTGTGGATGGGGACTATGTAGTCGCTGAGTGGTCTGCCCTGAAGCATCATGAGGCCTTTCCCGGAGTGCTCAACGGCGGAATCATCGGTACACTTCTTGATTGTCACTGCAACTGGACAGCAGCCCACCATTTGATGAAAGCGGCTGAGGAGGACAATGTCCCCTCCACTGTAACTGCTGACTACAGTGTTAAACTTTTGCGCCCTACTCCGTCAGATAGTTCCGTTCATCTGCGGGCATGGTTGGTGGAGCTGGAAGGAAACCGTGCTGTCGTGGAGGGTGCACTATCTTCCGGAGGGAAAGTATGTGCCACCTGCCGCGGTACTTTTGTGGCGGTGAAAGAAGGACATCCGGCTTACTTCCGGTGGTAATGTTCTACTTAAACTTCACATTTACTTTAAAAAGGAGCAAAAATTGATGAAGGTAGCAGTCAACGCTTTCGTTCGCCGTCAAGTTGCCGGTTCAGGCAAGACCTATTCACCGAGCCTATCATTCGAAGATATAGCTCTACATGCTTTAGAGCAGTTGGAGGCAAGCCACTTCCGACAGGGCTACCGGGATGGAGTGTGTATTGTGGATGTAGATCACTCTTTGGTTAAGCATTTTGTCTGTCCTTTCGTGTGCATTGATGAGAACAGTGAACTGAAAGCTGAGGTAGTCCGCCGGAGAGAGGACGAAGAGCCATATATTAGATTAAGAGCAGCAAACGGTGAAGCACTACCGGCCGGAAAAGTCGAACTGATCCTTTACCGCCACGATGTGCTGGCGGAGAGCGATGAACAATCCACCGATGCTGAATGGGAACTCATCAGTATTCATGCTATTCCGGAGGGGGTAAAGGAGTTGCTTATGGGGCCAGTGACGATGATGCGAAATCAGTTGGAGCTGCCGGGCGGTACTAAGGCGCACTATTCATCTGAGGAGTGGGCTGAGGCGGTGCGGTTTTGGCAAAAATACTTGGCGCTGGAAGGGAATTAATTCAAATAGCAGGTTTTATTCTCTGTGTTCGTGAATCATAGGGACAAATCGGACTGGAATAGTTTCCTGAGTAGTAACCTGACCTGTTTTATCTTTTTTAACTACCAGCATATCCTGTCCTAACAATGTCTCCCCCACAGGGAGTACCATCCGACCTCCAGGTTTTAACTGTTCCACTAACTTTTCAGGAATCTGTTCCGGTGCTGCAGTAACAATAATTCGATCAAAAGGAGCATGTTTTTCCCATCCTTTGTAGCCGTCACCAATCCGGACAGTCACATTGTCGTATCCCAGCCGCTCCAGCCGATCGGCGGCTTCTTTCCCAAGTTCGGTGATGATTTCTATTGAATAGACGTGATGAACCAGTTTAGACAATATGGCCGCCTGATAGCCTGAACCGGTGCCCACTTCCAGGACTGTGTGATGGGTATCCGGTTGGAGGATTTCTGTCATGTATGCTACAATGTACGGCTGGCTGATGGTCTGATTATAACCTATAGGCAACGGTCCATCAGCATAAGCTAAATCACGAAGAGATTCTTTAACAAACAAGTGGCGAGGGATATCCGCCATTGCTTTGATAACCTTTTCATCGCTTACACCTCTATCAATTATTTGGTCCTCAATCATAGCCTGTCTCAAGAGTTGGTAAAAAAGTGTGTTATTTTCAATTGGTTGACCTTCAACATTTACACAAGCCAAAAGTATGGTTAATTGTAAGTAAAATGAATTGTTCTTCCATTTCAATTTTCTGCCTCTTCCTGAAGATAGTGTTTGTAATGTTCTTAGTCAAGGGCTGAAGAAAAAATCTTTATTGGAAAAAACCTCAAACTCAGTGAGATTTGTGGTCGTTATGGGCCTCAAAATGAGATATCCCCTCGCTGTTCTGTTTACATTTTTATTATATAACTGCAGTGCACTTACTGAAGCGTCTGTTCAGATATTACCATTGGTAGGACCGTTAGCGGATCGGGAAAGTGAAGTTTCTGGTCTTGCCTGGGATAGTGACCGGCTTGTTTTAATGCCGGAAAACCCCGAGCGATTTCCACACGGTGAATACGGCTCTCTTTTTTATCTAACCCGCTCAGAATTGGAAGCAGCAATAATTGGAGAGAAAGAATATGAACTGTTACCGAAAACTATCCCCTTTGACGACAGTAATCTATCCGGTCAAATCCCCGGATATGAAGGATTCGAGGCTATTGCTTTCATTGATGATGTGGTGTACATGACGATAGAAGCAAAGACAGACTCAGGCATGATGGGTTACCTGGTAAAAGGAGAAGTGGAATCCGGTTTAGAAATGATTCATCTTGATCCGACAACTCTTCAAAAGGTAAGGCCGCAATCTGATATACGAAACATGACATACGAATCACTGGTTTTAACTGGTGATGGATTGATGACTTTTCATGAGATTAATGGTGTTGGACTAAATTCAAAACCTGAAGTTGTGGTATATGATTTTGAGTTATCTGTGGAATCAACGCTTCCTCTTGAACATCTGGAATATCGAATTACAGATGCCACCGATATTGACAGTGATGGAAAATTTTGGGTAATAAACTATTATTGGCCTGGTGATAAAACCATCCTGCCTAACATAGATCCTCTTGCGGGACGTTTTGGAGAGGGCCCAAGTCATTTGAAATCTGAGGCTGTAGAGCGATTGGTTGAGTTTCGAGTTGAGAACAGTCAAGTACGTATAACGAACCATCCTCCAATTCAGCTTGAACAGATAGAAGAAGAGTCACGAAACTGGGAAGGAGTCGTCAGGCTTGATAACAGAGGATTTCTTCTAATAACGGATAAGTATCCAGAAACTATTTTTGCCTTTGTGCGCATTAGTGAGTTAGACCAATAAAAAATCACTATAGACTTAGAATAATTCCACTCTTGCTTATCTCTCTTATTGTTTGGGGATTTGCGAGTGACGATTCGTATGTGGTTCTTGTCTCCTTTGACGGTTTCCGCTATGATTACCCGGATTATGCTGAAACTCCGAACTTTGATCGATTGGCGAGAGAAGGCGTGAAAGCGAACTCCCTTCGACCGATTTTTTTGACAAAAACATTTCCTAATCACTATGCCATCGCTACGGGAATGTATGCCGAGAATCACGGTATAGTTTCCAACGAATTCCGTGATCCCGTGTGGGGCGAACTCTATGAATTAAGTGATAGATCTGCAGTTCAGAATGCCAAGTGGTACGGTGGGGAGCCCATCTGGGTAACGGCTGAGAATCAGGGAGTCAAAACGGCGTCCTATTACTGGGGCGGCTCGGAAGCTCCCATCGGAGGGAAACACCCCAGTTATTTTTATTATTACGATCAGGATGTTTTGTTCAGCGATCGTGTGGAGCAGATGGTAACATGGCTGGAGATGCCGCCTGAGGAACGTCCGCACCTGATACTGCTCTACTTTCACGAGCCTGACTGGACAGGCCATGAATATGGGCCCAATTCACCGGAAACCATCCGGATCGTACAGCAGGCGGATTCTACTCTGGGATTGATCTTGGCAGCACTTGATAAACTGGAAGTTACTGATGATGTGAATTTGATAATTTGCTCCGATCACGGAATGTCAGAAGTCACCTCAGAGCGGTTGATTTATCTTGAAGATTACATTAATGTAGCAGATTATGAGTTGAGCGGGAGCAACCCTTATACATTTGTGGCGCAAATTGAAGATGGCCCTTCGCTCGTGTCTGCGGCAGATCGACTTCGGGGGGCTCACCCTCACATGCAAGCTTATCTGAAGAGTGAATTCCCGGAAAGGTGGCACTATCAAGACAACCGTAGAATACCTCATCTTCTGCTTCTTGCAGATGACGGATGGTACATTGTTTCGAGCAGGGAAGAAGCTTCAAAACTGTGGATGCTGAAGAAAAATCCAGGTGCTGTCTGGGGTACACATGGATACGATAATCGAGAGATGAGTATGCATACTATTTTTTACGCACGCGGTAAAGCTTTTAGAAAAGGATACGCAATGGATACGTTTTCCAATGTTCATATCTATCCGCTAATAGCAGAGATCCTCGATATTGTACCGTATCCAGAAATTGATGGTAGTCTCGATTCGGTTCGGGTTATGCTGAATGATAATTAGAGAGTTTTTCAACAATATTTGAATCCAAGAATTAGAAGTCCTAAATTTACTCCTGTCTAATAGATATGAATTCGCCAATTGGATTCTTTCTATCATTTTATCTGTTAAATCATTTAGTTAATCAATTAAAGGATAAAGAAAATGTCTAATGAAAACCAGATTGTAGCAATTGTAGGTGGTGCTGTAGCCGGTTCGGAGGCTGTGTATCAATTGACCGAACGAGGCATTCGTTGTGTAGTGATTGAGCAAAATGATCTCCCGTACGGGAAAATTGAAGACGGTCTTCCCAAGTGGCATACAAAACAGCGTAAAAAGCAGATGGCACTCATAAATGAAAGAGTGGATCAGGAGCTTGTGGATTTTGTTCCAAATACTAAGATAGGTAGAGATTATTCCATGGGGGATTTGGTAAATATGGGATGCAGTGCAGTCCTCATGGCTAATGGTGCTTGGAAGGATAGAGGATTCCCGGTTAAGGAAATAGCTAAATACGAAGGAGACAACTTTTACTACCAGAATCCATTTGTCTATTGGTTTAACCACCACGAACAATCTACCTACGAAGGCGAACAGATTGATGTGACAGATAATGCCGTTGTGATTGGTGGTGGCTTAGCTTCTATTGATGTGGCAAAGATTCTCCAGGTGGAGCTTGTGTCGAATGTACTCAAAGAGCGCGGGATTGAGCTCAGCACGCTTGAATTAGAACACAAGGGGATTCCCAAAGCATTAGCTGAGTTTGATCTAACATGGGAGGACTTAGGGCTGCAGGGAACCTATCTGCTGTATCGCCGGAATGTTCGTAACATGCCGCTTGCTTCCATTCCTGAAGGTGCTTCAGCCGAGAAGGAAGAAAAAGTGCGCCAGACCCGGGCGAAGATTCTACAAAATGCACAGAACAAATATTTATTCCGATTCAAAGATCAGACACAACCTGTTGGAATCATCGAGGAAGACGGCAAGCTGGTAGGTTTGAGGATGATCGAAAACGATGTCATCAATAATAAGGCAGTTTCCAAAGCAGGGACAGAAAACGACGTCAAATATTCAATGGTAATAAGTTCTATCGGCAGTATCCCTGAACCAATTGACGGGATGCCCATGGAATGGAGTACTTACGATATCAAAGACTTGGAGACAGGTGAAATTAATGGTCTTGACAATGTTTTCGGTGTGGGGAATTCCATCACAGGTAAAGGCAATATTCGTGTCTCACGTGATCATTCTAGGGAGGTTGCCATTTATGTAGCTGAAAACCGACTCCCAGATGGTGGAGTCGATATGGATGCTGTGCGAATGGAAATCAAAGAACTCCAGAAGAAAGCCGGTTATGAGGGCAATTACTCGGCGTGGGTGGCGGCGAATGCCCGGGAGTAATTCATCTTCAGATAAATTTCTGTAAATATTAACGTATTGGTCTGATTCAGAAAGTAAGTGCCAAAGGTCGCTTTATCCCCGTAGAAACATACATGAAGAGGATGTTTGGTATCTCTTCACTGTTATAAAATTCTTCCTCGTAACCGACAGTCAGCTGCACATTTTTCCAGATGGGTATGTTTAATTCAACGGAAAGTTCAAATCGCGACTGATCCACTTCCCCCGATTCACGATCGCTTATTTGTTTGAAGTTCTCGAAGTCAAAAGCGAGAGAATTGCGCCCGATATCAACATCCCAGAACAGTCCCCACTTAAAGTAGGAGGTTTTACGAGTGTCACTAAGATAGTCCGACATGTCGTAGGAGAGGGCTGCTTCCGCCGTAAGGTGAGTAGTGGGTTTCTCGAAAACAAAACCGCCGAAACCCTGGTTGTAGTGGTAGCGTATCTTCAGATCACTGATACTGTTGTGCCGGAGCGACATAACCGTAAAGCGGTAAAATTTAGGTGCTGATGTAAACTTCTGGCTCGATTTGTACCGGGCTGTAGCTATGGTAGCATCTTGAAGGTGCATTCCCAACACCCGCAGATCGTGAAACGTGTTTCCGTGAATACGTTTGATGCGGTAGAAACCCATGGCTCCCGATGACGACTCCTCTTGAGCAGCGCCCATGCGGAGGTAGTGAGTCCATGAAGGAGGTTGATCGGGCAAGTCGTGTGCGTTAAGTAAGCTTGTAGTGAGAAGAAACAGTAAAGGGGTTCTGCGAAGCATCACTGGCGAATCCGGTAGCCCCGATGAAATAGATACGTTCCTGCCACAGTAAACAAAATCGTCATAACTCCGGCAGCAAAGAGGGAAAGTCCGATGGAAGAATCTGCGGCCCCTCCGCCGAGTACTGAGTAGCGCAGTCCGTTGATGACGTAGTAGATGGGATTGGCCATGGAAAGGGTACGCCAGAATTCGGGCAGCATGTTAATAGAGTAGAAGACACCGCCCAGGAAAATTAATGGAGTGATAAAGAAGTTTACCATAGTAGCGATGTTATCCCAACTTTCGGCCATGATTCCGATAATCAGTCCAACACTTGAGAAACTCCACGATACCATTAGCAGAAAGAGGAGGACGTAGAACGGATGCTCCAACGGCATCCCTGTAAGAAACATACCGACTAAAAGAACCATGACACCGTTGATGAAACCCCGGGCAGCTCCGCCGATGATAAAGGAAATAGCCAGTTCGAGATTGCTTAAAGGGGTGATGAGCATATCCTGCATTTGTCCTAACAGCTTCATCTGGAGGAGGCTGGAGGCAGTGTTGTTGTAGGCGTTGGTGATGACATTCATCATGACAAGGCCGGGTATAATATAAATGGAGTACGGTACATCGTTGATAGAAGATATCCTTCGCTGAAGGGTAAAGCCGAAGATAATAATGTAGAGAGATGAAGAGATCACTCCCGGGAAGACTGTCTGACGATATACCGAAAGGAAGCGGGTTATTTCCCTCGCTACTAACGTTCTGAAGCCGACCCAGTTAATGTGTTGTATTACTGTTGTCATTTTTTATTTTCCATTGACTATTTTTCGTGTGTTAAATACTATTCATCAAATTCACTCATTTATCGCTTTCCCTGTCAGTTCAATGAAGACATCCTCCAGGCTTGACTTTGTGACCCTTACTTCATGAATGGTGCACCCGTTGGAGGAGAGAGAGTCAACAATTTTGGTTAGTTCCTTCTCAGGGTTATCAACTGTGAAAATAACTCTCCCGCCATCTTCAGACGGTTCGTAGGCAAATGTCAGATTGGTCAACCGTTTTTCCATAGCCTCTTCCCATCCAGAAACGTGTACTTCCACACCGCCTTTGCCCAAGGAGCGGATGAGTTCATTAGGTGTTCCTTCTGTAATAATCTTACCTTCATCAATAATGGAAACTTTTTCACAAAGTTGTTCAGCTTCTTCGATGTAGTGAGTAGTGAGAAGTATGGTTTTTCCCTCACGGTGCAGACCACGAAGGTAGTTCCACAGCATCCTCCGGAGTTCAACATCCACACCGGCTGTGGGCTCATCGAGGATGAGAATGTCGGGGTCATTTACGAGTGATTTGGCAATCTGGAAGCGGCGCTTCATTCCTCCGGACAATTGGCGAATCTTGGAATCGCGTTTAGCTGTAAGTCCGAATTGCTCCAGAAGCCGTTCGATGGTGGGGGCAGCTTCTTTTTGAGTGATTCCGTAGTATCCCGCCTGGAAGTAGAGGAGTTTTTCAATAGTGAAGAACCAGTCGCTGGTGAAGTCCTGAGGAGAAACACCGATCTGTGAACGCGTGAAACGGTAGTCCCGAACGATATCTTTACCGAAGACGGAGACAGTTCCGCCTTGGAGTTTAACCAGTCCGGTAATGATACCTATGGTTGTAGTTTTCCCTGCGCCGTTAGGTCCAAGTAGACCGTAAAACTCTCCTGGCTGAATTGTAAGGTCAATCCCGCGCAGGGCAGGAACATCCTCATACGTCTTGGTGAGGTTACGGACTTCAATGGCTGCGGGCATGATTGGAATTTATCTCATTGGGAGGGGAAAATCAGGGTGTTTGTGAAACTAAGACTAACAGGTGCAATGAAGAATTGCGTTTGTATCCGGTGGATCAACTGCCATTATTTTGCAGATTTCCAGTACCCCAAAGCTTACAAGTTCAGCTTTCACGGAAAGAAAATACGCCACTGGCAAAAGTATGTCAAGAGCAACACGTGTTTACTAAATTCAACCCTATGAGTGTGGTACTTATTACAGGATGTTCCAGTGGATTCGGAATGCTGGCAGCAGCCAGACTTGCTTCGGGAGGTCATACTGTCTATGCCACCATGCGGAATCTGGACAAGAAAGGTGATCTGCTGGCAGAGTCTACCCAGCGCGGCGGGGAAGTCAGAATCCTTGAGCTTGATGTTACTGAAGATGCTTCAACTGTTTCCGCTATGGAACAGATCGAAAGGGACGAAGGGCGTCTGGATGTGCTAATCAACAACGCCGGCTATGCCATTGGTGGATTTTTTGAAGACTTGTCAGAACAGGAAATTCGTGATCAGATGGAGACGAACTTTTTCGGTGTACAAAAGGTAATCCGCGCCGCACTACCACTCATGCGTAAAACTGCCACTGAAGACAGTTGTGGTACTAAGATTCTTAATATTTCCAGTGTATCTGGTCGTTCCTCATTCCCCGGATTGGGGGCATATGGTGCTTCAAAGTTCGCCTTAGAAGGATTCAGCGAAAGCCTCTATCATGAGTTGTTGCCATTTGGTATTGATGTGGTTCTGATCGAACCCGGCTCATACCGAACTAAGATCTTCACAGAAAATGCTCACAAGGCTCAGAAGTCGGAAGATCCTGCCAGCCACTATTTCAAGCACACTCATGCGTTTCGGGATCAACTTCGAAGAATGATCAAATCAAAGAACGGGATGGGAGATCCTGAGGATGTGGCTGCTTTAATTGAGCGAGTGGTAAATACTAAAAAACCCAAACTGCGTTACTTGATCGGGCGTCAATCCCGCCTCCGCTTGATTATTCGCGCTCTCCTTCCGGATCGCACTTTTTCATCCATGATGCACAAACGTATATTTGGGGAATTAGACTAGAAGCAGATTTGGTTTGAGAGAACTCAGTCGTCTTGGCCGCTAAAGCCGATCTGCCGATCGAATGGTGAAGGGAAATCGAACCCTTCTCGGTTGGGAAAGTGTACCAAAGTAGAAATATATTGCCACTGGATTTGTATTGAAGCACAGAACTTTTCCCGCGTCACTTTTCCCGGAGGCAGGGGTTTTCCTTTTGAATCTTCAGAAATTATCACTTCGAAGTTGGGGTGCTCTACCCACAATCCAAATTCATCATAACCGATAACCTTTGCGTAGAATCTATCTTTGTCAATACCGGCCGCCGCCAGTCCTTCACTTTTTTCTACAACAATGAGTACAACATCATTTATGATGTCTTCAATTTTCATCATTTTGTTAATATCTTCGTATGACATTGACGTTTCCTGATTATGTAAAGTAGTAATAAATCTGTTTCTGTGAAACTATCTATTTACTTTTTTCAGCTCATTAATGCCAGAAATTCATCCTCGTTTAAGACGGTTATATTCAGTTTTCTAGCTTTGATTAGTTTGGATCCAGCACCTGTCCCCGCTATAATAAAATCTGTTTTGCTGCTCACTGACTTGGCCGCTCGGCCCCCTAGATTTCTTACCATTTCTTCACCATCCTGACGAGTGAATTGCTCCAGCTTACCTGTGAAAACGAATGTTTTCCCTCTTACCGCCAGATCTGTTTTTTCTGGCGTTTCCGGTACAGATAAAAATACACCACCGGACAGACAGCGCCTGATTGTGTCGCGATTCTCTTTGCTGCCAAAAAAACTCACAATGGACTCAGCGACGATAGGTCCTACTTCATCCACAGCTTCTAATTCTTCAGCCGTGCTGTCCATTAAGACCTCCAGAGAACGGTACTTCCGAGCCAATACGTCCGCCACATGCTCACCTACATTACGAATTCCCAGTCCATAGATGAAGCGGGCAAGAGTTGTCTCTTTGCTGGTATCAATAGCGTCTATCAAGTTTTGAGCCGAGAGGTCACCCATTCGTTCCAATCCCAATAATTGCTCTTTGGACAGATAGAAGAGATCAGCAAAACTGTACACAAGTCCGCTCTCAATTAGCTGACTTACCACTTTGCTTCCCAGGCCGTC
The DNA here is from genome assembly GCA_002471865.1 of Fidelibacterota bacterium UBA7300. GTDB lineage: Bacteria > Fidelibacterota > Marinisomatia > Marinisomatales > UBA2128 > UBA2128. The sequence continues at coordinate 6,484 of DKQU01000040.1, read as the reverse complement.
AATATCCAAAGCGCGTTTGGAGGCAAAGTGTTCAATTCTTCCTTTTACTTGAGCCGGACAGGAGATATTATGACAGCGAGCAACTGCTTCCTCCTCCGGTCGAATAACTTCAGCACCGCAAGACGGGCACTCTTCAGGGAGGATATATTTTACAGCCTCATCAGGACGTTTTTCCGTGATGACCTTCACAACCTCTGGAATCACATCTCCTGCTCTCTGGATGAGTACGGTATCACCAGTACGGATGTCCTTGCGATCGATTTCATCCTGATTGTGCAGCGTGGCGCGGCTGACAATCACTCCACCCACATTTACTGGCTGCAGATGAGCAACGGGTGTCACGGCTCCGGTTCTACCAATTGATGGCACAATATCCTCTACCACTGTTGTCGCCTGTTGAGCCTTGAACTTACCGGAGATAGCCCATCTGGGCGACCGGCTTTTGATCCCCAGCTGTTCTCGCTCCGAGGTACTGTTCACTTTGATGACAACGCCGTCAATTTCGTAAGGAAGTGTGTTCCGATTCTCCTCCCATTCCTCGTAATAGGCAATGGCTTCCTCAATGTTTGTGCAGTTCGAAATATTTGGATTGACGGGTACTTGCCACTTCTGGAGTTGCTCGAGACTCTCCCCATGGGATGTGTAATTTATCCCTTCTGCTGAGGTTAGTTCATAAGCGAAAAACTTAAGCGGTCTTTCAGCAGTCACTGAAGAGTCAAGTTGGCGAAGGCTCCCTGCCGCTGCGTTACGTGGATTGGCAAAAGCCGGTTCTGCGGCTTCTTCACGTTTTCGGTTTAGCTTTTTAAACTGCTCTTTTTCTATGAACACTTCCCCGCGGATTTCCACAATAGGTGGCACAGCTTGGCCCTGAAGTCGGAGCGGGATAGTGTGGATGGTACGCAAGTTCTGAGTGATATCTTCTCCGGTTCGACCGTCGCCTCGAGTAGCGCCCGTAGAGAGCAGTCCGTTTTCATAAACGAGGGAGATTGCCAAACCGTCGAGCTTCGGTTCGGCTATATAAGTTATCTCATCTTGACTGTCTAGCGCCCGCTTAAGTCGCCCGTCAAATGCTATAAGTTCGTCCCGGTTCATGGCGTTATCCAAACTTAGCATGAGAGACCGATGAGTAACAGATCCAAACTTGGCGAGAGGAGGTGCTCCTACACGCCGGCTGGGGGAATCGGGAGTTTTGAGTGCTGGATGGGTTTCTTCCAGTTCAATAAGTTGTCGAAAGAGTTTATCATATTCAACATCCGAAATTTCCGGATCATCGAGGACATGGTAGCGATAGTTGTGCTGTTCGATCTGCCGGCGAAGATTTTCCCACTTTTGGTGGATAGAAGAGACTGCCATGATCACTTCCTTCTGAAATATTCCAGTGGATCCACCGGTTCCAGCACCTTTGGTGAGATGTGACCTGAGCTGTCTAGTGGTGTAGCGTGGATACCATAGTCGTTTTCGGTTACAACAAAGAAATATGTGAACTTTTCACCAAGATGGATTGCTGGATCGTACTTGTAACGATAGCGACCTCGATACATTTCTAGCGCTTCCTCGCGATATTGAGCGATATGTTTGGTGCTGTAAAATATTGAAGCAGAATTGATTTTATCTGCAGGAGCATCCACAAATAACTCCAAATAGTAAGGTCTCCCTTGAAATACAGGCATTTTCAAATGGTGGAAAAGTGTTGGCGAAGGTTGAAAAGTAGTGGTGAGTAAAGAATCAATATCTTGCCCGGTGAGGTTCAAAACAAAAACAAAAGGTAGTACGAAGAAAAGACGAATGAATACCGCTTTGCTCAGGAGAGAATCTCCTCGAGAGTTGATAGAACGGTGAAGCGTTGATCGTTCTTGAGTGTGAATGTTTTATGGGTGTAGTTTTCATTAACCACATGGTATTTATTTTTATAGAATTCCTTTCGCTCGGTGATATTATTTAACGCTGAGATGAGCATTTTAATATCTTCAGCGGTAGTATAGACTGCAAAACTTGCTCGAACCATGCCGCGTTTCAGGTGAAATGCAGCTTCGATCTCCTCAATAGGGATATCCTCAGTCGCTTCAAAAAGATCATCCATGATCATCTCTTTTACATACGGGTGAGCGCAGAAACAGTCGTTTCTGACTGCAATGCCGAAATAGTCGTTTAGAACCGCTGCCACCAAACCGTGATCCATATCCTTGATGTTGAAGGAGACAGATGCCGATCGTTTACATATATTAGGATCAGATTCGCCATAGATATGTATTTCTGAATTCGCCTTCATCCCATCTATTACCATGTTAATCAGCCGTTCCTCTTCCTCCTGAAGGAAGTCCATGCCAATGCGGTCCAGTACATCTATGGCCGCTGCAAGAGCGATGGCTCCGGGTATATTGGGGGTCCCCGCTTCTTCACGATCCGGGAAGAAATTTTTCACCTCGTAGCGGTCAACAAACACATCTTGGACCATACCGCCACCCACTTCCTCTGGTTCGATCTGATTAAGGATGTCTTTTCTTGCAATGACCACACCTGGTGAACCGGGGACGTAGGTTTTGTGTCCGGAGAAGACTAGAGCATCTATATTTTGAACAGGGTTATGGGGAATCGTCATATGAACAGGCATATGTGCTAACATTTGAGCTCCATCCACCAGCATGAGTGCTCCATATTTATGAGCTAACTCAGCGGCTTCATTGACAGGATTAACAATTCCGGTGACATTGCTCACCCCGGTGAGAGCGACATAATTAATTTTACCTTCATTTTCTTTCAGGAGCTGCTCAAGTGAATCCAGGCAAACACACCCCATGTTCCCATCCATATCTTTCACCGGAGTGTGAATGACTTCTTTCATGTGTTTTCGATGGGGGAGATCGTTCGAGTGATGTTCCATAAGTGAGACCACAGCCACATCTTTATCCGGTCGGATGTCTCGGAAAACGCGTGCTAATCGGTTTATTCCAGCCGTTGTACCGCTTCCAGTAAAGAAAGAAGTGTAAGTATCACGGTCGGCATGAACAAAATCGAGTATCCGCTCATGAGCCCAGTGGTATTCCCGGGAGGCAATCTTAGCGTCAAAATGGAGTAGACTGTGCGTGTTTCCGTAGTGGTGATAAAAACGTTCAAGCACTTCATGAGCTGCTTCCATCATAAGGGTTGTTGCCGTTGAATCGAGATAAATGCGCCGCTCTGTTTCCCCTGTGGCTAATGTGTATTCAGTGTCAAGTCCGATAAACTGTTTTCGGACTTTTTCGAAGAGAGTGTTGCTATCTTTGTCCTTGGGATTCATAATCGAGAATTTACAGGAGAGGTGAGAGACGGGCAATCGAAACAGATGCGTTGAATTTACACTGTGACATTAGAAAAGTTCTCTGTAAAGCTTCTTTAATCCGACAAGAGCAGCAAAACCTGTGAAGGTTCCTGCAATGGTGTCAATCGTATAGTGAAAGGTACAGGTTACTGTAGAGATGAGTATAAGTAAAACTAAGGTAATAAAGAACCATTTGAGTTTTGGAAACCAGTGAACTGAGTACCATCCGGCAATGACCGCTGCCGCTGCGTGAGTACTTGGGAAAGCGGCGCCACCTTGGTTTGCTGCGGAGGAATAGATGGATTCCATAATGGGTATAAAAAGTATGCCGGAAGGCATAATCCCATCCCGCATATGTACAGGGCCATCCGCAGGGATGAGGATACAGATCCAGTAGTGGATGAACATGCTGGAACAGCCGACAAATAAGTACTCGCCAATCCTCTCACGTTTCAACTTCCAGGCGATGATCAGCGGAACAAATCCCAAAAAGTAGTAGCTGAAGTAAGCAGCGTGCAGAATCTCCAGACTTAACAGATTGAGAGATTTTGGAATGGAAACATATAGTTCATTCGGGAAGATGGAGAGTTCCCACGACATGAGCATGGGATCGAGATTGTATGGGGTAACGGTATGATGAAGAAGCCCCACTTCAGGATAGAACCATACCAATAGTGTCACCGGGTACACTATTTTTATCCACTGTACCAACGGATTGGAGTTGTTATCATCCATTGTCGCCAGCCAAGCAATTCCGCCAAAGATAGCCCCGTGGATTATCAACATGGACGACCAGTTAGGCAGTTTCCCGGCCGAGATAAGGATGTGCAGAGTTATGGTAAAATTATAAATGAGGACGGCAATATCAACTGGCCGCAATCTTTTCCACACGGTTAGAGCCATCCTGCTTCCCGGTACCACTCAGTAGTTTCGACGAATCCATCTTCCACAGTCACTTTTGGAGAATATCCAAATTCATCACAGATTTTCCTCCCATCACAGATCCACGCCCGCTGAGCCATTTCGCTGTATTTGTTGAGGTTTAAGAACGATCGTTTCCCGGTTATTTTCTGAATGATGTGCATGGCGGCAATGGAGATGAACGCCAACGCCAGCGGAAGTTTTAGTGGAACAGTCCAAACATCGAGAGCTTTGGCCAGCTCATTTTGTATGTCAAACCAACTTCTGGCAGGGACACCGTCATTTACATAGTAAAAACTACCGCTGACAGTCTCCTTCTCAGCCAATAGCATCATGGCTTGCACAAGATCGCTAACATGAATGAGAGTGATATAGCGATGGCTCATCCCCAGGTTGAGTTTCAGATGCATCTTTACAACCTTAAAAAAAGTGAGTAATCCTTTATCCCGCGGTCCATAGACAATGGGAGGTCGGATGGAAACCGTATGAATCCGATCGCTATAGCTGAGTACCGACTCTTCACCCCGGAGTTTGGAGGCGCCGTAATCTGAGATCGGCTGACTGGGGTCATCTTCCGTCAAAGGGTGATCAGGTGTAGTGGGTCCGCCCGCAGCGAGGGACGAAACGTAAATTACTTTCTTTACACCGGGGTTATGTTGCAGGATCGCTTCCATGATGTTTTCACTGCCGTGGAAGTTGGTGCTGTCGAATCCTTGCAGGTCTTTGGCGATAACAGCTCCGGCTACGTGAAAAATGATCTCCTGATCCGCAACAGCAGAAGCCAGCGAATCCTTGTCCAGTACATCACCGGTTAAAAGCTTGGCTGGAGATCCTTCGAGCCAGCGTAGATTGCTGGTTGTCCGGACAAGAGCTGTCACCTCATGTCCGGCAGCAGTCAGAACATCTGTCAGATGGCTGCCGATAAAACCCGAAGCGCCTGTTACCAAAACTCTCATCTGTTTATATTAAATAGGTTTTTCGTAGATGCGATAGGTTTTGTAGAGCTCAGTCCCCAGCCGTTCCAGAACTCTGCGCATGGGGGCATTCGACTCGAGAATCCACGACATCTCGCCCCATTGGTACCCTTTCGCCAATGCCGCTTCCATGAGCTTAAAATACATGGCTGTATCCAGAGCTTTATGGCGATGTTCTTTCAAAATACCCATGATGATCACTCTGAGAGAATCAATGTTCCGCTTGTGCCACAGAATCTTGAACAGTCCAAATGGGAGCAGACGTCCGTTGGCGTGCTTAAGTGCGCTGTTCATATTTGGGACGCAGACTGTCATGCCTACCGGTTCCCCGTCCGCTTCTGCAATGAACAGCAAATCAGGATCAAGTACCAATTTAAGTTCTTTCCCGATCTTTTGGAATTCTGCCCGGGTAAGAGGTACAGCACCCCAGTTTTCTGACCACGCCTGATCATGAATGCTATGAACACGATCTACTTCACTTTCAAAGTCCTTCATATTGACTGTACGGATGCGGATCCCGTGACGTTTTTCCTGGATCTTCAAAGCTCTCTTTAGCCGGTCAGGGATCGCTTCCGGCCGGGTAATCCGATACGCGTACAAGTCTTGAGATTTCTCAAAACCGTACGATTCCACCAACTCCTGATAGTACGGGGGATTGTAAGTCATCAAGAGAACTGGCGGGAGGTCGAAGGCGTCGATTAGGAGCCCACACTCATCATTGATGGTGAAATTCATAGGACCTCGCACTCTTCTTAATCCTTGATCTGAGAGCCACTCTTCAGCTTGTTTAAAAAGGGCGTGAGCCACATCTTTATCATCGATACATTCGAAAAACCCGAAAAACCCTACATCGTCTTTGTAGGTTTCTAGATGTCGCGTGTACTTGACTGCTGCAATGCGACCTACTATATTTCCATCTTTTTCAGCCGTGAACAGTTCCGCGTCCGAATGCTGAAAGAACGGATTTTTCTCACGATTTAGGAATTCCATTCTGTCAATAATGAGGGGCGGTACCCAATTGGGATTTCCCTCGTAGATCTTCCACGGGAACTTGATAAAAGCTTTGAGCTCGGCTTTTGAGCTGACTGTTCGGATGTTAATCATGATGTTGCAGAGAATATAACAATTTGGTGGTAGGTGAAGATACAAAAAACCCCACACGAGAGCGGGGTTTTTAAAGTGATTTCTCTATTAATTAAAACGTCATTCTGACTGCATTTTGGATTTTACGAATAATGAGCAGGGCATCGGCTCCGGCTACAGTATCTGTATGACGAAACTTGCCGGTAAT
>DKQU01000041.1 GCA_002471865.1 Fidelibacterota bacterium UBA7300 | reverse complement strand
GGTTGGCCCAACCGTAGTCGCGGTCTCCCAACCGCTATAAATACGGCTCCACGCATCAAGTGGTGCTGGGATGACTCCACGACCATTATTGGAGCCCTGGTCCATGAGAGCGAAAACACCGGCACCGCTTTCGCCGGATTCCGTATCCCACAGTGGCGGTAAGCCCATGGCAAAGCCCATCATTAAAGCCCATGTACCAGTGAGAGCAAACTGATATTCACACGGATCTGACGCTCCGAAGAAAATATCATCCGCCTCATCAAAAAGGAGGTGGTTCTGTGTTTCCGGCAGAATGATTCCAGAGCTTACAGAGCTTCCGTTGTTAAAAGTTATTTCAGCAGCACCCAACTGTTCCAGCAATAAATTGGAATCAATGTAAGCCGAAGCTATATCTTCCGGAGTGGGATCGAGAAACGGCAGAGCGAAATCCTGTCCGACACCGGCATGCACCACCGTGAACAGGTCATAGGCATCAAAGTCAATGCCTCCTTCGTCCACGTATGCCGCTTCCAGTGCATCTCGGAACAGTTCTGCTAAGCGCAACTCCTGAAGTTCCTCATCGCCGTAGGGATTGTAATATGCCATTGTGGAAGCAAGACTGTAACTGCCCAAAGTATCGATAGGCAGCACCAATGAGTTTAAGATATCTATGCCTAACTGTTCTTGCGATACTGAGTTAAAGTAACTGTCTAGAGCCTGGAGGTGCGCCTCGAAATACTCTCGATCATGCGGAGGCGGATCGAGGACGTAGGGAATACAATCTCCTTCGTAATCTTCTATGAGAAATTGACCATTTCCGGTCGTAGACACATCACTGTCTTGAGCGAAAGATGTACGGATAACAAGAATAGATATGTCTCCCTGCAGTGGAATTTGTTGTGCTGAAATTGCAGAAATTGCAATCAAAAGGATTGTAAGATTCTTAGAAATATTCATCTATAAAAAAGTCCTGTAATCGTTCGACCACAGGACTGATAACCTGACATTTGTTTGACTATCTTAAAACTCCATATTCAATGAAAATCTGACTGTATTGGTAAGTGGATGTCCGGGAGGCCCAAGTGTAAAACCTGCATCAAAACCGTATCCAGCGAATCTTAATCCTATCCCAAAAGTAGGATTGCTGATCTTTCCGAGTTTATCGTAATAATATCCTCCGCGAAGAGCAAAATATTTGGAGTACCAGTACTCGAACCCTAAGTTGAAAACCATCTCATCTATTTCGGTAGAGAAACTTCGGTTGGCTCCTGTTCCAATTTCCAGTTCACCGTCGGAATTATACTTTCCGTATCCTTCGTCTCCCCATTCATAGGAATCCCACTCGCCATTTCCGTTATCATCAGAAAAAGATTCACCATCATCCCACTCACCGTCACCTTCACCATCATCATCTGTTCCATCAATTCCGTCGGCACCATAATCATCGAAAAGCTCACCACTGCGCAAACCGGTTTCGTAATATCCGCCGATATGAGTGTTTTCATCCCAATCTATGTCACCTCCTAAATACCAATCATCAAGCCAAGAGGTGAAGAAAGCCAGATAGATAGGATCTGTATGTGCGGCCTCGCGGTCCCCAGCTTCATTGTACTCTCCTGCTTCACCCACATATTTCCCATTATCATTGTATAAACCGACTCGTCCATCACCATCCCAGTCCATCTCTGGATAAGAGGCCACTAGCATCTTATCAAAATCGACGACAAGATTAAGTCGGTTAAATTCAGTATCTATAATTCGATAATTCAACCCTAACGTAAGATTTGTAGGCATGGGGTCAGCTTGTGCTTCATCGATGAATGAAACTTTCGGTCCAATATTTGTAATAGTAATGCCCATGTCTAATTTGGGTGTTAAAAATCCCTTCTGAAGATAGGCGAGATCGAAAGCAAAGTCTGTGGAAACGCCTTCACCTCTCTCTGCCCCTGCTCCTTTACCTGTCAAATTTTGGTGTAATATTTTTGCATTAAGTCCGATAGATGAATAAGGTGAAATTTTAGCCCCATAAGAGAGAGTCAAGGCGTACATGAAGCTGGTAAAAGTTCCCAAATCTTCGTTGTTTTCACCTCGTCGCTCTTGTTCTCCTAAATTCAGAAAAATTACGTGACCGCCAAGTGTGCCTAATGAAGGAACATGTTTATGATAAGCGAGAAATTCATAATACATGTCCGGAACTAAATTCTGCAGCCAATTTACATGCATAAGTGCAACCTCGCTATCTTCAAGGAAAGCAAGACCGGCAGGATTCCAATAACTGGCGTAAGCATCATTTGCCACAGCAACCTGAGCCTCTCCCATTCCACCAGCACGGGCACCGGGGGAAATAAGCAGGAATAGTGCAGAAGCTTCACTTATACCAAATAAAGTCCCTTGTGACAGAACAAATGCAATAACGACGCTATAAAGTGTTTTTCTCATTAATTCAATTTTCCAGATGCCTGTAATAAGATGTTCTCAAATCTAACGACTAGTTTCCAAACGTGTTCCCATTCTATCCTCACCAAAATTATGGGTCGAATATATTCTCATGTTCACCTTATATCAAGGAATTCAATTTACGACGTTTTGAGTTAATACAGTTGATATTAACCACTGTCATCCAACTCGGGTGGTTTTCGTGGATTGCTTCCCTGATTAAATTCTTCCAGATTGGTCACACCATCTTTATCAGAATCTTTTCCTGAATCATCTTCGTTGACATTGAGCATAAATGCCTTTTCCCACCAATCGGGCATTCCATCTTCGTCGCTATCAGTCGAGGAAGATTCTATACCGGGTAACAGTCCGGGGAAGGCGATAGGCACGTAAGTAATCACCATAACACCAAACAACAGAATCAAAAAGTAAGGAAGTGTAGCTCGGTAAATCTTTGAGAGAGGTTTGTCGAAACGATAAGCCGAAAGAAACAAGTTCATTCCGACGGGAGGAGTTATATAACCCAACTCTAGATTGGCAATAAAGATAACTGCGATATGAACAGCTTGAAGCCCGAGCATCATGGCAATCCCACCTTCAGAAAATTCTCCAAACATAGAAAATGTTGACGAACTGAAAAGTTGACTTATAAGTGGTACAATGATAATGATCGCAGAAAAAATATCCATTAGACACCCTACAATGAGTAAAAAGATGTTTAGTGCCAACAATAAAACAAATTTGTTATGAATATTGTTTTCTATCCAATTTATCATAGTCTCGTAAAAATAAATATCCACAAATGCCAGATTAAGTGCTTTTGCCATAGCAATGATTATAAGGATACCTCCAACGAATTTGGCGCATTTTGCAACAACTTTATATAGATCATCCAGTTTTAGGTCTTTATAAATATAAACTTCCACAATGAGAGAATAAACCGCACTCATGGCAGCTACCTCTACGAGGCGGGTAAAACCTGTAAGAATTGAGAGAAGAATTAGGAAAGGTATCACTACCTCCCATTTAGCCTCCCAAAGAGACTTTACAGCCCGGTTAAGATCAAAAGAAGTCCGTTCAACTTTGGATATATAACTCTGCCGGATTCCCCATAAGCTAACCAAGCCCACTAAAATAAGTCCCGGGACAAAAGCAGCCTGGAAGATTTTATCAATTCCTAACTGCATAGAAGTACCACCTCTTACGCCATAAAGGATAAGTGGTAGACTTGGAGGAAAAAGAAGACCCAGTGAGCCGGAAACGGTAATTAATCCTATGGAAAATCCCAATGGATAACCTTCTTCACGCAGCATAGGCAGGAGGAGTCCGCCAAGAGCAAGAATAGTGACACCAGAACCTCCCGTTAAGGCTGTGAAGAAAGCGCAAATCAGCGCAGTCGCAATTGGAGTTCCACCCGGCATCCAACCGAACCAGTTATGGAATACCCCCACTAATCGCTTGGGTGCTCCCCCTTCCGCCAAAATATATCCTGTCAAAGCAAAGAGCGGTATGGTGGCGTATTCATATTTTTCAGTTATAGTAAAAGCTTCATTCGCAATGGTCTGAATAGTGCCAAAATTGTAATGAAGTATAAGCATGGATAAACCGCCTAAAACTGCAAAGATGGGGACACCCATAGGAAATGAGACAAGAATCAAGACAACTCCTATCCAAAAGAACTGTGGCTGAGTAAACAACTCAAAGTAGCCCATGATCGAAACAATAATTATTGCGAAAATCATGGACCCTCGAACAAGGATATTTCTAGGACTCACCAAGAATACTGAAGTAGTTATTAAAGCGAATCCAATGGGTATTATCACTGCTACTACCCAGAACGGTGCGGGGACTACTTTTGTCTCTGCAGCAAAATTCTCCAAGACGAACCCTGCACTAGCGTAGGTCATGACTGACACAAGCACAAAAGTCATGGTATTGCTGTACAGTGTCCGCAAGCTAACCGGTTGGTTATCTGAATACTCTACTTCCTGTGATAACGCCAACAGACGTTTATCTCGAGCAGCCAAAATAGCACCCAAAAATGCAACCCATAGAGTTGCCAGAAGAACAAATCCCTCTGAACCGGGAATGGGTGGAATACCAATACCTATCCGACTGAGAGATTCGACAGTAGGCAGCAAAGCCATACCCAACAGTGAAAAAACAGCTACTACTGTTACTATCCGAGTCACAAGCCTAGAAGATTAATTATATCTATACAATCTATTGATTGACTAAATGTATCTTGTATTATATTCTTAATTCCTATTTCGGTACTCGCTTTTCAATTCAATTGCTTTATCAAATATCGCATCCGGTACAATTGAACCTCTTACATATGGATAAGCATCCAACATTTGATCTTCCCACTTTTTCATCTCTGTAACGGACAGTTCGTGAACAGTGAGATTGTTATCTTTCATAACATCCAAAGCCTTCTCAGTCATCACCACGAATTCAGCAGCTTTTTTCTCGATATCTGCAGAAATAGACTCTAGCTCATGATGATACTTTTCAGGAATTTTGTTCCAAGTTTCCTTGGTGATTACCACACCTCCGATGATAGGACCCCATTTCATGTTTAGCATGTTTGGCGCCAAAGCAAACCATTGGAAAGAGAGTGCAAACATTGGCGTTGTAGCAAACCCATCTATTATTTTAGTTTGTAAAGAAGTTAACATATCTGCAGTTGACATAGGAACCGGATGAAAACCAAATTGTTTATATAGATCTACAAAACGATAATCTCCTGCCCAGGTAAACAACTTTAATTTTCTCATTTGAGTAGGAGTAGTTACTTTTTTGTTCGTAAACCAATATGCCCACCCCACATCAGCCCAAGCGAGAAGCTTGAACCCTTTTCTGCTTAAATCACTTTTTAGGTCAGGTGTTAAGTTGTTTCTAATAAACGTGAGTTCTTCCGAAGTCTTAGCCAGCATGGGGATATAAAATACGTTCATGTCCTGACTGATTTCTGTTAGACCTTCGACAGTTACCGCTGCAGCCTGCAGTTGATCAATCCGCATTTTCCGTACCACATCCCGCTCTTCTCCCGCCACTCCGCCGGCATATATCTTTATTATCACTTCTCCTCGTGTCGCCTTCTTCCAGCGCTGACTCATTTCCAGCAAAAGCTCGTGCCAAGGCGAACCATTAGGTGCCAGTGTAGCCATCTTAATAACCACACGAGCCTGAATAAAAACGGGAGCCAAAACCAAGATAGATATGATTACTGCTTTCCGAAAAAAAGACATGTTAGAAAAAGAGGTCATCTACTCGCTCCTTTAACCATGCAGCCCGTTCCTGAGAAACGATATTGGATAGTTTCAGATCAGGATCTGCGTTAACATCCACCTCCAAGGCTCGATTGAGCATAGATAGAAACTCCGATCGATCTTGCTCCAATGTACATATTGATTCTGCATAAGTTACAAATGCTGATGCTCGATTCCCGCCTGAAAGTACAACAGCTTTGTCGAAATGATTTTTAGCAATTTCAATCGCATCAGTAGGTGAATCAGGACGACTGAGAACGAACGATATCATAAACTCATGCAAACTCCCTTTGTCGTAGGACTCGTTTAATTCCATGGCCCTATCGATGAGAATACCCACTTTAGGAAGATCGGCAATTGCGTACGGGTCACCCTTTGCCGTTGAGATCATACTCCCAAGTGCAGCCGCAGTCCAATAAAGATAATCAACTTGCTCAATAGTTACTTTCCCCAGCATAACTCCGGAATCTTTATGGAATGACTCCTGAAAACTAGGGTGCAAAATATCAAGTGACTCCAAACCATAGTTGTAAGCATTCTGGAATAAACTGTTGGCCTCCAGCCGGAATTCTCGGCTTTGAGTAAAATCTTCTTCTTCCATAATCTCGGATTCACGTAAGACGAAAACGTGACCGTACATAGTCAAATTTTTACACGCTTCCAACTTAGCAGCGCTGTCTCGAGGATGCTTACGAACCTGCTTCTCGGATTTTGATACCCTTTTCTCGAAGAGTTGTTCAGCTAGATTTGGATGGTGCTTGAACAGATGAGCAGTACAACCAAAGAAGAAAAGAATCAATAAAAGTGTTGCAGTGAGGAGAGTTTTGTTAGATTTCAAAAAGATCTCGCTATGTCCTGATAATTATCAACCGAGCAAATCAGTATAGAGAGGAAATCTGGAGCAGAGTTCGCTTACTTCGCCTTTTACTTGTGTTATCAGTTCATCATTCTCATGGGAGGAGATAACTCTATCAATCATGTTGGCAATTCCTTTCATCTCATCAATTCCCATACCGCGAGTCGTTACTGCTGGAGTCCCGACGCGAATCCCGCTGGTCACAAATGGGCTCTTTTGATCGAACGGAACCATATTTTTGTTAACAGTGATACCGGCTTTCTCGAGAGCGTTTTCTGCAGCTTTTCCGGAAATCTCTCGTTTGGTCAGATCGACCAAGATCACATGAGTATCCGTACCACCACTCACCAAGTCATAGTTGAGTTCCAATAGAGCATCGGCCATTGCTTGTGCATTATCCACAACTTTCTGACAATATTCCTTGAATTCCGGCTGCAATGCTTCACCAAAGGCGACAGCTTTAGCGGCTATGACATGCATAAGCGGGCCGCCCTGAATGCCTGGCATGACCGTGGAATCGAGTAATTCAGAGACCATTTTCGTCCGACCGGATTTGGGAGCCACCACACCCCATGGATTTTCCCAATCCTTCCCCATGAGAATCAAACCGCCCCGAGGTCCGCGAAGAGTTTTGTGTGTCGTGGACGTCACCACATCGCAAAATTCCATCGGACTAGGATGAATCCCTGCTGCAACCAACCCTGCAGGATGGGCAATATCACTCATCAAATATGCTCCTACTTCGTCAGCTACTTCCCTGAACTGCTCGAATTCGATGAATCGAGGATAAGCACTCCCGCCGCAGACGATGAGCTTCGGATTGGACTCTTTGGCGAGCCTCAACACTTCATCAAAATCGACTCGTCCAGACTTCTTATCAACCTGATAAGATACAATATTGAAAAGCTTACCTGAAAAATTTACCGGGGAGCCGTGAGTAAGATGCCCGCCATGAGCAAGATCCAATCCCATGAGAGTATCTCCTGGCTGCAAAAATGTAAAGTAAACTGCCATGTTCGCTTGTGATCCGGAGTGGGGCTGTACATTAGCATAATCACATCCAAAAAGCTCTTTGGCTCTGTCTCGGGCTAGATCTTCTGCAACATCCACCCAGTCACAGCCTCCATAGTATCGTCGGCCTGGGTACCCCTCAGCATATTTGTTTGTCATAACACCACCCGCTGCCTCCAGCACAGCTTTACTGACGAAATTCTCGGAGGCAATCAGCTCAAGAGTATTTCCTTGACGGAGTGTCTCATTTTGAATTGAGGTATAGACGTCTGGGTCTACATCTGGAAGGGATAGTACTCTAATTGAAGCTTCAGTCATTTAACATTAAATAATACAGTACACTGTATCCTTTTCTAATAAAACTACTGTTTCCAAGAGGGATCTTTAGGGAGCGCTTCTTTCACCCAACTATAGCAATCTCCTGAAGGTTTTAGTGAAACGCTTTGATCTTCCAACAAAAACCAATCCTCTAAACCAAAGAGTAAATCATCTTCGTTTTCATCTAAATATTTTACATCTCTTCTAAACTTACGATATCCTTTCTCTAAACTCATTTTAAAGTATTTTTGAGCTAAACTTGCAACTATTTTATCATCAGTACTTGGTTCCTCTTCACGACAATCTAGTGTTGCTTGATAATAGACGTTTCCTTTATAACCCAAAGGTTCCCCATTTTCAGGTGCAATTTCTATCGCCTTCTCTATCCATAGAAGTGCCGTTTTGAAATCAGAAATATCAATATTGAGAGAGACAATCTCAATAGCAGTTCGGAAATCTCCCGAGTCTTCTTCAAATAGGCGAATATATGATTCAGATGCTTTCGAAAGTTGGTCGTTTCCCACGTAGGCTTGAGCCAACTTCTTAAAGATCAATTTCTTAGAGACAGCTCCATTGCTGCTCCGCTGATGGGATAGATCCTCTAAAATATCAATCGCTTCTACAAATTCGTCTGACTGCATTAGTTGATCAGCTAAATCAATCCCATAAGAAACGTTATTAGGATTATGAGCAAATCGAGTGCGGTAAATATCCAGAGGATCAAGACCTAAATTTTCGTAAGCCAGGACTAAATCACCTTCAACACTTTTATTGGTTGGCTCTAATTCCAAGATTTGCTTGAGCACTTCAACCTGCTCTTCAAATCGTTCCATATCGCCGTAAACTCGAGCCAGTTCTTTTAATGTCTCACTGTTATCTGGTTCAATATCCAAGATATCTTGATATACATAGGCTTCGTCTTCAGATTTTCCCAGTCGTTTGTAGGCGTAAGCTAGGCGATTATATAAATTTAAATTATCTGTCAAATGCTTTAAACCCTGGAGTAAGACTATTTCTGAACTATCAAACTGTGCTTGACGTTCGTGAGCAATAGCCCAAAACTGATAAACTTGCTCTTCATTTCCGCGGTCACAACCTTCATTAGTCAACATACGGTAAACTCTAATAGTAGATTTCCAATCTTTGTTCTTGTAGTATTCTGCAGCACTACTTAATAACTGATCACATCTTTCGTCATCTTTTTCTTCCAGCCATTCTTCATCCTCAGGAAACTCTTCCTCGGCTTCAGGCGGTACACATGAAGCTGATATCAAAATAATTAATCCATAACCCAAAATTTGTAACAAATATCTACTTCTAATTCTCATTATTTTTATTTTCTCCGTTTTCTACTGGCCAACCACACGTCACCGAGAGTCAAACCTATTGTTATTTGATTTACTATTTCAGGTTCAGAAGAAAGAAAACCAGATCTTTCAACAAATTGATAACCTATATCTATCTGATTTCTTGTTAAGCCGAAAGGGATACCAATTCCAAAAGCTAAACCTTGTTCAGTGACAGATTCTCCGTTGTTTGAAATGTAATGTTGTCTATTGAAAAATCCAATCCGGTAATGGAGGTGACTCAGCAGAGATCTACTTTCTGTCGTTCCCTCCTTAAGGAGCCCTAAAGCCAGACGGTGACCGGAATCAACTGTTGAATTTATTGAAGAGGTTGGAAACAGATCATTTTTATCAAAGTTGCGGCTAACAAACTCACCAGCAAAATAAGTAGAACCACTAAGATGATACATTACACCAATTGAAAAATCAACAGGAAGTGAAAAAGAAGAAATATTGTTTTCTGAACTATTTACATAATATGGAAGCGGATCATCCCAAGGAGTATATTCTTGATCGCCATCATTATCGATAAAAACATGATCCGCACGTTCAATAATTCTTCGAGTTCCAATAGGTGCTCGTATTGATAAATACAGAGAAGATTTCGCTGGAGTATCAAAAAGCGAAGTAGTTAAATAGAGAGAAAAAAAGGTCCCCTTTATTTCGTGATTACGTGTTATAACTACCGTAGTATCACCGGAAAAGAGTCCTGATATTATAGCTGATTCCGAAGAGACACCAAAAAGAAACTCTGTACTAATTCCAAATGCTAACCTATCACTTAATCTTTTTGCTATTGCCGTACGAAATGAACCAATACCACCAGATCCGGATAAATCGGTGGATAATGCCAGAGTATCACCTGCAAAGATTGTGTCCAGAACAGAAGTATCAGTGAGTAGGTAAGTTTTGTTGGCAAACGGTTTGAGCCCTAATCCTAATGCGTACTCACCCTTAATAGGTAAAATAAAAGAAGCATCCCCAAGACTTCCAAAACTGGTTCGAAAACTTTGGTTTTGAATCTCTCCGCCCACATAATGCACTGTTAATTTGCTAAAATTCAACTCAGGCCATGTTGATGGGTTTTGAGTAGAGACTGAGTGGTTGAATCCTCCCATCAGACCAGACATCCCCAGACCGAAAGCCGGTGCTGCAGAAAAATCTGATAACATACCTATACCAGCGCTATTATATGGTGATTGTGCTGATATCATAGTCATCAATAATCCCACGGTCAATACGCTTTTCTTAAGGAACACCGTAATAAATCTCCAATCTTGGATGTAATGCTGAATCCGGGTTATCAGAAGTATGAAAAGCTACAATGTTAAAAATCGATGGAGCTGAAGATGTCTCTAACTTAAAACCGAGATTATCTTCAACCCCGAGGAATATCGTTTCAATCAATCTATCAATTCTGTGAACTAGCATGTCGGTAGAATCAAGAGAACTTACTTTCAGTGTCCCTGTACCGAGGCTATCCTCAGAAATAAATGCGGGCCAGATAAAATCATCCTCATTTGCGATACTGTCTTCCAGAGTGGCTATCTTCATATTAAATGTCCCATCTTCTTCCCAATTGGAATTGGTAGAATCGCTGTAGAGAACTAGTTTTGCTTTCAGTATTACCGCTTCTTCAGGCACATTTAGTGAATCCAAGTCCACATTCATAAGTGCTTTCATCCCAGCACCATTACTGAAGTAGATTTGAGTTGAATCGAATCCACCGCCGGCAAACAAAGGTGGTTCAACTATGGAAACATCAGAACTCATCTCCAAAACCAATTCTAATGTATCCAGAATCAATGTGTCCACTTCCATTGAATCAATAGTCACTGTCACAGTTACAGAATCACTATAGGAGATTATAAGTGCTGGCTCAAGCGAGCCATTTTCAGTGGAATAAAATTGCAGAACTTCGCTGTTCAACGCCGGTGCTTCCAGTACTAGGAGTTGCGGATCTGCAGAAGTATCTGCCCATTCCATCACAACAGAAGTATCAACTGGAAATTCAACAGTGTAGATACCGGATGTGTCAAGAGACAGGGAATCAGCAGTAAATTGTCCATCAAATACAATTTCGTCCAGCCAGTCATCGTTATCAAAGTTGGTTCCTGATTCAGAGAATTCGATAGTAGAATCCATGGCAAAATATGAGAGAATAAATGACGGCTGAATGTCCAAAACAGTGTCAACAAGAGTCAATTCAATGCGACTGTCTATCATCTCAAAAGTTGAGTCCTGAATTGCAGTGAGGCTGCCAACTTTAAGAACTGTACGAGAAATAGTGAAGTCTCCATTACTCCCTACATAAAGATAACGATTAGAGCCAATCTCAGGCGGGGTTTGATAAGGTGATAATTCTATATCCACAGTTACTGTGTCCAATAGATCAAGGTGTAAATCACTTATATCAGTTGGAAATGAATTCTCGATACAAGACATCAGGAAAATTACAGAAAAGGAAATGCTGAAGAAGGTTACTAATGACTTCAAGAAGAATTTTAAAGGATAGTTACTCACTTTGTGTAGATGTCAGTTAGGAGATTTTCAGGAAGCGAGTTTCCTGAGCAGACCGTCGAGCTCTCCTGCGGCAGATTGGAACGAGGTGGTTGAATCATCTGAAACCTTAAGTTTTTTTACCTTTCCTTTAATTGCACTATAATGCGGTTTAAATGCAGGATGTTCCGCTAATTGTTTAGAAATCTCTGCTTCAGGACTGTCCACAGCAATGACTAGATCAGCTGCTAATGCACCAACTACAAGTGAATTAACTTCATCTTCATTAATATTATCTGGAAGTTTTACTCCAAGTGTATCATACGTATCAGACGGAATGACAGCATTCTCATCAAGGCTGTGTATCAGTAGAACGGTCTGAATACCATCATAGAACTCTTCCTTAGAGTAAATTTGATTATTGAGAAGTGGAACAGTCGCAGCTTGCCAACTATTGCATATCACTATGTTGGGACACCAGAAAAGATCAGTCAACATGGCTAGACCCATTTTACTGAAAAAACCAAATCTCTCAGCATTATCTGATAATATTCGACCATTTCTGGATTTATAGAGAAGAGGAGTCAAAGGCTGAAACCAGTCAGCATGTTCCATAAAGTAAACCTGAACTCTAGTTTTAGGAATAAATGCAGATTTAGCCGAAGATTTTATCATCTCATCACCAATCTCACACTCTATCTCCCGAAGCCTGATTACCTCTCTCAGGATATACTTTCGCTCACTGATATAACCATATTTAGGTGATGTAATTCTTATATCCTGTTCCTTTTCCTGTAAATAAATGGGTATATTCTTAGAGAAAAGTGAGAGAAAACCAGTTTCAGAGAATGGTGATATTTCTGATGTTAGGAAATAAGTTTTCAACTGCATTTAATATGTCTCCTCAAAATAAAGTAGTTCAAAAACTAAAGTTGGTGTAGGTATTGCTGAGCACGCTGTGAATATTCACTGTTTGGGAATAATTCAAGCAAATCCTTGAATTCAGCTCGAGCTCGTTGATTGTTACCTATCTTCAGAAAACAAAGTCCAAGTTTAAGTTTTGAATCATCTTGTTTATCCGACTTAGAAAACTGCATCACCTTCTCAAATTCCAATATCGCTCGTTTATAATTTTTCATGGAATAGTAACATTCACCCAACCAATACTGACTATTGTCTGCTAAAGGGTGGCCTGATTCACTAAAATTCAAGGTGGAAAAACCCTGAATAGCTTCTTCATATCGTCCATTTTGATAGCTACTTAGAGCATCCACATAACGCTTTTTAAATTCATCAGAGCTTAGTTTTGGTGTTTCAAATGCTTCAGGTGTTGCCTTTATACTATAAAGCTCATTAAAACTTCTTGCTAACGAGACTATTTTGTTCTCTATCATCACTAACTGTTCCAATATCTCAAGATTAGTACTATCTGAGTAAGCAGCTTTATCTTCAAGGATTTTCATTTTATTTTGAATAGAATTAATTCTATTGATCAGCATAATCGTAGCGCTATCAGATTGAGATTTTGCCCGAACAACTGTACTCAAAGCATTCTCAACATCTGGGATGATGATGCTATTTAGTTGATTAATCTGAGCTTCGAGAGCATCTACTCGCTTAGTTATATCATCCTGCCCAATAAGCTGAGAGGAAAAAATACCGATGAATAGTATTATTAATAGTTGAAGATGTTTCATATTTAACTGCCTCAAGCGTCCAACCTCGGATCGGATAGAGTATGTAAAGTTAGCTCTATAGACGAAAAAATTCAAACTATTTCAAATTGGATTGACTACTCCTCTCCCTCTAATGACATATTCATGGCCAAACCTAACATAGCATAACATGATACAAGAAATGAACCACCATAACTTATGAACGGTAATGGAAGACCTTTGACCGGCAACAGGTTTATTGTCATACCGATGTTAACGAAAACATGGAATAGAAAAAGAATACCAACTCCAAAGATAATCAAACTTGAGAATCGCTCACTTGACTGAAATGCAACTTTGATAATATCCAAGATAAGATACAAAAAAAGTGCTAGGATCAGGCATACCACTACAAAGCCTAATTCTTCTCCAATAACAGAGAATATGAAGTCTGTCTCCTGTTCAGGTAAGAATTTTAGATGAGTCTGTGTTCCGTTTCCTAGGCCTTTTCCAGAAAATCCTCCAGACCCTATGGCCGTCTGAGATTGTATTACCTGATATGCTGCACCATGAGGATCACGAGTTGGATCTAGCATTACAAGAACTCTCTCCTGCTGATAGGGTTGTAGTTTACCCCAGAGGACTGGAGTTAACAGTCCCAAAAATACATTTCCAAAAAAATTAGCAAGTCCAATCCGTAAATCTGTTCTTGAAAAATAGAGAACTATACCTACTGCAGCAATCCAAATAGTAAAGGTAATTAAACTAAAAGCAGTTAAGATGCTCACCAATGGAGCAATCAACATAAATAAGTGCAGAGGACGTGCACCTACCCAGTAAAGTAATGGGAAGGATAACATTAATAGTAACACAGCTGAACCTAAATCAGGCTGATTGATTACAAAAGCAACAGGTACCAGTGTTGCTACAGTTGGAATTACTACCGAACGCAACCTCTGAATTTCCAGATTGTGATCAGAAAGATATCTTGCTAAGCTTATGATTAGAACCCACTTGAGTACCTCTACAGGTTGAAAACTCACACCCCCAAGTGATATCCATCTATGAGTACCAGCTATAGAGCTCATTCCAAAAGGTACAATTATCAAAACCATCATTACACTTAAAGCCGCATACGAATATTTGTGAATGATTCTTTTCGAAATTCCCAGAAAGAAAAGGAAAGCAAACAGACTGGGAATCATCCAGAAAAGGTGTTTAAAAAAACGGGATGAAAGCAGTAACTCCCCTGAATGAGTAGTAATGCTGTAGAGTGCCAAGAGACCAAAACCGTTTAGTACCATTGCTAGAAACAGCCAACGGAGAGGAGCTACTCTAAGTTTTCCAATCAAATTGATCATTTAATCACTAACTCTTGAGCTTCACTCTCATTGAAATAACTTTGTACAATCTTGCTAGCGACCGGTGCAGCAACTGAACCTCCTGTACCACCATTTTCCACTATCACCGATATAGATATCGTTTGAGAACCTTTTTTCGCAAATCCGATAAACCATGCATGAGCTTCACCTCGAGGATTTTGCGCAGTTCCGGTTTTACCATAGAACTCAATTGAAGTTGATGCAATTCGGCTGCTGTAAGCAGTACCACCGGGTTTATTAATAACATTAAACATCATTTCATGTATCAAATCCCAAGTCGATTTTTTAAAAGAAATCTTTTTTGCTTGAGCATTAGGGCGTGAAGCAAGCCAAGGAGCGATATTTTTCCCTTTGGTAGCAAGAATTGCCGCAAACCGAGACATCTGAAGAGGCGTAACCAACAAATCTCCCTGCCCTATGGAAATGTTTAGAAGAGTGCCACTTGTCCATCCTCTTTTACCGTATTTTCTATTCATAAACTTACGGTTTGGTGCAATACCACTTTTCTCTTGAGGTAAGTCGATTCCTGTCTTTGAACCAAACCCAAATAAATTTGCGTATTTAAACCAAATATCTATGTCCATCCGTTGAATTAATTGATAAAAGTAGATATTACACGACTCCTTCACTCCCTTTGAAATATTTACTTTTCCATGACCTTCTTCTTTCCAGCATCTGAAAACGCGGTCACCATAATAATAACTACCAGTACATTCAACTGTCCAATCAAGATTGGTTAACTTTTCTTCCAGTCCTGCAATGGCTGTAACTAACTTCATAGCAGACCCGGGAGGATAACGTCCTGTTATGGCTCTATTAAGGAGAAGATCTTCTCTAGAATTCTGGAAGCGCTGCCATTCCTCATCCTCCATAAAACCGGCAAAATCGCTTAATCTGAAATCAGGTTTACTTACCATAGCCAGCACTTCTCCTGTTAAAGCATTGAGGACCACTGATGACGCCTTCAATCCTTCCAGGGTTTTCTCTACATCAGCCTGAAGTTTCGATTCAATTGTAAGATAAAGATCATTTCCAGGTATTGCTGGAATAGGTTCACGGTCAGAAACCTCGCCGGCTTCTCTGCCTAAAGCGTCAACCTGTTGATAATAATGCCCTTTATCTCCAATTAGATGAGATTCATAGAAATACTCTAAGCCGGATGCACCAATGAAATCACCACCGACATATCCTCTCCCGTCTTTTCTGGACAGATCACTTGGACCGATTTCACGTAGATAGCCTAGCAGATGGGATGCTCTTATTGAATCCTGCATTGGATAATAACGTACAGGTAATGTTGAATATATAACTCCGGGTAGTTCATTTTTGTGTTCCTCTATAAGACTTAAAGTTTCTACTTTAACATCACGTGCTATTCTTGATGGAAGGAATCTCCCTCTGCCATATTTTTTCATATTCTTTTTCAAAGTTTTCACAGGAATATTTAGATACCCTGATACTTGAGAAAGTTCATTTTCCGTATCAGTTAACTCATCCCTTATCACAGAAATAGTGTAAACTGAGCTATTGGCTGCGAGAACACTTCCATTCCGATCGTAAATGTTACCTCTGGGAGCATACGTTATAACTGGTCTAATCCGATTATAATCAGCTTTATTCCTAAACTCCTCATAAGAATGAATCATGAGAGTATATAGTTTTACGAAAAGTATTAAAAAGAGAAGAATTACAACTGAGAAGGCTGTATTACGCCTGTTTACAGGTACATAGATTTCGCTTTTAAGCATAAAGCTTTATTCTAATGGGCGGATCTCACCAATTGGCTTCACTATCTGCATTAATCCAAGAAGCGCCAAGGTGTATACTGCTGAAAATAACCATGTGAGAAAAAACTGTTCAGATGAGGTTTCATATAATGTTTGAAAACGAAAATAAATATAAAAGACAAAATGAAAAAAGATGATCCCTATCCAAGTAGCATGGAAATATAAAGGATTCATACGGGAATGCTGGCCCTGAAGTTTGCCAACAAGGAAACCTGTGATTGATTTAGTCAATGGTGCTAATCCAAACATGGACCCATCGCTAAGATCTCCTAACAAACCAAGTGAAAATCCCGCAATCACGCCTATAAAACTTCCGTATTGAAATGACACATAGATTACAAAAATAAGGAGAAAATCGGGACGTATAGAACCGATAGTCATGAACTCTGATAGATAAAACTGTAGAATAAAAGTCAACCCAGCTAAAAGTAGTGTTGTATTTCTATTCACTACTTAGACTCCTGACAACAAAAACATATTGGATAGATGAAAAATCAGTAAAAGCCTCAGCTTTAATAATTTTGTGAAGCATTTCTGGTTGATCTATGACTTCAATAACTTTTCCTACTGGTAGATTTTCGGGATATATATCGCTGTGCCCGGACGTCAGAATCCTCTCGCTCATTTGAACAGGAATTGCCTTCGGAATTTCCCAGACTTCAAATGTATCTTTTTCTCGCCATCTTAATATACCAGTTGCTCCTGAAGTTTCCAGTTTTACGCTGACTCTTGCATTATAATCTTGAAGAATTTGAACAATAGACGAATGCTCACCAACGTTTACAGTTTTTCCAACAATACCGTCAATTCCCATTACAGCACTGTTTTCTTCAATCCCTTCTCTAGTTCCAATATCTATGCTAATAGAACTCAGGACAACAGACATTCCTTTGTTGATCACTCGTCCCGGAATAAGTTCCAAACGTCTTTGTCTTTTAAATTCCAACATCTCACGAAGTCGTTCATTTTCATATTTATAGTTTATGAGAGATGAATTTAGAAGTTTGAGCTGGACTGATCTTGATTTCAGGATTTCGTTTTCACGCTTTAATATATTGACATCTCGAACCCATTGAACAGGGGAATAAAGTACATTTAGGACATCATTGGTTTTGCCGCGGATGATTCGGATTTCTTCAGAATCATCAGAAGAAAGTAATGCAATAGAGAAAATTACTGCCAGTATAAGTGTGACGTAATCTTTACGCTCAACCAGAAAGCCAAGAAAACGGCGCATCAAGAAATGCTAGATAAGGACATCCGCATACTTCTTTACATCTGAGAGTACTATGCCAGTCCCTTTTACAACATCGAACATGGGTGATTCAGAAACATTTGCAGCAAGATTTGTACGTTCACGAATATTTTGATCCAATCCTTTCAGGCTTGCTCCGCCACCGGTTAAGATAATTCCTCTATCCAGAATATCTACCGCTAACTCGGGTGGAGTTTTTTCCAACGCTCGTTTTACGGCATCTACAATCTGGGTAACACAATCTTTCAGCGCTTGCCGGATTTCATCTGAAGAGATTTCAACTGTCTTGGGGATACCTGAAACGAGATCTCGACCTTTAACTGCAATAGAAGTTTGCTTCATACGCATGGCAGCACCTACAGAACATTTAATTTTCTCGGCAGTAGGAATACCTATCTCAAGCTTGTGTTCAACTCTGAACCACTGAACTATTGCTTCATCCATTTTTTCACCAGCTACAGGGATAGTTTCTTTGGTAACAACTCCATTTAGTGCGATAACAGCAGTTTCAGTCGTGCCTCCACCTATATCAACAATCATATTTCCTACTGGTTTGCTGATATCCAATCCAATCCCTATTGCAGCTGCAACGGGTTCTTCCACCAGAAAAATCTCTCGAGCGTTGGCTCTTTCTCCTGAATCTTTTACTGCCCGGCGCTCTACTTCCGTCACGCCGCTGGGTACACAGATTACCATCCTAGGACGAGCAATTCTGTTGAAATTGATTTTTCGGACAAATCCTTGAAGCATCCCATCGGTCATTGTGAAATCTGCAATAACGCCATCTTTTAGTGGTTGAAGAGTTTCCAATTCACGATGAGTTTTCCCCACCATATCTTTGGCTTCATTGCCCACAGCTACTATTTCTCCATCGTTTATATTGCGAGCAACCACTGACGGCTCATTGATTACAATTCCCTTACTTGTCATCCAGATAAGAGTATTGGCTGTTCCTAAATCAATAGCAAGATCACCGGAAACCCAACTGCCAACGCCGTTTTTTATAAATTTCATGAGATATCAGAAGTGGAATATGTCGCCAAAGTTAATCACCTGTGTTCGAGTTGTCAATTCTTTCCGAATAACTCAGAAAAAGAATATAAAGTTCCAATGGATAGTGGCATTTCATACAACTTTATCGCTATTTTTTAGCCATAAACTAACTTGGAGATAAAGATGAGTGAAATGGTAATCTATCACAACCCCAGATGAAAAAAGAGCCGGGAAGCCGTGAAGCTTCTCAAGGATAATGGGATTGAACCGAAGTTGATCAAGTATCTTGATGAACCGCCGACGGAAGAGGAACTCCGGAAACTGGCTAAGATGATGGGGCTGAGACCGAATCAATTCATTCGCAAGCGGGAATCTGAATACAAAGAGTTGGGGCTTAAGGATAAACTTGAGGATGATGATGAACTTTTTCAACGGATGGCAGCTCATCCAAGATTGATTGAGCGACCTATAGCTGTAAAAGGCAGTTTTGCAATACTTGGTCGTCCTACAGAAAAAGTATTGGAGCTTCTGTAGATGGAATATGTTCTCATTGCTGCTGTAGCTCTTGTTGTATCCGGACTCACACTCTTTTCAGGGTTTGGACTCGGCACTTTATTGATGCCGGCTATGGCCATTTTCTTCCCCATCGAGATTGCAATCGCAGCAACAGCAGTAGTTCATCTGGCAAACAATATTTTCAAGGTTATACTCTTTGGAAAACATCGGAAGAATCGTATCCTGCTGCAATTTGGACTGCCTGCTATGACTCTCGCATTTGTCGGAGCGTGGATTCTTACTCAGCTCTCAGGTTTGGAACCTCTCTATTCTTATAACTGGCTGGGAAAAGAAATGACCGTAGAAGCTGTTAAACTAGTAGTCTCGGTACTGATTCTAGGATTCGCCATGCTGGATTTGTTGCCGCGGTTCCGTGAGCTCCAATTCGCTTCAAAGTTCCTTCCACTTGGAGGAGCCGTGAGCGGGTTAATGGGGGGACTTTCCGGTCATCAGGGTGCATTACGAAGTGCCTTTCTGGCAAATGCAGGACTTACGAAAGAGCAGTTCATCGGAACTGGTGTAACCATCGCCTGTCTGGTTGATGTGGCTCGGTTGGCGATTTACAGCAGTCATAATACCGGAGTGGAAAGCGAGAATATTCCTCTTATAATCACTGGATGTACAGCAGCATTTTTGGGAGCGTTCATTGGTAAACGACTGGTGGAAAAAGTCACCATGGAGCAAATCCAAAAGTTAGTAGCTGTGATGCTAATTATCCTTTCCATCGGGCTTGGAAGTGGAGTGATATGAAAATTAAAGAGAACTTGCAACCTGACAGGTACAAGAACACCTGTCAGGTTAAGACGGTCTGTCAGGAAAGGACTTAGGAAAATTATGAAACTAACTATTCGTAAAGCTACACTACAAGACGCAGAAATTATCGTCAAATTCAACAAGGCCATGGCACTCGAGACTGAAGATAAGTTATTAGATGACGATACCCTCACAAAAGGTGTCAACCAACTTTTTGATGACCCGAAAAAGGGATTCTATCTGCTGGCTGAAGCCGACGGCCAAGTCGCAGGACAACTGATGATCACCACTGAATGGAGCGATTGGCGGAATGGCAACTTCTGGTGGATACAAAGCGTGTATGTCAAACCTGATTTTCGGCACAAAGGAATCTACCGCCAACTCCACAAAACAGTCCTGAAGATGGTAAGAGAAAATCGAGATATTTGCGGAATTAGATTGTACGTTGATACATCTAATATCTCGGCTCAAGAGACCTACCGAAAACTGGGAATGGATAAATCCAATTATATCATTATGGAAGGTAAAATTTGAACCCAATCTCATCAGGGAAAATCATCCTGTCACCTCTCATTGTTTTAAGTTTTCTAACTCCAGCTTTCCCACCGCTTGAACAAACTACATCAAAGTGGGAAGACATCCCGGAAGTTGCCGTTTTGCTTGAAGTGTACGGAGATTTCATTCAAGAAACTACAACCAAGGATAACGACGTAGCCTTCTTGATCAACAAAACCTGGGTTTATTTCCGCAACGGCAGGATGCTCACTGAAGAGGGTTTCAGGTTTCAAAACCGGTATCAGTCAATCTTCTACGATTACCCTCTAGGCAAACTGATAAAACCTCCTAAATATCAGCAAATGCCAGTGCGATCTTCAGATTTCCTGGATCTTGTTTTCGGTACCAAGGAAACTCTATTGAGAGAACAGTGCGATTGGGTCCCTTTTTTAGATCATAAGGCATATATGAACCATTTTTGTGAGGAAGCATTGAGAAAAGTGGAAACAGAAATTTTTTATGCAGCAAAGAGTAATGTTGAAGTTGAGGATTTTGTTGAGAACCTTAAAATTATCTATTCATTCCAACAGAAAAAAGTACGCGGATCTGAAAATGCCAGCCATCATTCCTATGGATTGGCTTTAGACTTAGTACCCGAATCGTATGATGGCAAACACGCCAACTGGAAATGGAGTACTGCGTTTATTAAAGAGTGGCATCTAATTCCGCTGGAAAAACGGTGGACTCCCCCGCAAGCAGTCATAGATGCATTTGAGAAAAATGGATTCGTCTGGGGAGGAAAATGGAGCCACTTTGATACCATTCATTTTGAATATGCCCCGGAGATCTTACGATTATCGCGAATAAAGAATAACTAAGCTACTTTAATTCTACTTTTATATCAGTCCTTCCACTTGCTTATTACTGACTGCTCCAGCTAAATTCCTTCAGTCATAAATTCAATATCATTCCCTATTATTAAGGAACATAATCAATGAATAATTCCGATTTAACCGTCCCAATACCGGTCAACGAACCGGTAAAATCATACGCTCCCGGCAGCGACGAGAGAGCAAGTTTAAAAGCCAAGCTGGCTGAATTGCAGGCAACCGAGATTGAGATCCCGCTTATCATCGGTGGGGAAGAAATCCGCACCGGAAACCTGGTAGATTGCGTAATGCCCCACAATCATCATCACATAATCGGACGCTATCACAAAGCCGGCGAAGAGGAAGTCCGGATGGCGGTTGAGTCAGCTCTCGAGGCGTGGAAAGAGTGGTCTGTTACACCATTCGAAACTCGTGCAAAGATTTTTTCCAAAATGGACGAACTGCTCACCGGTCCTTATCGCGATCTCATGAATGCCGCCGCCATGCTCAACATGAGCAAGAACGCCTACCAGGCCGAAATAGACGCGGCGTGCGAGCTCATCGACTTCTACCGCTTCAATCCGTTCTACGCGCAGGAACTCTACTCCAATCAGCCCATGTATTCGCCGGAGCCAACTCGGAACTCCACCGAGCACCGCCCGCTGGAAGGGTTCGTCTTCGCGGTGACGCCGTTCAATTTTCTGAGCATCGCCGGTAACCTCCCCACATCACCGGCACTTTTGGGGAATGTCTCACTGTGGAAACCGGCCTCAAGCGCCGTCTATCCCGCCTATTATCTGATGAAGCTGTTTCAGGAAGCAGGACTGCCTGATGGAGTCATCAATTTCATTCCGGGACAAGGCTCAAAGGTCGGCCCAAATCTCATGCCTCACCCTGATCTGGCGGGCATTCACTTCACCGGTTCCACGGCTGTATTTCATCGAATGTGGAAAACTGTCGGAGAAAACATCGCAAACTATCGGAGCTATCCACGAATAGTAGGTGAAACCGGCGGGAAGGATTTTTGTATAGCTCACGAATCGGCGGACATTGATGCGCTGGCGACAGCCATGGTTCGAGGCGCTTTCGAATATCAAGGTCAGAAATGCTCTGCTCTCTCACGGGCCTACATCCCCTCTACCATCTGGGATGAAGTGAAGGAGCGTTATATTGCCGAGGTGAAGACCATCAAAATGGGTGATGTAGAAGACTTTTCCAACTTTATGAACGCTGTAATTGACAAGGCAGCTTTTGACTCCATTGTGGAATACATCGAGTTCGGTAAGAATTCGCCGGTTGCTGAGCTTCTCACCGGAGGAAATTATGATGATTCAGTGGGTTATTTCATCGAGCCAACAACGATTCTCACAACTGATCCGCATTTTAAAACCATGGAAGAGGAAATCTTCGGACCGGTATTGACCATCTATATCTACGACCCCTCACAGTGGAAGGAGACACTGAATCTTGTAGATAATACATCCATCTATGCACTCACAGGATGTGTATTCTCTCAGGACCAACAAGCTCTGGATGAGGCTGGCTCGGTACTCAGGCATGCCGCTGGCAACTATTATATCAACGATAAACCCACCGGTGCAGTAGTAGGTCAGCAGCCGTTCGGCGGCGGCAGAGCTTCCGGTACCAATGACAAGGCCGGCTCCATGTGGAATTTGGCTCGGTGGGTTTCACAACGGACAATCAAAGAAAATCTTGATCCTCCCAAGGACTATCGTTATCCGTTTATGATAGAAGATTGAAGATCTTCAGTCTTCAAGAGAATTGGAGATCAGTGCTATGTGTTCAGGTGTGGTACCACAACAACCTCCTATGACGGTAGCACCCAAGTCGTGCCAATGTTTACATTCAGAAAGATACTTATCTGGGGGATACTCATTGGTGAAGTGCCATTCCGGTGGATTGAATTTCCCCACATGAGCATAAACACCCAGCGGGCTTTTCCAAAGGGGAGCAAGTTTTTCCATACCCGCAGTAACATGATGAGGCGGAGCACAGTTTAATAAAAGTACATCCGGTTCCTCAGGACCCAGAGCATCTACCACCTGCTCCATAGACTCACCTCCTAGCAGGTTGCCGTCCTTATAAGGAACCAAGGCTATCCATCCAGGCTTACCGACTTCCCTGGCTGCCCGGATAGCGACAACGGCTTCAGGAGTGGAATTGAAGGTCTCAAATAGAAATATGTCGGTGCCAGCGTCTGAATAATCTGTAAGCTCTGCGAGGTATTCATCATAGATTTTTTCAATATCAGGGGTTTTATCAGGTCTGAAGCACCACTCCAATGTGGTAATGGAAGCAGCAATAAGAACATCATCTCTGCCGAGCGCTTTCCGAGCCTCATCAGCTAACTGAACAGAATCATTGACCAGTTCTCCGACCCGATCAGTTAGGTTAGCAACACCTTGGAGGGCCATGTGTTCGTCGCTGGCAAAGTGGTTCCTGAAACTGCGGCGGCTGAGCTGGAAAGTGTTGGTGGTAATCACATGAGCCCCAGCAGATATATAATCCTTATGGATATCAAGGTTTAGTTTCGGTTCATTCTTTAATTGATGACTGGCCCAAGTGTAGCCATGCCGAAGAATTTCCGTGCCGATACCACCATCCAGAAGAACTACTTCCCCTGTGTCAATTTTCTGTTTTAAATCTGTATAGCTCATGATAGTTAGATTAAGGTGCTTTTTAGGGTTGCAATGTGTTCCGGTGTGGTGCCGCTTCCACCACCGATAATGGTAGCCCCCGTGTCCTTCCACCGTCGAGCAAAATCCGCATAGGCTTCAGGTGTTGATTGGTCTGTCTGTTCAAAGCGAGGATAAAAGTCGGGCTTCCAGCTCGGTGGATTGTATTTCCCGATCATGGCTTTGGCGCCAGTGATGCCTCCGTTGGTAATTGAGGAAAGATTTTGTGTAATTACTTCCAATGGAGCTGCGGAAAGAAACACCACATCTACGCCGCCGTTCCTGGCCAGTTTCGCTGCATCTACCAATGACTCTTCGCCTAAAAGGTTGCCGTGATGGTTGGGGATAAGACTGACCCATAAGGGCAGATTACTTTCCTTTCCAGCCTGCAGTGCCGCTTTCAGTTCAGAGATATTATTCATTGCTTCGAAAAATATAAAGTCCACGCTGCAATCTTTTAAAACAGATACACATTCTTTGTGATGCTCATAACATAATTCAGAACTAGGTGCCAGATCAGGACGGAACAAATGTTGAATGGGAGATATGGAACCAGCTATGGGGACCTGACCCTGCTTTCCAGTTGTTTCCAGAGCTTCCTTGGCTAATACGATGGCTTGATGGCACAATTCTTCTGCCCGTGTCTCAAGACCTCCATGCCCTATTTCCACCATATGCTCGGTATCCCTGAAGAAGTTGATAAAGTTCCGCTTGGTGAGGTTGAAGGTGTGAGAGGTAATTACATCGGCACCGGCGTTGAGATAGTCTATATGGATCTGCCGGATGACATCAGGTGCATCCTCTATGCCGTGCTGCCGCCATCGGACACCTCGACGTAAGACTTCAGTACCGATTCCACCATCAAGAATTAATGACGATCCCGATGATAATTTTTCTTGAAGGTTCTGATAGGTCATAATTTCAGATAATTAACAAGAAAATAGTGATAACAATTCTTCTATTCAAAATAAATCTATGGTATTTTTTGCTACCTTGATTGACAAACGTCTTTATGCCCATAAACCTAACAGGTTAACTGAAATTCTTTTTTATCACTTAAATAATAAAAAGTGCTGTAATTTTCCCAGCTTGATAAACTTTTATTTACCCTGTTTGGTCTGTATCTTGAATCCAAATTGGGACATCGGCACATTATTAAGCAAGCGTTAGCAAAACTTTTATCGAGGAGATATTATGAAAAAAAGAAGAGTCCTAATCATGGGAGCCGCCGGGAGAGATTTCCATAATTTCAATACGGTTTATAGAGATAATCCCGATTACGAAGTTGTCGCCTTCACCGCCACACAAATACCCAACATTGAAGGTCGAACTTATCCAGCGGAACTGGCCGGTGAACTTTATCCTAACGGCATTCCGATTCACGATGAAGCCGATCTAACCAAACTGATTATGGAACTCCAAGTGGACGACGTGGTTTTCTCTTACAGCGACGTACCTCACGAATATGTGATGCACAAGGCGTCAAAAGTGATCAAGTACGGCGCCAACTTCGTACTTCTTGGAGGTGAGCCCACCATGATCAAATCGAAGAAACCGGTAGTCGCCATCGGTGCGGTACGAACCGGCTGCGGTAAGAGTCAGACGACTCGTCGTGTGGCTGAAGTAGTTTCTTCCGCGGGGGAAAAAGTGGTGGTTATCCGACATCCCATGCCCTACGGTGATCTTGCCAAGCAGAAGGTTCAGCGATTTGCCACCCTGGAAGACCTGAAACGTCACGACTGTACCATCGAGGAGATGGAAGAGTACGAACCGCACATTGTAAGAGGATCGGTGGTCTACGCCGGCGTGGACTACAAAGCGATTCTGGATCAAGCTGAAAAAGAAGCGGATATCATCTTGTGGGATGGGGGTAATAACGATCTCCCCTTCTACAAACCTGACCTTTTCATTGTAGTGGCAGATCCACATCGAGTAGGACATGAGCTGTCTTATTTCCCCGGCGAATCAAATCTGCGCATGGCGGATGTAGTTGTCATCAATAAGATGGATAGTGCTCGCCCGGAGGATGTGTCAAAGTTGAAAGAAAATATCGGTTCAGTAAATCCCAATGCGACAGTCATCGAGGCAAATTCACCTGTTACAGTTGAAAATCGAGAAATCATTGCTGGGAAAAGATGCCTGATCGTGGAAGATGGACCTACGCTTACTCACGGCGAGATGAAGTTTGGCGCAGGTACAGTCGCCGCAGAAAAATTCGGCGCTTCAGAAATCATCGACCCGAGACCGTGGATCGAAGGGACCATTGCAGAGACATTCGAAAAATATCCTGACATCGGGCACGTTCTCCCCGCCATGGGATATGGAGGTCAGCAGATGAAGGATTTAGAAGCAACCATCAATGCGGTAGATTGCGATGTTGTGGTTATTGGAACGCCTATTGACCTTCGACGAATCATCTCCATCGACAAACCGTCCGTCCGGGTGACGTACGATCTTGAGGAAATTGGTTCACCAGACGTTACTGCTGTCTTGAAACCATTTCTCCAATGAGTTTAGCACCTCCAAAGACCGCTGTCATAGCTCTCGGTGGAAATGCCATCTCACCTTCCGGCGAAGCTGGGACTATCTCTGAACAGTTTGCTCACACTCGAGAAAGTCTGGCAGCAATTATGAACTTTGTTCATGAAGGTTATAATCTTTGCATAACTCATGGCAACGGACCTCAAGTGGGTGACGAACTTCTTCGAATGGATTTGACTCATGACATAATTCCTCCTCTTCCGCTTGGGGTCTGTGTCGCAGGGACCCAGGGAACCATCGGCTACATGATCGAACAGTCGCTTCAGAATGAGTTGAAAAAAGAAAATATTGATCGTGAGGTGGTGACGATGATAACTCAAGTAGTGGTAGATAAGGATGATCCTGCAATTCTAAACCCTACAAAGTTTATCGGACCTCGCTACACAAAGGATGAAATAAATCCTCTTGCGCAAAAACTCGGATGGACCATCGCTGAACAGAATTCAGGTGAATGGCGAAGAGTAGTGCCGAGTCCCCTTCCACAATACATCATGCATGGCAAAAGCACCAAGGCGCTTATCGATAGAGGAACTATTGTTATCGCTTCAGGCGGTGGTGGTATCCCGGTATTCAAGAAAGGTGATGATAATTTGGATGGATTGGATGCAGTTATTGATAAAGACTACGCTGCTGCACTTTTCGGACGCATCCTGAAAGCAGAAGAAATGTGGATTATTACAGATGTTGATTGTGTATATTTGGATTATAATAACCCTTCTCAAAAACCTTTATCTGCTGTTACTACTGAAGTGTTAGAAGGTTTATTAAAAGAAGGTCAATTTCAAGCCGGAAGTATGGCGCCAAAAATAGAAGCTGCACTCTATTTCCTAAAATATCATGGTCACAAAGTTGTCATAACATCCATTCCTGAAGTTGGAAATGCTATTCGAGGTAAATCCGGAACAACCATTAACAAGTAGAAAATGAAAATTCACGAATACCAAGCCAAAGATATTCTCAGGCGTTATAACGTCCCAACTCCAACCGGCTTTCCGGCTTTTACTGTTGATGAAGCAGTAGATGCGGCTGAAAAGTTGGGAGGTACTACCGTTATCGTAAAAGCTCAGATCCATGCCGGCGGTCGCGGCAAAGGGGGTGGAGTCAAGCTGGCTCATTCCATTGAGGAAGTCCGGCAGACTGCGGAGCAGATACTCGGAATGAATCTCGTAACTCACCAAACCGGTCCGGAAGGAACTGAGGTCAAGCGTCTTCTGATTGAGGAAGGAGTCGCTATCGCCACTGAACTCTATGCCGGAATAGTCCTAGACCGCTCCGCCGAAAAGTACGTTTTCATGGTTTCCACAGAAGGCGGCATGGAGATCGAAAAGGTGGCTGCCGAAACTCCGGAAAAAATAGTCAAGGAGTGGATTGAACCGGAGGAAGGTTTGACAGTTCAGCAATCGATGAATCTTGCTGAGGCACTGAGCCTGTCTGGCGAGCAAGCCCATAACTGTTCTAAAACGGTGCTGGCGCTGTGGGAAGCGTTCATCCAAAGTGACTGCTCTCTAGCGGAGATAAATCCTCTGGTCGTTACAGAGGGCGGTGAAGTGATGGCACTGGACGCCAAAATGAATTTCGACAGTAATGCACTTTTTCGCCATCCCGAAATTGCTGAAATGCGCGATCACTCCGAAGAGCTTCCCAGCGAGATTGAAGCATCGAAGTACAGTCTAAATTATATTAAGCTCGACGGTAATGTTGGCTGCATGGTGAACGGCGCAGGATTGGCCATGTCCACCATGGATATCATCAAGCTATCAGGCGGCGATCCGGCTAATTTCCTCGATGTAGGAGGCGTAGCTAATTCTGAGACAGTAGCTCACGGCTTCCGCATTATTCTTAGCGACCCGCTGGTGAAATCGATACTAATTAATATCTTCGGCGGGATTGTCCGCTGCGATCGTGTGGCTCAGGGAGTAATTGACGCTCTTACTGACATGGAAGTGAAAGTGCCTGTTGTAGTGAGACTTGAAGGGACCAACGCTCTGGAAGCTACTGAACTTCTTGAGAATTCACCTCTCGATTTTATCGTCGCTTCCAGTCTGAAGGATGGCGCTAAAAAAGCTGTAGAAGCTGCCGGAGAATTGGCATGAGTATTCTGGTAAACAGCAAAACACGACTATTAGTCCAGGGTATCACTGGTAATGAAGGAACTTTCCACACAGAGCAAATGCTGGAATACGGCACGCCTTTAGTCGCCGGCGTTACACCTGGAAAAGGTGGACAGGATCATCTCGGTCTTCCCGTTTTTGACACTGTCAAAGAGGCAAAAGAAGCCACCAGCTGCAACACATCTGTTATATTTGTTCCTCCAAAATTTTCAGCTGCAGCTATCACTGAAGCAGCAGATGCTGGTCTCGATCTCGTAATCTGTATAACTGAGGGTATCCCGGCAGCAGATATGGTGAAAGCAAAAAATCATATTCGAGAAATCGGTACGCAACTGGTAGGTCCTAACTGTCCGGGTGTAATTACACCTGGAGAAGCCAAGGTTGGTATCATGCCGGGGTTCATTCACACGCCAGGTTCTATCGGAGTCATTTCGAGAAGCGGAACGCTTACGTACGAGGCTGTGGATCAACTCACAAAAATCGGATTGGGACAATCTACGTGCATCGGAATCGGTGGAGATCCGATTATCGGCAGTACTTTCATTGATCTGCTAACGCTTTTTGCCGCAGATGAAAGTACAGAAGGCGTAGTTCTCATTGGAGAAATAGGCGGTTCAGCAGAAGAAGAAGCGGCGCAGTGGACGGTAGAAAATAATTTTAATAAACCAATAGTAGCCTTCATAGCCGGGCAAACTGCTCCCCCCGGACGACGAATGGGACATGCTGGAGCCATCGTCGCCGGTGGAAAAGGGACCGCAGCAGAAAAAATGAAAGCTCTCACGGAGGCAGGAATTACGGTTGTTAAAAGCCCTGCTGACATTGGCATAACTATGAAATCTCTCATCTCAGAAAGGAGTTTATCTTGAGCAATATGACACTCGCTATCATTAAACCGGATGCCGTAGGTAAACGATTTACCGGTAAAATAATAGATCACATTCTCTCAGCGGGATTTGATATCGCTGCCATGAAGAAGATTCACATGACTACAGAAGAAGCACAGAGATTTTATGCTGTCCATAAAGAGCGGCCTTTCTTCAATGATCTAGTGGAATTCATGACTTCTGGACCTTGTATAATAGCTGCACTGAAGAAGGAAAACGCTGTAGAAGCTTGGCGAGCAACTATTGGCGCCACCAATCCTGAAGAAGCAGATGAGGGGACCATACGAAAGTTGTACGCTGAATCTGTTCAAAACAACGCCGTTCATGGATCGGACTCTGATGAAAATGCTGTAAAAGAGATTGCATTTTTCTTCTCTGCCGACGAAATTCTCTCCGAATGATGAATCACCTGAAAACAATAATCACAGGAAAAATATCATATTGGATCCTCCCAATGCTTTTCTCTTTTATTGCCTTATCTTCTTGCAGTAAAGAGATATCACATGAAGCGAAGGTTGACCACTATTATTCTATATTGGTTCAACCGCCTCACGATGTACAAAACGCTTCTTATGATTGGATTGTACATGAGTTTCCCGAGGAAAGTAATCTTACTTATTCGGATCTCTTAATTACTTCAGACGGAAATGAGCTGACCTTTTTACCGGATAAAGCAGGAACTTACATTTTCGAGATTGTTGTATTTGATGGTAGAGAACCTGCTGGTAGCAAAAAATATACGTTCGAGGTAACTGCTCCTAAGCCAGCAAAAACCGAAGAATTTAAAGATGATGAGCAACAACCTCAATTTTCAGATTCAGAACCGATGGAAGAACAGACAGGTGTTGAATCTCTTTCATCATCTGAGCTTGTTGATCCGGTAATAATATCTGAAAATGTAGATTTTATAGAAGAAGTCGGGACAGTGGACGAGCCAAATGTTGAAAAGATAGCCGATGAAGTAATAGAAGCTCCAACTGAATCGGCATTAGCGGTAAATATACCTAAAAACATCTCTTCGTCTGTCGCTTCAAGCAGCAGTTATTTAACCATTCAAGTTTCGGCATCTCCTACGATAGAAAGAGCTGAAGCAGTAGCCGATACGCTTGAAGATTTGGGGTTCGATGTTTATATTCAGAGGGGCTATCAGGGAGAAAACGAAGCTGTTTGGTATCGTGTTCGAGTCGGAACTTTTTCTACAATGACCGAGGCACGAAATGCCTCAGATGCTATTCGTTCGATTACCGATTACGATACGTGGATTGACCGCGTTCGGAAAGATTTATAAACTAGATCAAGGAGGATGAAATGGGACCAATGAATCTTTACTTCGACGTCCGCGACATTTTCCGGGCACCGCGCCTGGCACTGAGCGGGAAGAAAATCTGGACCATGATGCAAGCAACTTTTGTGGGTTACTTTATCTATGGACTGTTTTCTTATTTTGCATTGATGGCTCAAGGAATGACATTTGGAGACACATGGGAAATCTTTGGTATTTTTCCCCCACCTGTCGCCCTTCAAGCGTTAGCAATTGGAATTGAATCCACTGGTTGGGGTGCTACATTACTATCAGTCATAGGCATTCTAGGTGGGCTGATTTGTCTGGTGCTAGGCGCTACTGCTGTTGCCAGGATTACTTACAAGCAGCTTAAAGGAGACGAATTTTACTCTTCTCGTGATGCTTGGAAGTTTGTAAAAAAACATTGGCATGCACCTGTTTTTACACATCTATCCATAATTATTATCGCCGCTTTCTTTGTCGTTATGGCAATCATCTTTGCTCTAATCGGAAAGATTCCTTATCTGGGTGAACTGTTCTTTGGAATCCCGTATCTTCTCTGGTTCGCAGGATCTGTATTCGTTGTTTATACAATGGTAGTTCTCATGATTTCCACATTCTTCACTCACGCTATCGTTGGAGCCATGGAGGAAGATACCATGGGAGCTGTATTCCAAACCTATTCAATTACTTGGTCTCAGATTTGGAGAGTACTGCTATATCTCCCCTTGATTTACAGCTTGGTAGCTATCGGTACAGTCGTCTTTTACTTCTTTATGACTGAAGGATATAATCTTGTAAATTGTATCTTTGGCAAGGATTGGCTAATGGGCGACAAGTTAGCTCGTATGATTGGCTGGGTAGTAGGTGATACATTTATGGCCGGACCTGCCACCCTATTGGCTTGGGAAGCTCCTGATTTCTTCTTATATGAGCCCGAAGGTACAATGGAATATATTGGTGGAGCGTTCATCGCTATTTCTCTTTTTGTTATCTTTTGGGCCATCCTCTCTTATGCATTATGTGTTAAAGTAGCTGGCCAGACAATCGCCTTGGTAATTTTCAAAAAACGCTCTGACGATGATAATCTGCTTGAGCGTAAAGATGAAGAAGAATTGGAGGCTGAAGAAGAAGCTGAAGAGTGGTCTGCTGAAGTCAATAACGATGATGATGAAAAAGGAGATGATTCTGATGATGAAGAATCTTCGGAGAGTGCAGACATTTCTTCTGATTCTGAAGAAGGCAATAGTTCACAGGACTAAAGAATAATCTAATAGATTGTACAAAGGGGGTGATTTCGCCCCCTTTTTTGCACATTCTGAAAGTCGTAGTGATTGCTTGTTGGTACGGAGTGAAACAATTAATTTCAGCACCGTTATGAAACTCAAAACTACAGAATTGATTGCTATGGGAACTTCTGGAGTCGTAAATGCTCACGCCAACGATATCGGTGTCGAAGACGATATTCTGCAAGATACGATTCCAATTCGTCTCTCAATTAGTCCTTTTAAAGACGACTTTAAAGTTATTGGAAATCTATCTGTTCCAGTTCACAAATCGTGTGATCGCTGTTTAGTCGAATATGAAGAAGACGTCAATGCTAAGTTTGAAATTGTGGTTATCTCCCACGACTCTCCCCTTTCGGAAAGTGATGACGCAGATCTTATCGTATTAAATCCAGGCCAACATGAGGTTGATTTGGCTCCATTTATTAGAGATGCAATTGAAATTGAACACCATATAAAAAACCTGTGTAAGAAAAATTGTAAAGGTATTTGTCCTCAGTGCGGAGTTAACTTAAATAATAAAGAATGTGCTTGCTCAGAAAAATTTAGTGATGAACGTTGGAAACCACTTTCAAAAATGAAATTATCAACAACGGAGAACTAAAATGGCATTACCAAAACGAAGACAGACAAAAACAAGAGGACGTAAACGTCGGACTCATTGGAAAGCAAAAGCACCTCAATTGTCCAGCTGCCCTCAATGTCACCAGGCAAAATTACCTCATCGTGCCTGTCCCAACTGTGGCTACTATAGGGGTCGGCCGGTTATTTCTTCATCTGATTAAAAACTACTAGAATGATAATAGCTGTTGACGCAATGGGCGGAGATCATGCTCCACCTGTAATCGTGCAGGGAGCAGTTCAGGCAGTTGCAGAAAGTAAAGACAAACTGCAGATTATTCTCACCGGAAAGAAACAAAAAATCCAGAAAGAACTGGAAAAATTAGGGTGGAATAAGAATCTTATCAAAATACACTCTGCTTCCCAAGTAGTCGATTCCACTGTTCGACCTTCACAAGTGGTAAAACAACTTCCGGATTCATCTCTTGTTCAGGGTATCAAGCTATTAAAGGAAGGTAAAGTAGATGCTTTCGTTAGCGCAGGCAGCACAGGAGCAATTCTATCTTCAGCACTCCTTCTGCTTGGTCGAATCAAAGGGGTAAGAAGGCCAGCTATTAGCGTCTATCTTCCCGCAAGTGGGTTAGTCATGTGCGATGTAGGAGCAAACACTGAAGTAAAGGCTCATCATCTTTTGCAATTTGCTATCATGGCTTCAGAATATATGAATCACATGCATTGTATAGAGGAGCCCAAAGTAGGTTTACTGAATATCGGCGAAGAAGCCAATAAAGGACGGGAAGAATATGTAAAAGCACATTCTCTTCTCTCTAAAGTTTTGCCAAATTTTAAAGGGAATGTTGAAGCAAGAGATCTCTTTAAGGGTAAAATAGATGTTGTTGTCTGCGACGGTTTTGTTGGAAACAATCTGCTAAAATTCGCTGAAGGTTGGATTCATCACGTCCGTGGAGAAGTTACCAGTCAACTCACCTCTGAAGAGAAAAACATGGATAAATCAGCACTAAACGATATATTTACAGACATAATTCGTGAATACGAATATGAAGAATCCGGTGGTTGCTTCCTGCTTGGCGTTAAAGGTATCTGCATGATTTGCCACGGAGCATCTCCGGCAAGAGCCATCAAAAACGCTATTTTATCTACAGCACAAAGTGTCAAAGAAAATTTGGTAGAATCTATTCGTACAGGAATTTCGCTATCCGTAGCTCAAATCGAGAAAAATTAATGCCCAACCCAATTAGAGCGACAATTACTGCAACCTCAAAGTATCTTCCTGAAAAGGTGATGACAAATCACGATCTTGAAAAGGTGGTAGAAACAAATCATGAATGGATCGTCTCTCGTACCGGTATTTCAGAGCGGCGAGTAGTTGAGGATGGTCAAGCTACTGCTGATATGTGTACTAGAGTCGCTGAGGAAATCTTGCTGAAGCGAGCCATTACTGCAGATGATATAGATGTTATTATCATCGGAACTGTCACACCTGATATGCTATTCCCTTCTACTGCAGCTCTGGTTCAGGATGCTATAGGCGCTTCCAATGCTTGGGGGTATGATCTATCCGGAGCATGCTCAGGTTTCTTATTTGCACTTGAAAATGGTGTTAATTATATCGAAACAGGAAGATACAAAAAAGTACTTGTCCTGGGCGCTGACACTATGACTTCTATCCTCGATTATGAAGACAGGACTACATGTATTTTGTTCGGAGATGGGGCGGGCGGTGTTCTACTGGAACCGTCCTCGGATGGAGACGGAATTATTGACTCCCTCCTTTTCACGGATGGTAGCGGCGGAAAACATCTTTGTATGCCCGGTGGAGGTAGCTTGAATCCAGCTACAGTTGAAACTGTTAAACAACGCATGCACTACATTAAACAAGATGGTAAAAAAGTTTTCAAAGTTGCTGTAAAGGGGATGGCAGATATTTCTTTAGATATTCTGAAGAAGCACGATCTTTCCGGAAAGGACATAAAACTTTTCATCCCTCATCAGGCGAATAAGCGTATCATTGATGCAAGCGTAGATCGCCTTGGTTTATCTCCGGATCAAGTCTTGATCAACATTGATAAATACGCTAATACAACCGGTGCTACAATTCCTATTGGTCTTGCTGAAGCAGTTGAGGAAGGACGCATTCAAACTGGTGATTACATCTTATTAGCAGCGTTTGGCGCTGGATTTACTTGGGGCAGCACTTTGATTCGATGGGGACACTCTAAATGAACAAATTAGCATTCATCTTCCCCGGTCAAGGATCCCAACAAGTTGGGATGGGACTTGATCTTTTCTATGATACCCAAATCGGTAAGATGCGTTTTGAAGAAGCAGATGAAATTATGGAAATGACTCTCTCTTCCTTGATTTTTAATGGTCCCGAAGAGAAATTAAAACAAACTGAATACACTCAACCTGCACTTTACGTTGTCAGCGTGATCTTGGCTGAACTGCTCGTGGAGAATGATATATCTCCATCTATGGCAGCGGGACATAGTCTTGGGGAATATTCAGCTTTAGCAGCAGCAGGTTGTTTTTCATTTGCAGAGGGCTTGCGATTGGTTAAAGTTCGAAGCAGAGGAATGAAGGAAGCAGGTACAACTCAGCCCGGAACGATGGCAGCTATTATCGGATTGGATGAGGATACAATCAAACAAATCTGCCAGGATGCATCCTCATATGGAATAGTTCAACCAGCCAATTTTAATTCTCATAATCAAATCGTAATTTCCGGGGATGTGAATGGAGTTAGTCAAGCCATGAAACTGGCAGAAAATGCCGGAGCTCGAAAAGCTATAGAGCTGAACGTAAGTGGTGCATTTCATTCCACTCTCATGGAGCCTGCAAAAGAGAAACTAGCCGGCACTTTACAATTACAAACTTTGAACAAGCTTGACTTTCCTGTGGTAATGAATGTAACAGCAAAGCCGACGGAAGATCCGGATGAAATCCGACAAAACCTTCTTGCACAACTAGACAGCCCGGTACTTTGGACCGATACGGTGGAGGCAATCCGGGATGCAGGTATAAGTGAAATGGTGGAAGTAGGTCAGGGACGCACACTCCAAGGCCTAGTTAAAAGAATTGACAAATCTATCACCACTCGAGGTGTCTCTAAAGTCACAGATATCAAGGAATATGCCCATGCCTGATTTAAATGGAAAAGTAGTCTTTGTTACCGGTGCATCAAAAGGTATCGGTCGTGCCATTTCAGAAGTTTTTGCAACAAATGGTGCGACAGTTGTCTGTGCCAGCCGGACAGTTGCCGATCTCGAAATTGTGGTGCATAATATTAAAGAAAACGGCGGGACAGCTATTGTTCAACAACTTGATGTTTCGAACATGAAAGATTTTCAGAATAGCGTTAAGAAGGCAACAAATGAATTAGGAAGCATCGATGTTCTTGTTAACAATGCCGGGATTACTAAAGATAAACTTATATTACGAATGACGGAAGATGATTGGGATTTAGTTCAAGATGTAAATCTGAAAGGTTGCTTTAATGGTATTAAAGCAGTAACTCCCGTCATGATGAAGGCTCGTAAAGGGAGAATTATTAACATCACTTCCGTAGTAGGATTAACCGGTAATGCAGGTCAAGCAAATTACGCTGCATCAAAAGCAGGTATTATAGGGCTTACCAAATCAGCAGCCAAAGAGTTAGCCAGCCGGAACATAAGCGTAAATGCAATTGCCCCCGGTTACATTGAGACTGAAATGACTGAAGGGCTATCAGAATCTGTGAGGAGTGATTTGTTAAACCAAATCCCAATGGGAACAATTGGAAAATCGGAAGATGTAGCTCATGCAGCTCTCTTCCTGGCATCTAATGAAGCCGGCTATATCACCGGTCAAGTGATTTCAGTAAACGGTGGATTACATACTTAAACAAGGAGGAATAACATGTCCAATTTCGACAAAGTAAAAGACGTCATAATGGATAAGCTTGGTGTAGAAGAAGATAAAATCACCTCAGAAGCATCATTTATTGACGACCTCGGAGCCGATTCACTCGATACAGTCGAGTTGATCATGCAATTAGAAGAAGAATTCGGACTCGAGATACCAGACGAAGAAGCTGAAAAACTCACTTCTGTCGGTGCTGCAGTAGAATATATCGATACACACGCCTGATAATCCGTGAGTCGACGCGTTGTCATCACCGGCATGGGAGTCATTTCCCCTGTCGGTGTTGGCCTTGATACATACTGGAATAATCTGACGAGTGGTCAAAGCGGTATTGTACCCGTAACGAAATTCGACACTTCAGATTGTCCCGTGAAAATTGGTGGTGAAATTCCCACTGATTTCAATCTAGAAGATTTCCTCGATAAAAAAGAAATCAAAAGACTCGATAACTTCTCCATCTATGCTCTCATTGCTGCTGATGAGGCCATTCGCCATGCAGGTCTTGAAGATGGCAT
Organism: Fidelibacterota bacterium UBA7300; assembly: GCA_002471865.1. Lineage (GTDB taxonomy): Bacteria > Fidelibacterota > Marinisomatia > Marinisomatales > UBA2128 > UBA2128. The sequence goes on along the minus strand of DKQU01000041.1, from coordinate 10,075 downwards.
TCCTGACATGGACAGATTTGGTGTAGTTGTAGGTTCAGGTGTGGGCGGACTGCTCACGATGGAAGAACAGAACAAACGACTTCTCAGACGTGGTTCCAGAGGAGTATCTCCTCTATTTATCCCAATGTACATTCTCGATATAGCCGCAGGACACATATCCATGAAGTGGGGACTTAAAGGTCCCAACTATGCCGTTGTTTCGGCCTGCGCCACAGGTACCACAGCCATCGGTGATGCGCTGAGGCACATCCAGCACGGCGATGCCGATATTATAATCGCCGGCGGTACGGAAGCGTGTATCACACCCATTGCCTACGCTGGATTTGCAAACATGAAAGCACTTTCCCGACGAAATGATGAGCCGGAGAAAGCCTCTCGTCCTTTTGAAGCTGACCGTGACGGGTTTGTAATGGGAGAAGGAGCAGGCCTAGTCATACTGGAGGAACTAGAACATGCTCAACAAAGAGGAGCTAGAATCCACGCTGAGCTCATCGGCTATGGCGCAACTGCTGACGCTTATCACATCACAGCACCAGCTCCTGGCGGAGAAGGCGCTATGAGAGCAATGAAGCGAGCTGTTAACGACGGTGCCGTTGAGCCGGAAGACGTCGATTACATTAACGCTCACGGAACCTCTACACCCTTCAATGACAAGAACGAAAGCCAAGCCATTAAGACTCTTTTCGGTGAGCATGCCTATAAACTGAATGTTAGTTCTACCAAATCCATGACAGGACATCTTCTGGGAGCTGCGGGAGGAATTGAAGCCATCGCCGCGGTTATGGCAATTAAAGAAAACGTGATTCCTCCAACCATTAATTATGAAACTCCTGATCCGGAATGCGACCTAAATTATACTCCTAACAGTGCGGTTGAAAAGTCTGTAAGTGTCGCCCTTTCTAATACCTTCGGATTTGGGGGACACAATGCTGTTCTGCTTTTCAGGGAATGGCCAAACTGATCCGTTGCAATTTTTTCGAAATCTCCGATCTCGCTTCTCTAACAATAACTCTGATTTAGCTTCATTACAGCACAAACTGAAATATTATTTCAGGAAACAAGAATATATTAAACAAGCTGTTACACATAAGTCAGTAAGTAAAGAACCGAGAGAAAATTATGAACGTCTTGAGTTTTTAGGAGACGCTATAATTGATCATGTAATATCAGAGAATTTGATTAGAGAATTTCCCTATGGCGAAGAAGGTCTTCTCACACAAAAAAGATCTGCATTAGTTCAAAAGAGTTTCTTAGCTAAAACAGGCGAAAGGATGAATTTATTAGACTATCTTACGATCAGAGGCTCAGTAGATCTTTCTCAAAAGAAAGTTTCTATCAATCAATTAGCAAACGTCTATGAATCTATTATTGGTGCTGTGTACTTGGACGGGGGGATTGTTCCATGCAAAAAAATTATCGAGAATACACTTTGGTGTCATAGAGTTGAGGCGTGGGAATCTGTTAACTACAAAGGCCGCCTGATAGAGGAATGCCATTCTCATCAACTAAAACCTCCAAGGTTCGTGGTAGAATCTACTAGAGGACCTGAACATAGAAAGACGTTTCAGGTAGCTGTAACTATTGGTAAAGAACGTTTTTCTCCTGGAATTGCAGATAACAAAAAAACCGCTGAACAGGAAGCGGCTCGAATTGCTTTAAAAGCTTTAGCTTTAAACGATTAATTAAATATTTTTCTCCATCTCCATTATTTTATCGCGAAGAAGTGCCGCCTGTTCATATTCTTCTTCATCAATTGCTTTCTGAAGTTTTTCCTGGAGTAACTTATGTGAAACACCCCTAGAGTGAGAACGCTTCTCAAATTCTCGCTCTTCTTCTGTCTCCTCATCAAGTCCTGCACTATTCATTACGCTATCAGCCACAAATATTGGTGCATCGAGACGTAGTGCAACAGCGATGGCATCGCTCGGTCTTGAATCAACAATTTTCTCACCTGATTTACTAGAGTTAATTTTCAGTTCAGCGAAAAAAGTACCGTCAGAAAGATCTGTTATTGATATTGCGGATAATCCTACTTCTGTATTATTTAGAATACTACAGACTAAATCGTGAGTCATTGGGCGCGGAGTATCGACATTTTCCAAAGCCAGTGCAATTGATTGCGCTTCGAATGAACCTACTATTACAGGTAATCTCCGATTCTCCCCACCAATCTCCTGCAGAATAACTGCATATCCCTTGCTGGGTGGATAAAACGATATTTTTGTGACTTCGACGGGTATCATAATTTCAGGGAGGTTACCTATTCAAATTTATGTTCATAACTAACATATTGCAACCCCTAAACATGAAATCAGTGAGTTCCATCACTCAGAAAGCAACTTTTTCAGTTGGGTTATAGATTCAACCGGAGTTGGATCCGTTTCGTGAAAAATGGCGCACCAGTAGCTAACCCAATCTCCAAAATGTATGAGATAAATCAACCTTTCAAAATAGCTATTACCCTTTCCAGTAATATAAAACTGATACAAAACTTTTTCGCCAATAATAGATTTTGTCAACTCTCGCCTTCTTCGATTTCTTTCATGATCTGATTTATCTGTTAACCAAATTATTCCAAGGTTACTTAGCAGTTCAGGATTGTTCTCATAACCGACGATTTCATTGTGATTCATTTCCGGTAGAACATGGTGAAAGGCAACCATTTTTGCATTTTCCTCCAACTGCCCGCGCCACCGCAGAGCAGCCACAGCTGTATTTTGTGCTTCACCATAAATTATTGGAACAGTTGAGTAAATTGTCTGAGCTACCTCTTTCGCACGATTTTCTTCTCCCTCGACTGAAAGTATATCCCGCTCTAATCTGAGCTGATTAATAGAAGATGATAGAGCTGTCTCATCTAAGTTATCAAGTACCCCACTTTCCTTGAGAACATACAAAATTGGAATAAACAGATAACCCAACGCAGCCCGGGGAGGAAATCCTTCAGGAATCTTTACCACATCTCTCCCTTGCTCTTCCAATTTTGATACAAGCTCCCCGCCTGTAGTAATTCCCAACGTCATGGCACCCTTACTAAATGCTTCTTCCATGCAGCTTAGCGTCTCTTCAGTATTACCGGAATAGCTCAAACAAATCACCAATGTGGACTCATCCACCCATTGAGGCAGAGAATAATTTCTATTGACTACTGATGGAATATTGCAGTTCTCAGATATTACGGCAGACGCTACATCTCCGGCAATAGCCGATCCGCCCATGCCGGCAAAAAGAATATTCTTTGCAGAAGAATAATCGTGCTTAAGCTTTACAGTTTTGCCGATCTCCATAGCAGATTCCAACTGGTCTGCAAAACCATAAATATGTCCAAACATATTGTCTGGATCTAATCGTTTGAACTTTTCATCGGACATGACTATTTCCTTCGTTGTAAGATCATTTCGGCGAATTGATTGAGATTGCTCTTATCCTCTGCTTGAATCGATTCTAATTCTACTATCGCATTTTTCAACAGTTCCTCAACTTTCTGTTCCGCTTTAGCCTTAATGCCGGAGTTTTCTAAGTATTCACGAAGAGCAGGTAGGATTTCACTTTCCATCTTTTTCCCTTCGACAGAAGATAACAATTCACTCCATGCTGAAGAATCATGTTCTCTCGCTGCACAACTCAGATAAGTCACTTTTTCTGTCAATACATCACTCCCCAAACTCTTCCCCATAGTTTTGGTATCAGAGAAAATCTCGAGTACATCGTCTTGAATTTGGAATGATTGTCCCAGCAGATGACCGAATTTCGATAAAGAGTTTAGATCTTTTTCAGATGCGCCGCCAATGAGTCCACCAAGCTGACAGCAGAGTGATAATAATGTTCCTGTTTTAAGAGCCACCATCTCAAGGTAATCGTTGATATGCACGTCGCTTCGTGCTTCATAATCCTTATCCAGCGCCTGTCCTTCACAAAGTTTTAGATTAGCTGCATTAAAAATCTTCAATGCTGTCAAGGCGCACTGTTCTAACTGCATTATTTGTGTATAAGCAATGGTGAATATTGCATCACCGGCCAGAATGGCTTCCGACTCACCCCACTTCCGAAAAACAGTGGGTTTCCCGTGCCGCAAATCATCTTGATCCATGATATCATCGTGAACCAGTGAAAAATTGTGGAGTGCTTCCACAGCCAAAGCTGCAGGAATTGCACTGTTTACAGTCGCTGAAAACATTTCCGCAGTAAGCAAAACAAGGATGGGTCTCAGCCGTTTCCCTTTTCCTTCGAATACATATGAAACAGGCTCATAGAGATATCTTGGTTCGCTCTTTTTTGCAAGAGCGATCATCCCTCGATCTATTTGTTGACGATAATTTTCTACTTTTCTCAGAAAATCGTCAGTCATCTTCCGGCATGGCGAACTCGCCAAGTTCCTTCATTTTTGAGAGAACTGTTGTCTTTATCTCATTCATCCGTTCTTCTGTTTTTGCTTCGAAGCGAACCACAATTACCGGCTGAGTGTTGGATGCTCTCACCAATCCCCATCCGTCATCAAAACGGATTCGAACACCATCTACATCCAGACAGTCGTAGTTAGCCGAAAAGTATTCTACTGCAGCTTCAGCCAATCGGAACTTGGCTTCATCATCCGGACAGTCCAAGCGCATTTCCGGAGTGGAAACGTATTGCGGGAGATTGGCGACAAGTTTGGAAAGTGCCTTATCCTGACGGGAAAGCATCTGCACAATTCGAGCAGAGACATAGATGGCATCATCGTAACCAAAATAGTCATCTGCAAAGAAGAGATGCCCGCTCATTTCCCCGCCAAACTTGCAATCCAGCTCTTTCATTCTCTGCTTGATGAGGGAGTGACCGGTCTTCCAGATCACTGGATTGCCTCCCAAGCGGACTATCTCCTCTTCAAGCGCTTGAGAGCATTTCACATCGAAAAGAACTTCGTCACCCGGCTCTACAATTTCAGGAAGTAGAAGCGCCATGAGTATATCTGCCCAGATAACTTGACCATTTTCATCAATCACACCTACTCTGTCAGCATCGCCGTCATACGCAATGCCGCAATCGAAATCGCCGTCACGAACAGTCTTGATGAGCTCAGTCAGATTTGCCGGAACTGTGGGATCAGGATGATGATTCGGAAATCTACCATCCACATCACAAAATATCTCTGTTAAATCAGCACCTAACTTGCGGAATATCTCTGGAGCAGCCAGACAAGCTGCAGCATTTCCGCAGTCCATGGCTATTTTCATGGGACGGTTGAAATTGATCTTCCCAAGCACCATAGAGAGGTATTCCGGCAGAAGATTATACCCTACTTCTGTCCCTTCACCTGACTCGAAATCATCGTTCTCGATAAGCCTGCGGATTTCTTGGATCATCTCCCCATAGACTGCACCTTTCTGGAACGAGAGCTTAAATCCGTTCATATCCGGAGGATTGTGACTGCCGGTAATCTGAGCAGCTCCTGCAACGCCCAGCTTGAACATGCTGTAATAATTTACCGGAGTCGGGAGAATATCGATATCAATAACGTCCACTCCCGTTTCCAGCACCCCCGCTTTGAAGTTCTCTTTCAGCACGGGCGTGGTTAGTCGAATATCACCGCTTAGACTAATTTCCCGACCGCCGCCTCGCTTAACAAAAGTGCCATAACCTCGCCCTAATGCATGTGCAAACTCCGGTGAGAAATCGTCTGCTACTACACCGCGAATGTCGTATTCACGAAAAACATATGGATTAACTTTCAACGTTACTCCTTTTCATATTGTCATTTTTCCAAGTATAACCGATCGAGAAGCTCCTGTGACTGATGGTATATTACCTGGAATCTCTTTTAGATATGCCGCTCCCAGAATGGCAAAACCGACCGCTTCCTTCATATCAGGATCAATTCCATACGAATCAGAACCTACCACAGAAATGGTTGCAAACTCTTTTTCCAAGTTTTGCATTACCGCTCGATTGTGGACACCACCACCACTTACAATGATCTCTTTCACATTTTGCATCTGAAGGAATTGGCGACAATTTACCGCCACCGAACGGGCTGTAAAAAGAGATAATGATGCCAGTAGATTTGCAATTTCCCATTGGTTTAAATCAGGAAGATTTTTCTTGAGCCAATGGGCACCGAAATAGTCTCGACCTGTAGATTTTGGCGGTTCTGCTTGAATAAAACCATCTGTCATCCAGTGAGCAACAGATTCCTCATTCGGTTCGCCGGAAAGTGCTTTCTTACCATCGGAATCGAATGTCTCATTCAGCAGTTGACTTGCTGCTTCGTCCAACAGTGACATGGCTGGACCGGTATCGAAACCCATTACATCTGCATCAGAATTTTTGGCCGGAAGAAACGTCACATTGGCAATGCCTCCGAGATTCAGGCAGACAACTGCTTCCGTCTCCCGTTGAAGAAGCCACTTGTCCACCGCCGGAATAAGAGGTGCTCCTGTGCCGCCGGCAGCAATATCTCGAGCTCGGAAGTCCGACACGACCGGAACTCCCAGCACTTCCGATAAAAAGGACGGCTCTCCGATCTGGAGAGTCGCCTCACCGCTGACATGGTGTATCGTCTGACCGTGCATTGCGACGGCATCAATATCACCAATCCCAGTTTCTGTTAAAAAGCGTTCTGTTCTGGCGGCAAGAAACCTGCCGAGATCGTAATGAACTCGGGTTACAATTTCTGTAGAACTGGAAAGAGCTTGTCGTATATCCTGCTGTAACTGCTTAGTAATGGGAATCATGGTCGAGTCAATCATCTTGCATTGCACAGAATTGCCGGAAAAGGTTACATCTGCCAAACAAATATCGAGCCCATCCATGGAGGTCCCCGTCATGAGGCCTACCATTCGGAGAGTTTCCTTATCCTTCAGCTTAGTCGGACTCATTTCCCAGAAATGGTCTTAGAAATCCTCCCTGTTCAGACAAGAGAGCTTTGGCTTTATAGTAGTCACAACTCCGAGCATGCATAACGACTGCCGTCTTTACTTCCATATCTGCTTCTTTGAGGAGTTTCTGAGATTCATTGTAAGTGAGTGAAGTCAACTTGGAGATTATCCTCGTGCCTCGATCCACCAGTTTATCATTCACAGCCCTTAGATCCACCATCAGATTACCGTACACTTTCCCCAACCTCACCATGGCTGCCGTAGAAATCATGTTGAGTACCATTTTGGTGGCAGTCCCTGATTTCATCCGAGTCGACCCAGTGATGACCTCTCGCCCAACATCAATAGGAATCAGCACATCCACATCAATTTCAACAAGCGGTGCTGGATTGCAAATGAGGAAAACCGTCCCGCAGCCGGATTCGTGTCCGTACTCCAGAGCCTTCAATACATACGGTGTTGTGCTGCTGCTTGCGATTCCCACTACAAGATCGCCTGCTGAAAGTCCTGTATCATCAAGGTCTCGTACAGCCTCTTCCGGCTGGTCTTCAGCGCCTTCAATAGACTTAGTGAGTGCTTCCCTTCCACCGGCGATAACCCCTGTAAACCATTCAGGCGGCGCTGAAAATGTAGGCGGACATTCTGATGCATCCAGAACTCCCAGGCGTCCACTTGTGCCGGCGCCCACGTAGAAAACCCGGTGTCCTCCCCTGATGGCTTCCGCAGCCAGCTCTACTGCCTGCTCAACAGCTGGTAGGACTTTACGAACAGCCTCGGCCACTCCTGCATCTTCATCATTAATGATGGTGAGAATCTCAGCTATCGATCGAGAGTCCAGATCGAGGGAACGGATGTTCTGCTGTTCGGTGAAGAGTTGCTCTCTGTCCAGCTTATCAGTCATAAAAGTCTCTAAAGTTACGGAAGACAGACTAAGGAGGAAAATAGATTGACCCAATAAATATCTTTAGTATGTTGTTTTGATATGCTACTATAAACTATATTTATGATAAGCAGATGATGATTGAACCAATTGTAGCTCTAACTGGACTTATCTTCTCAGCATTCTTCAGCGGAACGGAGATCGCCTTTATCCAGGCTAACCCACTCCAGATGGAAGTGTGGCAGAAGCAGGGTCACCGCTCTGCAGGACGTACTCTCGGACTTCTCGCTGAACCAGAACGCTATCTTACCACACTCTTAATCGGTACGAACGTTGCCAATGTTCTTACTTCATCTTTTGCCACAGTAGCTCTCATTAATGCTGGCACCGATAAAACAATCACAATCTTCATAATCGCTTCAGTGATTCTTATCTTCGGTGAAATCATTCCAAAAGTAATTTTTAGAGATCATGCAAATCTGTTCGCTTTGGGAGTCACACCTCTCATGAGGATCTTTGAGTTCACTTTGGCTCCTTTTGTGAAACTTGTCACGATTTATTCTCGTCTACTGACTCCCGATACATCTACTAAGTCTTCTATGTTTACCCGCGAAGACTTGAAGATACTTTTTCAGGAAAAAGAGATAGGTGAAGAACTTGAATCCGATGAAAAAGAGATGATCACAAACATCTTTGAGTTTGGCAGTCAACCGGTCACTGAAGCGATGACTCCCCTTTCCGATATTGTTTCCATAACCATTGATTCCACATTCGAGGATGCCGAAACGGTTCTAGCAGATACTGGTTTCTCGAAGCTTCCGGTCTGTGACGGTTCACCAGATAACATCGTTGGGGTTATTTTCCTCCACGATCTTTTCTCTAACCCGATTTCTCTCAAGACAATCATGAAAAAACCCATGTTTATATCCGAAAAACGAGCTGCAAGCTCAGCACTGGAAAAGTTGAAACAACACACTTCCAGCATCGCCTTTATTACTGATACAATCGGTGAAACAGTAGGCATGGTCACCATAGAAGATCTTGTGGAGGAACTGTTCGGTGATTTTGAAGACATTTTTGACGAGGCAGGAAAGAATATTTCTCGAGTACAGGGTGGTGGATTGGTTGTTGACTCTCTGGTGGAAATAGACGATTTAATAAATTTCGGTTATGAAATCCCCGAGGGGAATTATGAAACTATCGGCGGATTTGTAATCTCTTCCCTGGGACGTATTCCGAGAGCCGGTGAATCGTTGAACCTCGGAAAGTTTCGAGCTAAAGTCCTACTGGCATCACCCAGCCGTCTCCGACGAATTTATCTCACGAAAATGCCTTTGAAAACGTCAATTCCCAAGCAATCTTAGCTTCCTAACTCTCCAATTGTCGGAAATACTTCCTGGCGGCTTGCATAACTTTGGGAGCAAGAATCAAGGTAGAGATCACAGTTGGAATAGCCATTAACGCAAACATAGAGTCAACAAAATTAATGGCTAAATCTATCTTTACCATGGAGGCAACCACAATTGCCAAAACATAAACCCAGTTGTAAGCCGGCTTCCAACGCACTCCTAACAGGTAGCCTGCACATTTTCGTCCATAATAGGAGTATCCAAACATGGTAGATAAACTGAAGGTTAAAACAGCAATTATAATCAATATTTTACCTGCAACACCAAGCTCCTTATCAAATGCAAGAGTTGTCAGTGTAACACCGTTCTCCTCAAGTTGAAACCATGAATCTTTTACAACATTAATATCTTTATTCCCGAGGTTTTTGCAGAGTAGTGTTTCCTTATCGACTACGGAGATAATCTCGATTGTATCATTTATTACGGTAGCATTATTCAGTTCCTTACTTATTGTAAACTCCAGTCCTACCCACTTTTTATTAGGCGAACTAAGTTCTTTAATATCATCTATTCTAAGATTGACTGATTCTGAGCCAGCCGGTATGGTTACTTTTTCAGCTGATTGAAAGCCAGCCTGCCACATCCCTGAAGTAAGAATCACAAGAGCAGTTACGCTGCAAACTATGATGGTATCAATAAGTGGACCCAGCATTGCCACCAATCCTTCGCGAACAGGTTCTTTGGTCTTGGCGGCACCGTGCGCCATTGCCTCCGTTCCCATGCCGGCTTCATTGGAAAAAGCAGCCCGGCGAATTCCTGTAGCTATCACCGCTCCCACAGCTCCGCCCAATACAGCCTCACCGGTAAAAGCATCATGAATGATTAATCTGATGAGGGATGGGATTTCTGAAATATGTGATAACAAAATCATAATTGCAGCCAGTAAATAGATAGTCACCATAAACGGAACAAGTCGAGAAGCAACTTGAGCA
>DKQU01000066.1 GCA_002471865.1 Fidelibacterota bacterium UBA7300 | reverse complement strand
CCCATATCCATCCCGGACTGTACGGCATGATACAGAAAGCAGGAATGCATCGCCTCTCGGATGGAGTTGTTTCCGCGGAAGGAAAAGGAAAGATTGCTCACTCCGCCGCTCACATGCACTCCCGGCAATGTCTCTTTGATAGTCCGGGCGGCTTCAATGTAAGCTTGTGCATATTCATTGTGTTCTGGGATACCGGTCGCTACAGCGAAAATGTTAGGGTCGAAAATGATATCCTCAGGAGGGAACCCAATTTCGTCAGTAAGAATGCTGTAAGCGCGACTACAGATCTGCACCTTCCGTTCATAACTGTCTGCCTGCCCTTCCTCATCGAATGCCATAACGATAACGGCTGCTCCATATCGACGTACAAGTTTCGCTTGCCGGATAAACTCTTCCTCACCTTCTTTTAGGGAGATGGAATTAACGACTCCCTTCCCTTGCAAATTTTTCAGACCTGTTTCAATAATCGACCATTTTGACGAATCCACCATGACCGGCACCCTAGAAATATCAGGTTCAGTAGCTACCAGCCTCAAGAAAAACTCCATCGCAGCTTCGGAATCAAGGAGACCTTCGTCCATATTGATATCTATAATCTGAGCGCCGTTTTCGATTTGATTCCGAGCTACGTTCAACGCTTCTTCATAATTCCCATCTGAAATGAGCCTGCGAAACTTAGCTGAACCTGCTACGTTTGTCCGTTCGCCCACGTTGACGAAATTGCTGTCAGGTCGAATGGTTATGGGCTCCAAGCCGCTTAATCGAGTGTAAGATTCTATCTTGGGCACCTTTCGAGGTGAAAGTTTTTCTACTGCATCTGCTATAGTTCTAATATGATCTGGTGTCGTCCCACAACAACCACCAACAAGGTTTACAAGTCCACTTTCAGCAAATTCCTTGATCTCAGATGCCATCTTCTCTGGATTTTCGTCGTACTCGCCTAATTCGTTTGGCAGCCCGGCGTTCGGATAAACAAATGTAAAGATGTCTGCAGCGGAAGAAAGTGCGTCAAGATGGGGACGTATTTGCTCGGCTCCTAAAGCACAGTTCAGCCCAACAGCAAAAAGATCTCCATGGCGGATTGAGTGCCAGAATGCCTCAACCGTTTGACCCGAAAGTGTCCGTCCGCTGGCATCGGTGATTGTGCCGGAGACCATCAACGGAATATCTTCGCAACGTTCGTCTAATATTTGGCGAACCGCAAAAAGTGCGGCTTTACAATTGAGTGTATCAAATACCGTTTCAATTAGAAGGATGTCCACTCCGCCATCTAGCAACCCTCGAGTTTGCTCACTGTATGCAGACACAAGATCGTCAAAGGTTATGTTTCTTTCCCCGGGATTATTGATATTTGGAGAAAGAGAAGCAGTTCTATTGGTAGGACCTAAAGCACCGGCTACAAAACGAGTGTTCCCGGGATGTTCTTTAATAAATTTATCGACAGTATTCCGAGCAATCCGAGCCGCCTCCAGATTGATTGCATACACCAAGTCTTCCATTCCATAATCTTTCTGGGAGATTTTGTTTGCATTGAACGTATTAGTCTCTATTATGTCCGCCCCGGTTTCAAGATAAGCTTGGTGAATATCTGCAACTATTTCTGGCTTGGTGAGATTTAGTATATCATTATTCCCTTTCAAATCGAAAGAGTGATCTAGAAAACGCTCACCCCTGAAATCAGATTCTTCCAATAGGTAAGCCTGCACCATGGTTCCCATGGCACCATCCATTATTAAGATTCGTTCAGCTAGTATCTCTTTAATAGTCTTCATAGCAAAAAAGCCGGTGCATCCCGGCTTGAAGGCCTTTTTAGCACCGTTATTTTAGGTCGCGGCAATATGGCTTAAATCACGACAGGGGAAGTTTAAGCCAAATATGAGTATAAGCGAAACTTATTTATTTCAAGTTGTTATTGATAAATAACTTTGGAAGATGAAAGATTAACTGTACTTTAAGGTTTAGAAGGATTCTAAGGAAGGTTTTTAGAAATAGTTTTGGACAAGAATTGAAATTTCTGCGGATACACAAGAAACAAAGAAGATTTTTTCCTCGTACTCCTCCCTCAGTTCCTTCCATACAGACTGACATACAATAACTGTCAGATTGGCGTTGCCGAGAAAAAACGCCGTGAAAAAACGAGTAGACATAGTTTGTCGAAGTAGAGTTATTCTCTTGGGATAACTACGCTTGTGCCATATAAAGGCACTATACACTATGTGTATAAGAAACATGTAATTTGAAGGAGTAACTAATTTATGAGCAAAGAAGTTTTTGTTAGCGAAACCGCTAGTGAACGCCGGATAGCTATTAAAGAAGACGGGAAACTGGTGGAAATCTACATCGAAAAGCCTGATCAAGAGAGCTTGGTTGGTAACATTTATAAGGGAAAAGTAGAAAATGTTATTCCCGGCATGCAGGCTGCGTTTGTAGATATTGGATACGATATAAATGCTTTCCTACCCTTTTCTGAAATAAGCAACCCAGAACTTCTAAGAGATGCTTCAACATCTGAGGAAGAAGATGAAGGCAAAAGAAAAAATGGAGCTACACTAAAGGAAATTCAAGTAGAATTAAGAACAGGTCAGGATATTCTGGTACAGGTTATTAAAGAAGCTTTTTCTGGAAAAGGCCCCAGAGTAACCACCAATTTAGCTATTCCTGGACATCTAGTAGTACTTGTCCCGGAGGCTGACTTTGTGGGAATCTCAAAAAAAATATGGGATAAATACGAAAAGAGAAGGTTGAGAAAATCTATTCGGAATCTAATTCCAAAAAACGTAGGAGTCATTGCACGCACAGAGGCTGAAGGTAAAAGTGATCGCCTACTGAAAAAAGATCTCGACTCTCTTCTTAAAAACTGGAAAGCTCTTCAGTCTAAAGCTGATAATCTTCCATCTCCAGCTTTGGTCCACGAAGATTTAGAAACTGTCTCTACAGTTATACGAGATTTATTAACATCAGATATTGACAAAGTAGTATTTGATTCCCGCAAACTATACCGACGGCTGCAGCAGCATCTTCAAAACATTTCACCTTCAATGGTCTCGCGCCTGGAACTTCATAAAGGAAAATCTCCTCTGTTTGGCAAAGAGGGAATAGATAAAGAAATTGAGAAATCTATGCGACGTAGAGTCTGGTTGAAAAGTGGTGCTTATCTTATCATAGAACACACTGAGGCAATGGTAGTAATAGATGTTAACAGTGGCCGTTTTGTTGGCAAGCGTGCCCACGAAGACAATTCTCTCAAAATTAACTTGGAAGCCGCTCGGGAAACAGCTCGGCAACTCCGTCTAAGAGACATCGGAGGTCTAATAGTAATTGATTTTATAGATATGCAGCGGAGTGGAAATAAAAAGCGTATCTTCCATGAACTTCGACGCGAACTGAGAAAGGATAGAGCCAAAGTAGCCGTTTCCCCCATTAGCGACTTTGGTCTTTTGGAAATGACGCGGCAACGCATACGCCTTTCTCTCCTGCATACACTAAGTGAAGAGTGCCCTACCTGTCATGGTATTGGACGAGTTGCATCAAAAGATACTGTCATCACTAGAGTTGACAACTGGCTACGTACTTACCGAAAAAATAATCGTGACCTAAGACTGAAACTGATAGTTCATCCTTCATTGGAGAAGTACCTGAATAATTCAAAGAAAAAGGTTATGAGAAATTTTATGTGGAAAAATTTTGTACATATTGGTATTGAAGGAGATGAACAGATCGGGCCAGACGAGTTCCGCTTTATATCTAAGAAATCAGGCATTGATGTCACAGATCAAGTATCTCTTGACTGAAGATAATACTAACAGTAAATTTCTTAGCTTAAATGCACATGGAATACGATAATAATGTTTGCAATAGTTGATATATCAGGTAAACAGCTACGGGTAGAGCTCGGACTTGAGCTGGAAGTTCCACGCCAGCCAACTGATGAGGGTACGTCCGTCAGTTATAATAATGTATTGCTTTACGATGACGGAAAGCAAATTCATGTTGGCACACCGAATGTCAATGGCGTTCAAGTTGATGCAACAATTCTTAGTCATGGCAGAGGAAAAAAGGTAGTAGTCTTTAAAAAGAAACGGAGAAAAGGTTATCGTGTAAAAAACACCCATCGTCAGGATTTTTCCATAATTAAGATAGACAAAATCTCAGCTTCGACACCCGAGAAACAAGCGGTGCTAGCTGAAGAGGAAACAGGAGACTAACACCGTGGCACATAAAAAAGGAATGGGCAGCACAAAAAACGGGCGAGACAGCCGCTCAAAACGACTCGGAGTTAAATCTTATGATGGTCAATTCATAACGGCTGGGTCTATTATTATTCGTCAGAGAGGAACAAAAATCCACCCGGGAATAAATGTAGGCATTGGTGGAGACGACACCCTTTTTGCTAAAGCTGACGGAATTGTGAAATTCGGCAGAAAGGGTCGCGACCGTAAGATTGTCAGTATTCTGTCTGATTAACATTTAGTAACTGATCTCTTTTTCTCAGTTTAAGCCAAAAACTGCCCCCGTATTATGATACGGGGATTTTTATTTCCATTCTTTGTTGGCACTTCCAAATCTTTGCTTTATCCCGTAAATTCATAGTAAGTGTCATTATAGAAAGCCATCATGTGTTTACTTATTAACAGATCATCATATCCTCAGGAGGAATAATGAACAGAAAAAAGATAGCACTTATTGGAGGCGGACAGATCGGTGGAAATCTTGCCCTGATCGCAGCTCAAAAAGAACTGGGTGATGTAGTCATCCTTGATATTCCGGAAGCGGAAGGGATGGCAAAAGGCAAAGCTCTTGATATTATGCAGTTGCGTCCCCACGACGGCTACGATGTCGACCTGTCTGGTACTTCTGATTACGCGGACATTGAAGGGGCTGATGTTATCGTTATAACAGCGGGTGTTCCCCGTAAGCCTGGTATGGATAGAGAAGATCTACTTAGTATCAATATCAAGATTATCACTAACGTAGCTGAAAATGTGAAAAAATACGCTCCAAATGCTTTCGTGATCGTCGTATCCAACCCCTTGGATGCTATTGTGTATTCTTTCTACAAGGTCTCCGGTTTTCCTAAGAATATGGTGGTTGGAATGGCAGGTGCTCTTGATACAGGACGTTTCCGCACATTCCTTTCTATGGAGACCGGCTACTCAGTACAAGACATCCACTGCATGGTGATGGGTGGTCATGGTGATACGATGGTTCCGATTATCCGTACAGCGAACGTCGCCGGGATCCCGATTACCGAACTGGTTCCTGCCGACCGACTGGAAGCGATCGTAAAACGGACTCGTGTTGCTGGTGGTGAGATCGTAAAATTGTTCGGAAACGGTTCCGCATTCTACGCTCCTGCTCAGTGTGCAATGGAAATGGCGGAAGCCTACATTCTGGACAAAAAACGTGTGATCCCAAGTGCCGCTCTTTGTGAAGGTGAATATGGCATTGACGGTTACTTTATCGGTGTCCCCGCAGTTATAGGTGCCGGGGGTGTAGAAAAAATCATCGAATTTGAACTGACAGAAGACGAAAATGCCGCTCTTCAAAACACCTTTGAACATGTGAAAAAAACTGTGGGAGAAACAGGCCTCTAAAGGTCAAACTAATTAACTGTAAAAGCCGAAAAAGACCTAATAAAACCTCTATTGTTGTAGGTCGATTGCTACTATTATCATTTTACGTTGGTATTTCCGCACAGGAAATTACCCGAGAGGCATATAATCGCTTCCGGGTTACTTCTTCATACTCTATCAATTCAGCCGGCTTGGGGAGCCTTTTGCTAGAAAATATCAGTGGCGATGTTTCTCTAAGCAGTCAAAATAAAAAACAGATTTTACTCCAAGAAACTATGGTTATTAATGCCGTAACTGAAGAAAATGCACTTAACCTTTATCTAGACGCGAAAACCGGGCTGGAATCAAAGGTAGACAAAGTTTATCTTACCGGCCAAAATCTGCCTATCAAAATCACAGATGCAAACTATCAAATAATTCTACCTCTTCATTTTCAAATTATGGCGGATCTCACGTCAGGAAGCATTGCAGCAGAGGGTTTTTCGGGCACACTTTTAATTATGACAAAATTAGGTGATATTTCTCTTTCAAAAATAAGCGGCCGTACCATTGCTTCTTCTCTAGCAGGAAATCTCTATTGCAATAACATTTCAGGCAACACAACGTTCACTACATTGGCTGGTAACATCAAAGCAGAAACCATTATGGGAGACTTGGAAGTAAGCAGCGATAGCGGAAATATAGACATTAAATCGGTTGAGGGTGATATTCAAATAACAGGTAGTGAGGGGACAATAGTAATTGATAACGTTTATGGACGTACGATCTCAGTACACACTCTTGACGGCGATGTAGCTTTAATGAATGGGAGTGGTGATACACAGCTCAAAACCTTGAGGGGAGACATTCGAGTAAAATTTTTGAAAGGAAATCTCGATCTTTTTTCAAGCAATGGAGATCTCTCCCTCAACAATATCAGCGGTGATATTTTAGGCTGGACAAAAAACGGGGGGATTACTGGAGAACAGTTAGCTGGACGTGTCAACATTGAAACAGAATCCGGGGATATAGTGATACAGAAAAGCTGGGATGGAACAATGTCCGGACATACCATAGATGCAACAGCAAACGCTGGAAACATTTTTCTGGAACTCCCTCGAGACTTCCCTGCTAACTTCCAAGTAGAAGTTAACAATCCAGAAGTTGCACTCCATGAAGCCATAATTAGCGACTTCCCTCTTTATATCGAACTGTCTGAGTCAACTGCCGTAGGAATAAGTGAAACATACGGCAAACCACTAAAAGCAAATCTGGCTTCTTCATTCGGTAAGGTCACGATCAGATGGAGCGACCGAAACGGTCCATCACGCTTTCCCTAACTAATCCAAGACCCTATCAGATAAACCGTCTTAAAAAAACCATTCAATGTGAAAATCAGTAAAACTACCGAAACTATGAGTACCAGAGTAATTATACGCAAGAGAATTAGTTGGCGACCTTGACCGGCTACAGCACCACTCCCCTCCAATGATGTTATAATGCGTCTTAATCTTCCCCTGGACATGTGGTATAACCCAATAGCAATGAGCGCCAATAATATTTTAAAATGGATAATTCCTATCTGAAGAAAAAAAGTGTTATCTAGAATCATAAGCACTCCTATCAAAAGAATGAAGGATGATGCAGGCAGTTCAGTCTTATCTGATATAGATTGAACATTCTTTAAAAGAATTAGTTTTTCTTCTGGTGCACCATCCGGATAATTCCTCAAAAGCCTGTAATTCAAATAAAATGCCGGTAATACCCATAAAAGCATCAATGCAAAGTGAGCTATGAGATAAATATAGGTCATAATCCATCCTCCATCCATTCAAGAATCTTATCTGTTTCTTCTAATGAATCCACCAGCCATGTAGGCTGCTCTGCTTCAATTTTACTTCGCCATTCCGGTCTTCTGCAGACAATGAGGGATCTGCTGCCGTTCTCCACGGCAATTCGAGCGTCATTTGGCGTATCACCAACCATTATGATATGGGCATGAGTATAAGCTTCACCCAGTGCATCCCATGCCATTTCAGGCACTAACCAGAGGAGATCACTACGGCTAGCAGCATCATCGCCGAAGACACCAAAGGCAAAATCGTCCCATATTCCAAACCGCTCAAGTTTGATCCGAGCCCCTTCTCGTAGATTCCCGGATAGTAAAGCCACTCCCCACCCTTTTTTGCGGCAGGTGTCAGCCAATGACACCCCATCATCGTAAAGATGCGGCTCGGTGTACTTTGGAAAGTCTTTCCGCAGTTCAATCAGGTAATTTTCTAAAATAGCATCCACCCTGTTCTGGATGCGATCAACTTTTATCCCCATCCGGCGCAGGGCGTTGCCAACAATGACCGGATCTGTATACCCGGCCACATCCTCCAACGCCAGCCGCGGTGATTCACCAATATTATCTTCTATGGCCCGATCCAAAAGCTTGCGTGCCAGTGTGCCGGGAAAAAGGAGCGTACCGTCAATGTCGAACATTACGAGACGGTGGCTCATAACAGCTCCCTCAAAGTATTGATCAATTTATCAGCATCCCTTTGTTTATTGTAGGCATTGAATGAGAAGCGGAGAAATGCCTTATCTTTCCATGAAAAAACGGGGATTTCTATAGCATAATCCTCCAATAAACTGTTTTTTACTTTTTCAGGATCATCTACTTCTATCTCAACAGTCGCCATCTGTCCCAGCCACTCTTCTGAGTTGGGACAAATAGGTGCCGTATTGATTATCTCGTACACACGGTCCCGAGTCTCACGTGTCAATCTGCGGCATTGTGATTTTACGGACTCCCAATCGTTTTCCTCCTGAAATCGAATGGCAGCCGGCACAGCCAGAAAAGGGCTTGGATCCCTCGTCCCCTGTAATTGATTCTCATGGATAAAAGGAGAGGGAGAGGGATCTACCTCAGCACCCCAACTGATAATCAGAGGCTTAATAAGTTCCTGTAATTCTTTTTTCACGTAGAGAAATGAAGAGCCTTTGGGCGCAGATAACCATTTATGACAAGCACCTGTATAAATATCAGGCTCCATCTCAGTGATGTTCAGGGGAATGTGCCCGGGTACATGTGCTCCATCGATGATAGTGAGGATTCCAGCATCACGAGCTTTTTTACAAATCTCCTCTGCTGGGAAGATCAGCCCGGTAGAACTGGTAATATGGCTCAAAAAGATTACCCTGGTTCTATCTGTAACACCTGCCCAGAAGTGTTGTACAAATTGTTCATGGGTGGTCATGGGGAGCGGCAATTCTCTCTGGATGAACTCAACTTGTTTATCCCGGGTGAACCACTCCCACGCCCGTACCAGAGAACCGTACTCATGATCGGTAGAGAGAATTTGATCTCCAGCAGATAGATTGAGGCTGCGAATAACGGTGTTTACAGCCGTTGTGGGATTCGGCACAAAGATCAGATCATCGCCGTCACAGCCAACGTATGCACCCAATGCATCCCGAGCGTTTTTTAAATGATGATAAACTTCTTCCCGTAAGAATCTAACCGGCTGTTCTTCCAATTTCCGCTGCCAGTTCTGATAATCTTTAAACACCGGCTTCGGACAGGCACCAAAAGAACCGTGATTGAGAAAAGTGATCTTCGGGTCCAGTAGATAGTGGTCTTTCATTCTCTATTATTTGGGGATTTACAGTTTCTCCGGGTGAAGAGTTTAGGCACGGGAGTTTATCTAGGCAAAGTTATCAGATTCGAATAATTTCACCAGCATGTTCAGAATTGATAATCTCTTGCAACTTCATTATACCTCACCTATCAGTTTCAGCATTCTTTCTCGAACATAGTCTCGAAGTTCCTCCACAGTCATTCCTTCGTACTCTGAAGCCGGAATGGGGCGGCCGATAGAAACATCAATCCTGCCGGGCTTAATTCGCCAATCGGTCTTTCTCTTCACATCGAAGAGTCCCTGGATTCCCACGGGGAGGATGGTCCCATCAGCCCCCATGGCCAAATGAAAAGCTCCTTTTTTGAAAGGACACAATTTACCGTCAACAGTACGCTGCCCTTCCGGAGCAATCATAATGGATGTACCTTCGAGCAGCTTGTTCCTTGCCAGTTCGATAGCTTTAATGGCCTCGCGAGTATCTTTACGGCTCACCGGGATATTGCCCCACTTTTTCACTACATAACCCCAGACAGGTAAGTTGAACTGATATTGGGCAGCTACTCCGACAATGTAGTGGGGAACCATCATGCCAATAACGAAAATATCGAGAATGGACTGGTGATTAAACATCCAAACGTAACTCTTGTTCTTGTCCACATTTTCCCTGCCGTGAATTCTCCATACTACTCCTGAGCAGAGAAGTATAAATCTGCTGCATATATTTACAATGGGGATCAATCTGTGAGGTCTAATCAGAAGCAACGAAATCATTAAAACAAAACTGATTAAGAAAAAAGCAAGGAAAGATAAGGGGATCAAGATCAGAGAAATCAGTGCATGAAATATATTTCTGTCCCTTAAATGGACCCCAGTCTCATCACCATGAATTTCAACAGTACGGACCAATTTCACTGCCATACTGACAAGGATCACAACCACAATAAAGATAAGACCTACCCAGATTTCTGTCATTGTCGCCACCCTTGTTCATTCAACAGATTAAACAGTTTATGATTTGCTTTGGGAAAGGGAAAGTCCGCGATTTGTTCTGGAGCGATCCAACGTCGATCTTCAATTTGTAAAGGAGTGGATGATCCGTTTAATCGGCAGTGATAAGCGTGAAGAGAAATGGAAAAATGACTGTATGCATGTTCAATTTTTCCAATGGTTCGTCCAAGTTTTATTATTAAACCTGTCTCTTCAGCTACTTCTCTACACAAAGCCGTGGATAGCTCTTCCCCCTCTTCAACTTTCCCACCAGGGAACTCCCACAAACCTCCTAGATGTCCCTTCGGGAGTCGCTTCTGGATAAGGAATCGTTCCCCATTCCAGATAATACCTACCACCACGGTTTTATGTGGGCGAAGAGGCCTATATCGGCGGACGGGGGATTGCTCTTGAGGCCCAGGGGAATAAGCGG